>CALXMX010000130.1 GCA_944389575.1 uncultured Opitutales bacterium
GGAGGAGCATTTCGTATGCGGTCTTGTCGGCGTAGGGCTCTGAGCGGTCGGTCGTCGGGATAATGTGATCGACCGTTGCGAATGTGCGCTGCGGATATTTTACCCCGAGCTTTAATGTGCGCAACATTCCGAACGCCTGCGGGCTCGTCACTTCGTGGAGCAGGTGGGTGTCTATCAGCAGCTGTGTGGAACCGTCGGGGAGCTCGCGCACGGCGTGCCTTTCCCAGACCTTTTCAAAGAGGTTTTTTTTCATGGTTGAAAGTGGAATCGGATTGCGAAGCTTAAAAAATATTTCGCGCCTAAAAGAGGCGCGCGGATAGCCGGGACATGGGCGAATGGGCGCGCTAAAAACGCCTTACCGTCGCCGGCCGATTCGCCCGCCGCACCAGCCACGCCCGCCGCGCCCGCCGGCGCGGGGCTTGGGACAGGCAAAACGCGCGCCGCAGGGGCGGGGCGCATGCGGACTTTGCTGAGCCACTTCGTGAGGGAATCAATCCAAGAGGGAGTCGTCAACGTCCTCGTTGGAGTAAACTTCGTTCACGTCGTCGAGGTCTTCGAGCGCCTCTATCAGGCGGATTGCCTTCCTTGCGACTTCGGGATCCGTCAGGGGAACTGTGGAGTTCGGAATCCAGGCCAGTTTTGCATCGCTCGTCTCTATTCCCGCCTTTGCGAGCGCGTCGCCCACGGCGGTGAAGACGGAGACGGGGCAGAGAATCTCATAGTGGTCGCCGTTGTTTTTGATGTCGTCGGCGCCCGCGTCGAGCACGCATTCCATTATGGCGTCTTCGCTGGATTTTTCGGCGTCGACGATAAACTGCCCCATTTTGGTAAAGTTGAATTGCAGCGCTCCGGGAGTGGCGAGGTTGCCGCCGTTCTTTGTGATAGTCGAACGCACGTCGCTGGCGGCGCGGTTCTTGTTGTCGGTCGTCACCTCTATTATCATTCCGACCCCGCCCGGGCCGTAGCCTTCGTACAGCAGTTCTTCATAGACTACCCCTGGAAGCTCTCCGGTGCCCTTCTTGATTGCGCGCTCGACATTTTCGGCCGGCATGTTCGCCCCCTTGGCCTTTTGCAGGAGCATGCGCAGGCGCGCATTGGCGGCCGGATCCCCGCCTCCCTCCTTTGCGGCGATGGTCAATTCCTTGCTGATTGCGCTGAAGATTTTGCCTCGCTTGGCGTCAACGGCCGCCTTGTGCCTTTTCGTTGTAGCCCATTTGCTGTGACCTGACATTGTAGTGTCCCTTTGTTATTAATTAAAAACGCTTCGGGATTGTCGCTATTCCGGTGGCGTCTTGAATGTAAATTAGAGGTGAAAAATCTTAAAAATGTCCGGCGTTTTCAAGGTTTTTCTCTTTCAATCGGAAAAAAAGCGAAATTTTGCCCGGAATTTTTTGGAACTTTCCGTTTGATTTTTGAAGCTTGCAGATTGGATAAAACGACCGGAATTTGAATGTCCAAAACACCTTTTTGAATAAGTCCGTCCAGAATAACTCCGCGAAGCCCACGCCGCCCCGGCGTAGGATTTATCGGCAGGAATTTGCGCGCGCTAATTTGCGCAAGCCTTGCTACTTGCAGCCTTGCTATTTGCAGACGAACCTTTTGCGCAAACCACGCTATTCTGCGCGCAAGCTATTCTGCGCGGATTACCTATGCGGGCTATTTGCGCTTGCGCGGGGTGGAGCGCCCTCCGGGGTTCTTCTTGCGCTGTTCGTACATTGTACCCTTCAGCCTCTCGTCGCGCAGGCGCTGGCGTATTTTCGCGTTTTCCTCTTTAATGACCTTGAGCTTTTCGGTAAAGGACAGCTTGTCGAATTCCGGTCCGCGCTTTTGCTGCATCTGTTGCGACTTCTCCGCCGCCATTTGAAGCTTCTGCATGAACGTCGGCTTTGTGCGCTTCTTGAGCTCCACATTGTCCTTCCCGTAGCGGATCATCAGCGTCTGCACGATTCCCAGCAGGCTCTGCACCGTCCAATACAGCACGAGCCCGGACGGGAAGTAGTAGAAGAAGAACAGCATCAGCACGGGCATCAGCTTGAGTATCATGGCCTGCGTCTTGTCCGCCGAAGGGGTCGGCGACAGGTGCATTTGCAGGAAAGTCACCGCCGCGTTTATCAGCGGAAGCAAGTGGAACGGTATTCCGAAAATCGACGGAATCGACGATATGGTGTCGGGCAGGGACAAGTCCTTTATCCACAGGAAATGCGCAAAGCGTATTTCTCCGGAGGTCCGGAGCATGTAGTAAAGCCCGATGAAAATCGGCAGCTGAATCAGCAGGGGCAGGCAGCCGGCGAGCGGATTTATTCCGTATTCGCCGTAGAGCTTCATCGTCTCCTGATTCATTTTTTGCGGGTCGTTCTTGTACTTTTCGCGTATCTCCTTGATCGGCCCCTGGAGTTTCGCCATGCGCTTTGCGGAGCGTATCTGTATGGAGGTCAGCGGCCAGAGGGCCAGCTTAACAATCACGGTGAGTATGATTATCGACCAGCCCCACGCCCAGTCGGGCGCGACAACCGCCACGCCCGAATGTATCCAGTTCATCAGGCGCGAGAGCGGACTGCTTATGAATCCAAACCAGTCGTAATCCATTGCGGCCTCCTGCCCGTTGCCCATGTCGTAGAGACTGTCCAGATGCTTCGGGCCGACGTAGTACGCGCCGGAAATGCTCCAGGTCTGCCCCGGATTGAGGTCGCCCGCCGCGAATCCCATGTATCCCGCGATGGCGTTGCGCATGTACCTGTTCTCGGAGCGCGGGTTTATCTCCACGGGAATTGCGAATCCGGCGTTCGCCGTCGCGTTTTCGGGAGTGAACACGGCCGCGAAGAACTGGTTTTTTACCGTTCCCCACAGCGCGTCTTCGGCGGCGATTTTTTCAAACGGCTTTGCGGAGGTTGCGCCTATGCCGAGGAATCCGCTGCTGCTGGTGAATGCGGAGGATTTTGAAAGCTGTATTTTGCCGTTGCCGTAAAGCCCGAAGGCGAGGTTTGAGCCGAATGTGTCACTTTCGGTCGGGGGAGCGGCGCCCAGGCACAGGTACACCTCGCCGAGGGGCAGGGGGGATTTGGAGATGTTCTCAATCTCGGTCTTTACCGCCACGACGTACGGGCCGTAGGAGAGCTTGTCAATATTCAGCAGCACGTATGTGCGCGTGATTTTGAATTTTCCGGGCTCGATAAACTGGTATATGACTTTAGTCCCGTCGGCTTCTATCAGCGCGAATTTGTTTTCAAACGGGACGGGAAGCTCGAATCCGCGCTTTTCAAACGCCAATCCCATCGCGCCGACGCCCCCGCCGACGTCGTTGAAAATGAACGCATCGGGGCTGTTTTGCTCCCTCTCGTACTTCAGCAGTTCGACATTGCGTATCGCGCCGCCGCGGTTTGTGAAGCGCACGAGCATTGAGTCGTTCTTGAGCGTCACAAATTCCTCTTTGAAATTTTCCTCGGGCGCGAACGGGGAGGACAGCTTTGCCGCCTGCGCCGGAACGGAGCCGGCCTCTGCGCTCCTGTTCGCGGCGGACTGCTCCCGGACAGAGGAAGCCGCGGCCACCGCCGCCCTGCGCTGGGCGGCCTCTCGCTTTGAACCGTCGTACATGAAGTAGAACGCGGCTATTAAGAGCAGGATTCCTATAATCGTGTTTTTCTTGTCCATTTTCTTGAAACTAAACTGCGATTAATTATTCAAAGGCTTCGAGTCGTCAACTTTGTTTTGAGAAAATAGTTTTTTCCACTCGAATTTTGCCGGAACGAAGTCCAATCCCCCGCGGCAGAACGGGTGACAGCGCAGCAGGCGGCATGCGGCGAGAATCGAGCCTTTGAAGGCGCCGTGTCTGGCCACGGCCTCCATGGCGTATTCCGAGCATGTCGGAAAAAACCTGCACCCGCTTCCGGGAATGGCGGAAATCAGCGGAGAGAGCGTCAGCTTGTAGAGTTTCAGCATCAGCCAGAGCGGCGCGGAAAAGATTCCGCGGGGCATTCCGGCGGAGGCGCGGCGGTTTGGGGGGCGGGGCTTGAAGGTCATTTTTTCTCCCCCGGATTTTGGCGTGCGCCGCGCGCGGATTGGAGCGGCGCAAGCATGCTCGGCAGGGGCGTCGCGCCGGGGCGGGGTTTGAACCTCTCGGCCAGCGACTTTGCCGCAGCGCAAAATTTTTCCGCCAGCTTTTCGTGGGAAAATGCGCTCCACCCGCGCCTCACGAATATGAGAATGTCCGAGGAGTTTCCGCTCGAATGCTCCCACGCGCGGAATATCTCCCGAAACCTGCGCCGCGCCGCGTTTCTTGAGACCGCGTTGCCTATGCGCCTGCTGGCGATTATTGCTATGCGCGAATGTCCGCGCGCCGGAACGGGATACAAATAAATGACGAAGGCGGAACAATCCGCCTTCGCCGAATTAGCCTTCAAAAATTCTATTTCGCGCGCCAGGCGCAGTCTGTTTTCCTTCCCGAAGCGCACGGCGGAGAATTTTTTTGAGCAGATATTACTTTGTCACTAAGCGCTTGCGGCCCTTCTGCCTGCGCGAAGCTATAACGCTTCTGCCGCCGCGGGTGCTCATTCTGGCGCGCCAGCCGCAGCGGCGCGCGCGTTTCAGTTTCGAGGGTCTGTATGTGGGTTTTGCCATAAACTTTGCCTGTCTAAAAAATGGTTAAAAGAAAATGCAGAACAGTTTTTTGGGGCTTTGTCAATATTTTTTACATTTGGCGTTTTTTGCAAAAAGGCCGGTTTTCTCGCCCCGGAATGGGGAAGGGCGCGCAAAAACCGCTCAAGATCGGGTTTAAATTTTAATATCGCGCGAATTTTAATATTGCGTGCGCTTCGAAGGAAGCATGGGGCGAAGCGGCGCCGCGCGCGGGGGTGTAAATGTGCGCGCGGGTGCGCGGGGTCGGAAAAATTTTTTTGCGCGCAAAGCTGCCTTTGCGGGGCGCGTGCGCGTCGGCCGAAATTTTTTAAGATTTCGCGCGGAATTTTAAGATTTCGCGTGAAATGGTTTGTTGCGCTGCAGTGAGAAGAGCTTCTTGCGCCGCGCGCGGAGATGAGGGTTGCACTGCGCTGGGAGGTCACGCCGTGCGGAGAAGTTTGTTGCATTGCGCGGAGAGTTTTCGCGCTTTTTGCCCGCTTATGCGTTTGCCTGCGCTAATGCGGATTTCGGCGGTTTTCCTTGCGGCGCGGATATTCTTAAAAATAGCCCTTGTAAAAATTGTGCAATTATACCCCTGCGGATTTTTACAGCCGGCGCGCTTTTTCTGCCTTTGTCTGCGGAGCGCCGGGCCTTTCGGCGGGGCTTTAAGGCTTCCGAAGGCGCGCCCGCTCCGGCGAGAAAGGCGGGGTATTTTGCGGCGTTTCGGGGCGCGTGCGCGCGCCCAAAATTTTCTTGAAACGCCGGGCGGCTTTTGCGATTCTGACTGAATGGACAATAAGATTGACATAGATTATGTCGCAGGCCTTGCAAGAATCGGCCTTACGCCGGAGGAAAAGCTGAAATTTTCCGCGCAGCTCGGACAGATACTGGATTACTTTAAGAAACTTTCCGACGTGAATGTCGACGGCGTGGAGCCGAGCGCGCACGCGCACGCCATATACAACGTCTGGCGCGAAGACGACGAGGGCGCCGCAATGCCCGTAGAGGAGGCTCTCATGAACGCTCCCAAGAAGCGCGACAACCAGGTTGTGGTGCCCAAGGTCGTCGAGGACGCGTAGACCGGGGGCGCGGAGCGAAGGGGAAACGCAAGGGCGGTTTTTTAAGTGCGGTTTTTATAAAATGAGCGACGAAATTTTTTACAAGAGTGCGGCCGAGCTTGAATCCATGCTCGACGCAAAGCAAATATCGGCCGTCGAGCTTCTGCGGGAGTTCATGCTCCGCACCAAGGCCGTCGACGGCAAGGTTTGCGCGCAGTTGTCGAATTACGCCGAGCAGGCGATGGGCGCGGCCGAGGCCTCCGACGCCCGGCGCGCGGCGGGCGGCAAATTGAGCGCGCTCGACGGCATACCCGTGGGGCTGAAGGACGTTCTCGCGGTGCGGGGGCAGAAGTTGACGTGCGCCAGCAGGATTTTGGAGAACTACGTAAGCCCCTACACGGGCACGGCGATGCGGAAGCTTGAGGAGGCCGGGGCCGTGTTTTGGGGGAGGCTGAATCTGGACGAATTCGCAATGGGTTCCTCCTGCGAGAACAGCGCGTTTAAAAAGACCCGCAATCCGTGGGATTTGTCGAGGATTCCCGGCGGAAGCAGCGGCGGCTCCGCGGCGGCGGTTGCCGCGGGCGAGTGCGCTTGCGCTTTGGGCAGCGACACGGGCGGCTCCATACGCCAGCCGGCCGCCCTTTGCGGGGTCGTCGGAATGAAGCCCACGTACGGGCTTGTGAGCCGCTTCGGGCTTGCGGCGTTTGCCTCGTCGCTCGACCAGATAGGCCCGTTCGCGCGGACGGTGGAGGACGCGGCCGTATTGCTCGGCGCGGTCGCCGGGCATGACGAGCGCGATTCGACGAGCGTGCAAGTCGACATTCCCGACTACCGCGCGGCTGTGGCAAACGCCTCGCTTGAGGGCAGGACCATAGGCGTGCCCAAGGAGTATTTCATAGACGGGATAGAGCCCGAGGTCAGGGCGTCGGTGGAGTCGGCGATAAGGGCGTGCGCGTCGCTGGGGGCGAAGGTC
>CALXMX010000131.1 GCA_944389575.1 uncultured Opitutales bacterium
CATACCCGCCGCACGCAACCGCCGCATATCACCTGCGCTCAGCCGCACAACCGCCGACCCCCAGTTGCACCACCCCCCCATTCCACTACGCACCACCGCGCCGCTCGCGGGCGCCGAGCGAAACGAAAATTTTTCCGCGCCGGATTGCCTGCGGCGGGCGATTCGCCAAATATCCCGCCAGCATGAACCGCCGATTTTCCGCGGGCAAATCAAACCCGCTATATCCGCAAAACTTCCCGCCAAAACGCCTCAAAGTCCATTTTAAAATGGCCGCAAAAAACGGCCTCCGGGCAACGCGCCATTCAATTTTTTAGAAGTGGAACCGAAAAAATAGAACGCAATTTGGGCAAAAAAAAGGCGCACCCGAAAGAGTGCGCCTTACCAAAATACAAACTACAAGAAACCAAATTCTTTTGTCAGTTAAGACGAAACGGGCCCGATTTATGTTCAAAAAATTTTATATATTTTTTTGTAAATTTTTAATTTTCTAATAAACAAACACTTAATTTTTCAAATATCTCGGCTAAAAAATTTTCAAACGCCAAATTTCGTCAAAGAACTTAGACATTAATGTTGCAAGGCGGGATTTTTTCAATCTTCTAAGAATATGTCGGCAAAACACGTAAAATCTTTCGCAAATTGAATCAAGACTGCAAAAATACCGCAGAGACCGGCCGGCGCGGGGGCGAAAAGCTCGGAATCATGGGCGGGACGTTCGATCCCGTGCACAAGGCGCACGTTTGGCTTGCGGCGGCGGCGGCAAAATTCGCAGGCCTCGACAAAGTGATTTTCCTCCCCGCCCTGCGCGCCCCCCTGCGCGGCGCGCCCAACAGCGCGTCGCCCGCCGACCGCGTAAACATGCTCAAACTCGCCCTCCGCGATTTCCCCTACCCGTTTGAAATAGAGCTTTGCGAAATAGAAAATCCCGGCTTGGCCTACTCGATTGACACGGCAGATTTCCTGTTGAAAAAACACCCCGGCGCAAGACTGAATTGGATAATAGGCGACGACCACCTTCAAAAGCTCAAAAACTGGAAGGACGCAAAGCTTCTATGCGCCAAAGTGGGCTTCATATGCGCCCCGCGGCAAGACGGATTGCTCGACCTGCCCCCCGAACTCTCACCCCTCCCAAATCCGGAGGAGATACTCGCCGCCCGACTTTCCGCGCGCGCGCAGGCGGGCGAGCGGAAAGTTGAAGAATCGGCGGGCAACTGCGGCGGCTCTGCGGGCGATTCCGGCAATTCTCCAAACTCCGCGCGCAATTCTCCAGACGCCGCGCACAATTCTCCGGACGCCGCGCGTTATCCGGTAGACGATGCGCACGATTCAGCAAACGGTGCGCACAATCCGGCAGGCGCCGCACACGATTTGTCGGACGGCGTACCCAATCAAACAGACATCGCGCGCAATTATGCAGACGCCGTACACAATCCGGCAGACGGCGCACGCAGCTTTTCTCCCGCCGGCACAAATTCGTCAGGCGGCACAAATTCGCCAGGCGGCTGCGCAGATTCGCAATACAACGCCCGCACTTCGCCGCCCGCCGGCCGCAACCCGCACGCCGCAGCCGTTAATCCGGGCGGCGGCGACACCTATTCCGCATGCGCGCGGCGGGACCCCCCCGGCGGGCGGGCGGCGGCAGTTGCAAAAATCGCGCGCATACTCGACGCGCTGGAAGTTCCCCAAAACGCCCACATAGAATTTATTCCGTTCAAAAAAATGCCCCATTCGGCAACAATGATACGCGCAATGCTGTCGAAATGCGGCGGCGAAAATCGCGCGCGGGAATTGGATTGCATGCTTGATTTCCGCGTGCTTTCCTATATAAAGTCGCACCAGTTATACGGGATTGCCGAGGGCGCGATTCCGCATAGTCAGACACAAAACGACAAACCATGAAAGAAACCGCTCCGAAAAGGGAAACAGCAAAAAAGACAGTCCGCGCAAAGTCCGCGGCAAAAAGCGCGGGAAAACCCGCTTCAAAGGCCGAAAAAGGCGCCGCGCGCAAAACGGCGGCAAAGAAGGCAACCAAAAAGACGCCGAGCTCAAAATCCGTAAAGGGGGTAAAGGCGGCCCGCAAAACGTCCAAGGCAAAGCCGCAGGCTCCGGACGCCGGCTTCCCCGAATTTAAAAAAGACCCTACCTTCGCGGCGGTAAAAAAATGCTGGAAGACCCTCGACGACAAAAAGGCGGAAGATTTGAGGATTCTCGACGTGCGGGGAAAATCTCCCATAACAAACTACTTTATAATAGCGACGGCCACGTCGGAACCCCACATGAAGGCTCTCGCCGGCGAGCTTGAAAAGACGCTGAAGGAAAACGGAATAAAGGCCGTCGGGCGCGACTACAAAACGGAGAGCGGCTGGGCGGTCATAGACGCGTTCGACTTCATGGCGCACATATTCCTGCCCGAACAGCGCGGGCTTTACGGAATAGAATCGCTCTGGAAGGACGCCGAGGAAATAAAGATTCCGAGTTAGCCGCCACGCCACGCGCGGCGCGGGAAAGGCGCGCGCCTCACCTCCCCAATTCCAGCTCGCTCACGCCGAGCTTGTCATAGACTTTCTTCATGCCCTCCGGGTCGTCCGAAATCAGCAGGAGGCTGTCGCCTATCTGAAATTCGGTGGAACCGCGCGGAATAAAATACTTCCCGGAACGCTTCACCATGACGACGAGAGTGTGCTCGGGAAGATTCAAATCCCGCAGCGTCCTGCCTTCGGCCAACATATTCGAATCAACCTTTATCTCCGATGTGACGGACTTTATTTCGTCGGGCAGCTCGATGCCGAAATCCGGCGGGCGCTCCTCAAGCTTCTTGCCAAGCCCCAGCAGCCGCGCGCTCGCCACCACGCTTCCGCCCTGTATGACGAGCGACATTATGGTTATAAAAAACACCACGTTGAACATCACGTTGGCATGCTCCACCTGCGCGATGATGGGATACGTGGCAAATATAATAGGAACCGCGCCCCTCAACCCTACCCAAGAGACGTAAACGCGCGCGGCCGTGGAGAATTTTCTGAACGGGGCAAGGCACAAAAACACCGACAGCGGGCGCCCCACTAACATCATGAACACGCCGACGGAAAGCCCTATGGCCGCCACGGGCAATAGCTCGTCGGGGTTGACGAGCAATCCGAGGGTCATGAACATGAGTATCTGCCAAAGCCACGTAAATGTCGTGAAGAAGCCGCGCACGCCCCTCTTGTTGGGAATGGGCGAATTTCCCACCGTAAGCCCGGCCATATACACGGCGAGATAGCCGTTGCCGCCAAGCTTGTCGGTAAAGGAATATATGAAGAGCACGCAGCTGAAAAAGTATACCGAGTACAGCGAGACGGAATCCAGCTTGATTTTAGACGCCGCAAAAACCGCAATTTTCCCCAATACTACGCCCCCCGCAAACCCCAAGGCCATCTGAAGAACGAACGTCCCCAAAAAAGCCGAACCGACAACGCCCTCCTTGATGTATGCAATCAGCATCACCACGAGCAGGTACGCCATCGGATCGTTGCTTCCGCTTTCAAGCTCCAGCAACGGCCGGAGGTTCTGCGTCAAGTTTAGCCCCTTCGAGCGCAGTATGGAAAACACGGACGCCGAGTCCGTCGAAGCCATCACCGAGGCGAGCAAAAGCGACTCGGCAACCGTAAAGCCGTTTCCGAAAAGCGAAGAAAACGCATAAATAAACGCGCCCGTAAACAGCGCGGTAAGCACCACGCCCGCGGTGGCCAAAACCACGCCCTCGCGCCAGACCGGCTTGATGTCGGAAAGCCTCGTGTCCATGCCCCCCGAAAACAGAATCACGCTGAGCGCGGCGATCCCTATAAACTGCGCCTGCCTGTAATTGTCGTAAACATATCCCACGCCGCCGGAGCCCATCAGCATTCCAACGCCGATTAAAATCAGCAGCGACGGCACCCCCAATCTATATCCCACAAGTCCCGCCGCTATGCTTATAAAAATCATAACGCTGAGGACTAAAAGCGCGTTTTCAAAAGTAAGGCTCATAATTGCGGCAGTCGAAAATTTACAGTCTACGCTTTCCAAACAACAATACTATTTAGAAAAATTTGACAACCGTTAAAACGGGCGGTTTTATAAAAAATTTCCTTGAGGGCGGAAGCGCTGCGCATATCTTGTAAAGGACAATCCGGCAGCGCGCAAAATCTACAAGCGCGCCGCGCCGGCAAAAACGCAAACGACTGTAAAAATATGAAAAAACTATCCGCCATTCTCGCACTTTCGCTGGCGCTATTCGCGCCGGTTCTCGCGGTTGCACAACAAAGCCGCGCGTCCTCCGTAAAAGCGCCGTCCAACGCGCTTCACCCGAATACGGTGACGGTAAAATCAAAGAATGTGGACAACGGCTACACGAAAATAGTGGCGATAGTGCCTAAGGACTACGAAGAAAACGCCAACGCGCGCTACCCCGTTGTGTATCTGCTCCACGGATACGGGGACAACGAACAAAAATGGATAAAGGAAAAGCCGCAGCTCCAGGATATTTCCGACAAATACGGCATGATAATAATCTGCCCCGACGGCAAGAGAAGCTGGTATTGGGACAGCGTCGCAAAGCCGGAGCTCAAATACGAAACGTTCATATCGAAGGAGCTTGTGGACTTTGTGGATTCGCACTACCGCACGCTAAAGTCGCCGAAGTTCCGCGCGATAACGGGATTGAGCATGGGCGGGCACGGCGCGCTGTGGAACGGCCTGCGCCACCCGGACGTATTCGGGGCGTGCGGCTCCATGAGCGGCGGGGTCGACATACGCCCGTTCCCCAAGCAATGGAGCATGGAGCAAAGTCTCGGCTCCTACGAAAAGAACAAGGACGTGTGGGACGCTCACACGGTCGTCAATTTGGTAGATTCGCTCAAGCCCGGCCAGTCGAAGATTATAATAGACTGCGGAGTTGCGGACTTCTTCTACAAAGTCAACCAGGATTTGCACGAGAGGCTGCTTGCGAAAAAAATTCCCCACGACTACATAACCCGCCCCGGCGGCCACAGCTGGGCCTACTGGAAAAACGCGATAGAATACCAGCTGCTGTTCTTCCACAACTTTTTCAAGGACAACGCAAAGACTCTGCAAAAGTAGCGGCATGAAAAAATTTGGATTTATCGGAGCCGGCAAAATGGCCGGGGCAATAGTCGGGGGGCTGATAAGCTCGGGCGCGGCAAAGCCCGGGGAAATCGCCTGCGTATGCGGAAACGACGACACCGGGAAAAATCTCGCCAAAAGCGCGGGAATCTCGCTTTCCGATTCGGCCGCGCAGCTCTTTGAGGACGCCGAAACGGTCGTGCTGGCCTGCAAGCCCCAACAGATGGCGGAGGCCGCGAAATCCGTCGGAGGGGCGAAGTGCGAGACGCTCATTTCAATACTCGCCGGAACGCCGATAAGGCGGCTGAGGGAATGCTTTCCGGGCGCGGAGAAGATAGTGCGGGTCATGCCCAATATGCCGGCTCAAATTTCGCAGGGCATATCGTGCTTTGCGGCGGAATCGCCGCTGTCGCCGCGTGAGCGCGAGGCGGTCGAAAGCGTCCTCGGCGCGATAGGCGAATTTATGGAGATTCCGGAATCGGGGCTCGACGCGGTCACCGCGCTCTCCGGAAGCGGCCCGGGATACGTCTTTGAATTTGCCGCGGCAATGATTGAGGGTGCGCAAAAGCTCGGATTTTCAAAGGGCGAGGCCGAAAAGCTGGTGAAAAAAACCCTGCTGGGTTCCGCCATGTTGCTGGCGCAGTCTCCGCTGAGCGCGGACGAGCTGAGGTCCGCCGTGTCCAGCCCTGGCGGAACCACTCTTGCGGCGCTCGACGTATTTGAAAAAAGCGGATTGAGAAAAACCGTTTCCGACGCGCTGGAAGCGGCGCGCAAACGCTCGCGGGAACTCTCGCAACTCTGATGCGCGCCGGCGGAACAAAATTCAAAAAAGGAGCCGGCGGAGTAAGCAAACGCGGGCTTTTTTCAGAATATAGCCGGATTTTTGGCAATTTCCGCAAAAAAATGGAAAAATGATTTGACCTTTTCCAAAATCGTCTCCAATATGATTTCTATAAGAACTTCTAACCTTTCTTCACTAATACTCAATATGAAAAAACTCCTGTTTTTACCCCTCATTGCATTGTCGCTTTCAGCATGCTCGTCAGTGTTTGACGAAACGGTAGCAGTAAACTCGATGCCCGAAGGGGCCGACGTTTACGTAAACAACGAGCTTGTCGGGCAAACTCCCATGCAGCTTTCCCTTCCCCGCGACGGAACGTACGAAGTAAAACTCGTCAAGAAGGGGTATAAGGAAGAGGTTGTCAACCTCGCCTCCAAGCGGCAGGACGCATTCATAAAATTTGGGCCGCTGGTCGATCTGGGATACTATAAGGAACTCACCCCCGCGCCGATTGCAAGCGACATGACGCCCTCGTTCCTTCCCGCATATCCCGGCGTAAATGCCGACAAGGATTACGTCTCGAACGTCCTTCAGGCCGACGCGCTCCGCAAGGACGGCAAGATCTCCGCGAAGGAGCACTCCTATCTGATGAAAAAAATCACGGAGTTCTACACAAAGAAATAAGCTCGCAACAAATATATATTTTTGAACGCGGCCTCAAAGAGGCTGCGTTTTTTTTGCCGTAAAAAACCGAACGTCAGGCGAATAAATTGCCGCCGGCGTTTGCGCGCCGAGAGCGATCGCGGAATTTCTAAAATTTCTAAAGAAACATCTAAAGAGACACAGGGACTGCGGCCAAGTTGGAGGAAAAGCCCGGGTTAAACTTGGAAGTATTTTAATGGCCTCTTTTTTCCGGAAGACTTTAACAGGCGCCGTTTCTCACATGCCTCCCCGAAACGAGGCAAGATTTAAAACGCTTTTGCGGGGCGAAAAAAACCGGCCGGGCGGGCGCGCACTTTCCGCGCGGAATCTCAAAATCCCGCGCGCTTTCCGCGAGGAAAACAGATTTAAAAAAACGCCGCAAGAAAAGACAAAAATACCGCAACGGCGAAATAAACCTTAATAAATCTTCAAGCAAGCCCGAAACAAAGCGGCCGCCGCTTCCTGCCGAAAATTGCCGGGCACCGGGGCGCCGAAGCGTTTTTCAATTCGTTTTCAAAAAAAACCAAACTCCGCGAAAACTTCGCGGCGCGCCGCCAAAGCGCGGGAAAAACTCGAAGTTTTTTTTGTAGAAAAAAACGGAAAAAGCGTTTGAATTACGCCAATTATGATAGCAAACGTCTTAGCCGAAAGATACGCGTCCGCCGAAATAAAAAAGATCTGGAGCCCGGAGGGAAAGATACTGCAGGAGCGCAACCTGTGGATAGCCGTAATGAAGGCCCAAAAGGAGCTGGGGCTGGACATTCCCGATTCCGCAGTGGAATCCTACGAAAAAGTCAAGGACACGATACGCCTTGACGAAATCAAAAAGCGGGAGCAAATCACAAGGCACGACGTAAAGGCGCGCATCGAGGAATTTTGCGAACTTGCCGGCTGCGAACACATACACAAGGGAATGACCAGCCGCGACCTCACGGAGTGCGTGGAGCAGCTGCAAATTTTCGAGTCGCTGAAAATCGAGCGCGCGAAGGCGGCGGCCGCGCTGTCAAGGCTCGCCGAAATCGCCGAGGAACATTCCGGCACAATACTTGCGGCGCGCACGCACAACGTCATAGCGCAGCTGACGACGTTCGGAAAGAGAATGGCGGAGTTCGGGGAGGATTTTCTGCGCGCCGCCGAACGGCTGGACGCCCTGATAAAAACTTATCCCGTGCGCGGGATAAAGGGCGCGGTCGGAACGCAGCTCGACCAGCTTACGCTCTTTGACGGAGAC
>CALXMX010000132.1 GCA_944389575.1 uncultured Opitutales bacterium
CCTCGTCGGAAAGCTCGGAAAGCTCCTCCTCCAGCCGCGCGCAAATCCTGCAGCAAGACGCCCCGTGCTCCCTCGCCGCGTATTCGGCCACCGACCTCTCGTACCCGTTCGGCTCCGGATTCGACAAATCCCCCTCCGACACGTTGCACGCGTATATTATCGGCTTCGACGTCAGCAGGAAAAACGACTTCGCCCTCTCCGCGTCCTCCTCCGACATCTCCATCGAAATGGCGGGCTTGCCGGAATTGAGATGCTCCAAAAGCCGCTCGAGCAGCGCGGCGTTCTTGATGGCTTCCTTGTCCATTCCCTTCGCGCGGCGCCGATTGCTCTCAAGCTGTTTCTCGCACGACTGCATGTCGCTCAAGACAAGCTCGGTCATTATCACGTCCATGTCCCGGACCGGATCCACGCCGCCCATGCTGTGGAGAATGTCGTCGTCGTCAAAGCAGCGCACCGTCTCCACAATGGCGTCAACCTCCCTGATGTGCGACAGAAACTTGTTCCCAAGCCCCTCCCCCCTGCTGGCGCCCGCAACCAATCCGGCGATGTCCACAAACTCGATCGCCGCAGGTATTACGACATTCGTGTTTACAATCGCCCTCAGAGGCTCCAAGCGGGCATCCGGCACCTCCACGACGCCTATGTTCGGCTCTATCGTGCAAAACGGATAGTTTGCCGCCTCCGCCTTTCTGCTCTTTGTGAGCGCGTTAAAGAGCGTGCTCTTGCCCACGTTGGGAAGCCCGACTATTCCTGCTTTCAACATAAAATTTTCTCCCTGTGTCCGCCGCCCGCGCGCCCCGCGGGAAATATCCCCGACACTTTCCGCGCCAGGCCGAATTTTAAGCCCCTCTCAAATATTCCGCGGCGCGCCCCGCATCGGCCGCCTTCGCGAGACGCCCTCAAACGACCGCCGCCGCGCCGCAAAATCAGCCCCGCGGGCCGTATTCCAAAACGCGCCCGCCGAACTCCAGCGTCACGTGGTTTCCGCCGTCGGGGCGCCTCGACTTCTCCGTGCGCCCAACCACCTGCGCGTCTATGCCGAACGACTTTGAAATCTTTATCACCGCCCCCGCGTCCGCAGGGTCGCAATAAATTTCCATGCGGTGCCCCATGTTGTAAACTTCAAACATCTCGCGCGCGTCCGTGCCGCTGGCGTCGGCTATGGCCGAAAAAATCGGCGGAACGGGCATCAGGCTGTCCTTCACAAAGTGAACGCCCCTTCCGAAACGCACGCACTTCGTCTGCCCCCCACCGGAACAGTGCACTATGCCCTTCACAAGCCCCGGGCGCCTCTTGAGAATCTTGGCAACGACCGGCGCGTAAGTGCGCGTAGGCGAAAGCAGAGCCTGCCCCACCGTCATTTTCGTCCCGGCGAGCTTGTCCTCCAAGCGGTACGGCCCGCAGTAAAGCAGCCGCTTCGGCGTGGACGAATCGCAGGTCTCCGGATAGGCCTTGCGGTAGTACGAGCAGAGCATGTCGTGGCGCGCGCTGGTAAGGCCGTTGGAGCCTATTCCGCTGTTCTCAAAGTCCTCATACACTGCCCGCCCCGCCGACGAAAGCCCGACAATCGCAAGCCCCGGCGCGATTTTGTCGCCCGCAATCACGTCCGAGCGCCTCATAACTGCGACCGCGCAGCTGTCAACGACGACCGACCCCGTCAAATCCCCCACGTCCGCCGTCTCGCCGCCGCCGGAAAAGACCTTAATGCCGAGCCCGCGCAGCTTCTCGAGAAAATCCTCCGCCCCGCCGATGAGATTCGCAAGCGCGTCCGCGCCGAAGTTTCTGGCGTTGCGGTTGACGGTGTTTGACAGCAGAATCCGGCCGACCGCCCCTATGCAGAGAAGGTCGTCTATGTTCATGACTATCGAATCCTGCGATATTCCCCTGAATACGGACGCGTCGCCGGTCTCCCTGTACCACAGGTAGGCTATTATGGATTTCGTGCCGCTCCCGTCGGAGTGAATCACGTTGCAAAGCGAGGCGTCGCCCGTCAGAAAGTCCCGCGTAATTTTGCAGAAAGCCCCCGCGTACAATCCGCGGTCGAGCTTGTCGACCGCCGCGTGAACCTCCTCCTTCCCGGCCGAAACCCCGCGTGCGGCATACCGGCCCGTCGCAAATTTTTTTGCCATATCCAAATTGCGTTTGTTGTTTGAAAAAACTATCCGCGCCACCCGTCCGCGTAGGACTCAATGGCCGCCTTCAGCTGGCGGTAGTCCCGCGCGACGGGAAGATCCGGATTCTCCGCGGCGAACGCGTCCGTCGGCCGATAGAGAACCGCCCCGTCGGCAGCGCGCAGCATCGACAAATCGTTGTACGAATCACCCACTGAAACCACCTTGAAATTAAGCCCCTTAAACGCCTCGACCGACAGCCGCTTGTGATCCGCCTTGCGGAGCCTGTATCCGTCAATCGAGCCGTCGGCGCCTATTTCAAGGGTGTGGCAGAACAGCGCCGGATAGTCCAGCTTGCGCATCAGCGGCTCCACAAACTGCTCAAACGTGTCCGAAAGTATCACGACCCTCGTGCGCGACTTCAGCCAATAGAGAAATTCCCGCGCTCCGTCGACCGGCTCCAACCCGTCTATGACTTTGCGCATGTCAGCAAGCTTTATGCCCCTGCGCGAAAGAATCTCAAGGCGGTAGCGCATCAGTTTGTCGTAGTCGGGTTCGTCGCGCGTGGTGCGGCGCAGTTCGGGAATCCCGGAGGCGTCCGCAAACGCGACCCACATCTCCGGAATCAAAACGCCTTCGAGATCGAGGGTGACAAGGTTCATAATCAGCGCAAGTTAACGTTCGGTTTTCTAATAAAAAGCTCAGTTCGCCTTGTAAACGAAGTCGGGCTCTTTCAGCGAGCCGTACTCCGCGCTGTGCAGCGGCTTTTGCGAGCCGGTCTCCGTGTCTATGACGTACAGGCGGCGCATCTTGCCGAAGGCCTTTGCGCATATCAGGTGGCGGCCGTCGTTGAGCCACACCGGCGACGACGTGCTCTCCCCCGAGCTGACGCACTTCGACTTGCGCGCGGCCATGTCGTAAACGAACACTTGAAAGCCCTTTCCCCTGGCTCCGGTAAACGCTATGAGGTTCGGGTTTACCTTGTTCCACGTGGGCTCGGAACAATAGCCACTCACGTTCGTGGGCAGGCGCGTCATCTTGCCACCCCCGACGGGGCACACGTATATTTGCGGCTTGGTCCTGTCGTCGCTGGCGAATATCAGCTTTGTGCCGTCGGGCGAAAAGCTCGCGGAACTTTCCACGGCGTTCGGCGTTCTGGTAATGCGCCTGAATCCCGTCCTGTCCGCATTGGCTGTCCAGACCTCCGGATTGCCGCTGGTCGAAAGTATCATGGCGACCTTCGTGCCGTCGGGCGAAAACGCACCGCCCGTGTTGCTGCCCTTGAAAGACGCGAATGTCCGGCGCGTGTTGGAGAGCAGGTTTATCTCGTAGAGATCCATAAATCCCGAGCGGTAGTATCCGGTGTACATTACCTTGTTGCCGCTGGGCGAAAAGTGGGGCATCAGCGAGGCCTTGTTGTCGCCGGTGAGCCTTCTGGTCTTTTGAAAGACCATGTCAGAAATACATATTTCAGTGTTGTCGCCCCCGTTTTTGGAATAGCTGAAAACGATTGTCCCGGCGAAGAAACCCGGAGTCCCTATCGTCTTTTGAACCGCGACGTCGCAGGCGCGCATCAGCGCGTCGAGAGACGACGAACCCGAGACCGTCTGCTCGTACACCCTGCCCCCCTTGATTGAGAGCTTGACGGAGTTTTCCCCCGCCGGCGCGAAGTCGAACACAAACTGCGCGTCGGCCGGGCGGTATATTTTATAGCTGCCGTGAAGGTTGAAGGCGCGCTTGGCCAGCGTCTCCATCTCCTGCGAGGGGGAGGTCACCGCAATTCTGTACACGGGAACGTTCAGCTGTCCGGAATCCCCCGCGACGTAGCCCGCGTCGAGAATGTCGCTTTGGGCGCGTGCGCACACGGCACAAGCCATCGCAAAAAGAAGTGCAAATACTCTTCCTATCATAATTGCCGGACAATCCCACAAATCCGCCCGCTTTTCAACTCTTTTTTCCCGCCTAACCCGCCGCTGTCGGAATTTTGCCAGACCTCGAAGGCGCGCAAAATTCCGCGCACGTGCGGCGCATTTTTTGATGATACGGGTTGCAAAGCGGATTTTTTGCAAGACTCCTCCTATTTTTAGAATACGAAAGATTCCGATTTTTCCAAAAAAAACGCAAAATTTGGACGCCGGTTAAAAAAAGCGGAGCAAAATTTTTTGCAAAAAAAGAGCGCCTTCGCACGCGCCGAACGCCAATAATTCATTGAAAATCCGACGGGCGCGCCTTTTTTTCTCAGCTCGAAAACGCCTGCTGAAAATCCCCCTTCCGGCATGCGGAATTTGCGCGCGAAAAATTCCGGAGAAATCCCCGGGAAAATCCTCGGAGAAATCCCCGGGAAAATTCCGAACTTCGGCAAGTTTTTGCAAATCTTAGGGCCGAACTACGGCCAAATTGCGTTTCCCCCCCGCCAAATTCCCTTGCGCTTTCCGAAAATCCGGCTGCGCGCGCAATGCAAATTTAGGCCGCGCGCCAAGTAGCTCTCGGCCGCGCGCAGGGCGGGAAGTCCAGCGGCGTCGCCCATATTTTATCCGCCTAAAACCCGCCCGCAACCCGGCGCGAAAAGTCTGCGGCGCACAAGGCGCGCTCCGGACAGGAAACGCAGCGGACAAAATCCGCAACAGGCAAAAATATGCAATAGCCAAAGTGCGCGCCAAACAAAATGCGCTCCGGGCAAGACGCGTTCCGCGGCGCCAACGGCGCGTTCCGCCCGGCGAATCTCACCCCCCGGCCCGCACCCTTCCGTCAAGGCTGCGAAGCTCTCGAATTATGAAGGCGAACGTGAGCGTAAACGCGGCAAAATCCGCAATCGGGAAACTCGCCCAAACCCCGTCGAGCCCGACGATATGCGGAAGGCAAAAGAGAAGCGGAGCCAGAAATATCAGCTGGCGCAGCGTTGTGACAAATATTGAAAACTTCGGCCGCTTGGTCGCCTGGAAGTATCCGGACGTGACGATGTTTGCCCCGATCAGGGGGAACATGCACGCCAATATGCGCATTGCCCTCTCGCCCATGGACATCAGCGGAGAGTCGCCGCCGAGGAAAAGCGAGAAAATTTCCCCGGCAAAAATCTCGACGAACGCGAATCCGACGACGCATATTCCCGTAGAGAGCATCAAGATGTTTACGAACGCCTCCCTCACTCTGGAGAAATTGCGGGCGCCCCAGTTGTATCCGAATATCGGCTGCGCCCCCATGCTCAAACCGACCACCGGCAAATAGAGAAACACGTTGACCGACGACGAAACCCCGATTATGGCTATCGCGCCCTCCGCCCCGAAATTGCGCGCCTGCATTACGAACAGCATTGTCGAAAAAGCCGCCAGCATCTGTATTACAAACGACGGCGAGCCCGCCGCCAGCATGTTCCGCAGAGCGTCCATGCGCACGCGGACGTTCTTCAGGCGCAACTTCAGGTAATTCCTTCCGGAAAAGAAGTAGAAATGCACCACCATCACCGACGCGCACGCCTGCGCAATCACCGTCGCCGCCGCTGCGCCGCGCACGCCCCAGCCGAAATGAAACAAGAACACGTAGTCCAAAACGACGTTCACAATCCCGCTGGTCAGGATTACGCTCATCGCAAACGCGGGCCTGCCTTCCGCGCGAATCAGGTTGCCCAAACCGTAGGAAATCTTTTCAAGCACTATGCCGCACACGAGTATCG
>CALXMX010000133.1 GCA_944389575.1 uncultured Opitutales bacterium
CATCCTCGCGGATCCTGCAGACATAGCCGCGGCGCGCTCGAACACGGGCGCGGCGGCGGACGCCGTGGTTGTGAAAAAGTCCTACAACCTTGTGTCTCTTCAAGACCCGACTACGGCGCGCACTAACATTGGTGCGGCGGCGGACGCGGACGTCTTAAAAAAGAACAGCAATCTCGCGGACGTTGCAAACGCCGCAACGGCGCGTTCAAACATCGGTGCGGCTTCAGCGAGCGAGTTTAACGCCGCGCTCTTGAGAACAAAAAACATCGGCACATTTGGAATCTCTTATGGCGCCGGCCTCGGCTTGGCGCGGCCGCTCGACAGGCTTCCGCTTTCGCTGTGCTTCAGAATCAAAATATCCTCGCAGACTGTCGGCGACATTTACGCGGGGAATGAAGGTGTGATTACAGACTCCACAGCTGCGGGATTTTGCCTTTACAAAATTTCAGCTTCGCAGTCGAGCCTCGTTGTCGGCGGGGGCGCGTACGCGGGGGCGACGGTGTCTTTTGACGACTCAACCCTCGCGGACGGAAATTGGCATGCCGTCGCCATTGTCCTAAATTCAAACGGAAAGGTGTTTGTCGACGGGGAGCTTGTCGCCACAAGTTCAAACTTCTCTTCGGGGCTTGCGCGCTTTACTTCGCCGGGGCAGTTCTATTTCGGAAAGTCGTCGGGCGGAAGATTCGAGCTTTCAAATATGAAGGCGTTTAACTTCGACATCTCCGCAAGTGGCGCGCCGTACACTGTCGCAAAGAGCGCCGCAGGAGAAGAGCCGCGTGCGGAGCTTTCACACTCCGTAATATTCGGGGACAAGAGCTACAATATTTATTACAGGTCGAACGCGAGCAACAATTACGACGTCGCCGCAAATGTGCTGACATTTTTCCAGGCTTCCGGAAGCAGTGCAACGCTTGCGTCGCTACTATTCAATGTGGACTTCCCCGTACCTATTGCCGCAGGAAAGAGCGTAAAAATAACCTACGATTCCATAACCGGCGACGCCGTTCAAAATTCGGGCGGAGTTTATGCGTACATATCATTTTACAATTCCTCTTCGCAATATGTCTTGGGCGACGCGCAGTTGACGAATTTAAGCGGCGAAACGATTGTCAAGACGCAGACGGCCAATTACGCCTCGCGCAAATTAGATAGGGTCTGCGTGTACGTATATACGACCGCTTCATCTGAATCCGACCAGACGATAAAAATCAACGGGCTTCGGATAGAAATTGATGGGGAGCTCCTGAATTTAAGCGACTCTGCCAATGCGTATCAGGCGCGCGACCTCTCGGCAAACGGGAATCACGCGACGCTTTTAGGTGGAAGCGTTGCGGGCAAGTCAGTAGTTCCCGCGCAGATGAACGGACGACATTATTGGGGCGCGGAAGTTTCCACGGGCGCGTACATGCTCGCCGATTCAGAGGTTTTGCCGGCCAATTCGCAGGTGGAAATTTTGGCGAAGGCAAACGCCGCGGCGACTTTGAACATTGGAAGTTCGGCGTCTTCTGCAAGCGAATACGCAAGTGGCGCAAGCGTGGGAACGACGCTATCAAGCGTTGCGACATTCTATACGGGAGGAGTTCCGACAAAGCTTTTCATCACCCCGTCAATCGCGGGGCTGAAATTGGAATATGCAATAAAGGTAAACGAAATTTAATGAAAAATGAATAATGAAGAATGAAAAATGTAATTCAACAACTCTTGCGCAGTGCGAAAGCTTTATGAACGGATATAAAACAAATAGCGATGAACGCGAGTGGTAGCGGGCGCAACGCGCCCTAATTATTCATTATTCATTTTTAATTATTCATTAACAACGAAAGGAAACGCAAATGGGAGAAAACAGGATAAAACTTGAAGAGGGCAAATGGCTTGAAATAACGCGCGTGGAGGTTGCGGGGGATTTGTACGCGACTTCCGACGGCTCTGAAAAGCTCGGCGACGGGCGGTATGCGGTAAGCTTGAACGCGGCGGAAGTGGCGTCTTTGGGAATAACGAACATACAAGCACTTGCCGACAAGTTCGGAGGAGACGGCGACAATGCTGAAGAATAGAAAGGAAAACATCATGATAAGGTACATAATAAGCATAGCCGCGTGTCTGCTCTTTGCCGGGTGCGCGTCAACCACAATCACCGAATACGACGAACAGGGAAATGTCGTCAAGGTGACGGAATCGGACGAGAGCGCGTTTGCGATAGCCGCGCAGTCGATTAAGACTAAGGATAATATGATTCACGCTTCGGGCTGGACGGTTGGAGTTCAGCCGAGTGCGGGGATATACGGCGTGGGGGCGTTTGACGTGCTGGCTGGCTCGATAAACGCGGAGACGGGAGCGGCTAACGCGGCAAGCTATGCGGCGATGATAAACGCCTCGAAGGTGTCGCTCGATGTGACGGCGAACGCCGAAGGCATAACTGCGAAGGCTGAAAGCGGCAATGAATCAGCGTCTGCAAGTCAAAACGAAACTTCAGCAAAGTAGGAGAGTTGGCAGTATGGCGGACGAGACAAAAACGGCTGGAGCACAGAGCGGCAAGCAGGCGATAGGCTCTTGGCTGAAATCGAAGGGAACGGCAATCGGCGTTGCGGTTGGGGTGGCGCTTACGAGTTTGGGCGACTACCTCTTGGGCGATACGGGGCTTATTCCCTTTTGCATAGGAATAGTAAAGCAAGTCGCCGCGTTTTTTTAACGGCAAGCTTCGGCGGCTGAGGGGGTGAAGACATTTTCAACAAAAATGCGATTTTGCAAAAATGGGAAAACTGCCTTCAAACCGCCCTGGGCATATTTCATTTTCCGCTTCAACCCGCATGCGCCGAAGTTTGGCGCGGCTGATTAGCGCGGAAGAATTGTGAAGAAAACTGTGGGGAAACGCGGCGAAAAACAAAGCGCAAAAACGCCGAATCTTTTTGCCCGCTTCCGAAAAATAGCAAAGCGCATTTTCGCGCGCCGCACTGCGCGGTGCGCGGGAATGCGGCCATATAAAGAAACATACAATATACGGCGGGCGAAACGCGTTCAGGCCCGAAACATATCCGCGCCAAAAATAAAGCGCGCCAAAATGAAAAACGGGACGGGACAATCAACGGAGCTTTTGACGAATGGGCATTCGCAGAATATTTGACATTATAGGCAACTCTCTGTCGGTCGGCAGCGCGACTGTCGCCACGGTCACGCACGACGATCTCCGATTGTGGTGCGTGGCCTGCGTCGGCATGGGAATTTCCGTAGTCTGCAATATTCCGCGCGTAAAGCAGCGCAAATACGAAGCGCAGGAGGCCAGAATGAAACTCTGCGAGGAATGCTTGAAGTCGCGCGCTTTTTCCACATCGTGCGTGGTCGCAAAAAAGCACAGGCCAAAACGCTGCCCGCTGGCCGAACAAAGCCCGCAAAACGCGCATTCCGGGCAATGGGAAAGTGGGCGTTAAACGCCGTGCGGAAAAGGCGGCTACAGACAATATCCGCTTCCGGCGCTCCATTGCGCGAAACACTACAAACCCATAAAAAGTGTTGCATGCCGAAAAGATTTTTTTAATGAATTCAAAACATGCAAAAGGATTTTTCTGGAGTTTGGACTGCGCTTGTGACGCCCATGGGCGAAAGCCGAGTGGATTACGATTCGTTGGAAAATTTGGTGGAAATGCAGGTTCGCTCGGGAGTGGCCGGAATAGTGTCGGTGGGAACGACGGGCGAGTCTCCTACGCTGTCGCACGAGGAGCACTTAGAGGTAATACGCAAAACCGTCGAATACGCCGCTGGCCGGATTCCGGTATATGCCGGCACGGGTTCAAACTGCACGTCTGAAGCCGTGCATCTGACGCGCGAGGCGGACGCCGCCGGGGCGGACGGGTTCCTCGTAGTGGCTCCGTACTACAACAAGCCTTCGCAGGAGGGGGTATTTCTCCACATGTCGGAGGTCGCAAAATGCACTGAAAAGCCCATCGTGCTCTATTCCATTCCCGGTCGCTGCGGAATTGAAATTTCCAACCAAACGGCGAACCGCCTGCGCGAATCCTTCCGAAACGTATGCGTGCTGAAGGAGGCCGGCGGCAAGGCGGAAAAAGTAGCCGACCTGCACAAGCTCGCAGGCGACAAGATAACGATACTAAGCGGCGACGACGGCAAGACGCTCGACTTCATCGAGGCCGGCGCCAGGGGCGTAATCAGCGTGGCGTCCAACATAATTCCGGAGAAGATGTCGGAGATGGTCGCCCTTGCGCTCTCCGGACGCATGGCGGAAGCGCGCGCAATCGAGGCGAAGTACGCGGAATTTTTCAAGGCGCTCTTTATAGAGCCGAACCCCGTGCCGATAAAGACGCTCATGGCGCTCGCGGGGACAATTTCCGACGCCCATGTGCGCCTGCCCCTCTGCAAGATGTCGGAGGAAAACCTCGAGATTTTGAAATCCGCCGCAAGGAGTGTCGGGGTTTTAAAATAGCTTTTGAAAATTCGTAAAAAAAGGGAGAGCTCATGCCTGTTAAAGTACTTTTAAACGGAGCGAAGGGACGCATGGGACAGGCGATAATAGCCGCCGCGCCCGCCTTAGATTGCGAGATAGTCGGAGCCTGCGACTTGGGGGACGACATCGAGCCGCACATCAAGAACTGCGACGCCGCCGTGGACTTTTCGTTCCGCGACGCGACCGAGCCCCTCGCCGCCCTTTGCGCAAAGTACGGCAAGCCGCTCGTCATAGGTACGACCGGTCACACCCCGCAGCAGCGCGAAAATATTTTGAAAGCCGCCTCAAACATAGCGGTCGTTTGGGCCGGGAACTACTCGATAGGGGTGAACCTGCTCAACCGGCTGACGGAAATTGCGGCGAAAATCTTGGACGACTCTTACGACGTCGAAATAGTGGAAATGCACCACAGAATGAAAAAAGACGCCCCAAGCGGAACGGCCGACAAGCTCAAGCAGATAGTCTGCCAGGCGCGCAATGTCGGAGAGGACAGCGTGTGCTACGGCCGAAAGGGGCTGGTGGGCGAGCGTCCGCGGGGCGAGATAGGGGTACATGCGCTGAGGGGCGGAAGCGTTGTCGGCGACCACACGGTCGTGTTCGCGGCCGACGGCGAACGCCTCGAGCTCACCCACAAAGCCGCGGACAGAAAGGTGTTCGCGCAAGGCGCTCTCAGAGCCGCAAAATGGATAGTCGGCAAACCCGCAGGCCTGTACGACATGTCCGACGTTCTAAATTTTAAATAAATCCGCCGCGCTGTTGGGAACGGCAAAAAGCCTTGGGCGCTTTGCTTCCCGAATGGGAATGGAGTCTCTCGAAGGCAATGCGCGAAAGATATTCTTTGCGCCCTTTTGGAAATCAGAAAGGGCGCAAAGAATTTCATGTATAAAAAACGGCGAATAAAATTTCCCGATTCTTACGATTCTTATATTGAATGGGGAAAAATCTCCCGCCTACAATCTCCGATATGCGGGAAGGCGAATATCACGCGGGCAGACAAAATCCGCCGCGGGAAAAACGCGTACTTTAGGCTGTCTTTGGCGGAAATAATATGTCTTGCCGCTGAAAGACCTTAGAAGTCCCCCCATTTAGGCTTCCCCCTCCCAACTTTGCCAACGCCTGCCGCAATCCGACTGCAAATCAGATTGCGCAATGCGGCGCGCATATGAAGCCGCGCGCGCGTGAAATTTAAAATCCGCAGGTTTGGAGTTTCCCAAGCGGCATCAGCAATAATTCAAAGCGAGTTGCTTTTGGCGAAAAATACGCCGGTTGCAAGGGGCAAAATAAATGCGCTATCCGGAGCGTCGAAAACTATTTGTCAATCGCGAATAAATTAGTGAAAGAGGCGCTTGGGGAATTTCGTTTTTTTATGTAAATTATCTATTGATATAAAGATATAATTTTTGCGGGAAAAACATTGACAATTAAACTCCCCTCACTACAAAAAATTTATCGCCACCAACAATTCCCTCTAACCCAAATTTTCAACCTATGCCCAAAAGATTATTTTCCACCGCCGCCATCTGCGCCCTTGCCGCCCTCTGCGCGCGCGCCGAAACGTATTATTACGACACCATACAATACAAGCTCAGCGATGTTGAAAATATCAGCATTCAGACAACTACCGTCGAAGTTAACGGCGAAACTCAATACCTCTGGTACACCTTAGACTCCGAAGGCAACAGGGTCAACTGCACCGCATTCCCCTGGTTCACCGAGCAAGACTCCATCGTTTTCCTCCATTCAGACAACGGCGTGGGCACCAATAATAAAAAGATTTATTTAGATACCGACATCAATGTCGCAAGCGTCGACTACTACATGAGCTATACGACACTCGTCAGTTCCAACGGCTCCACTCTCACAACCACGGGCGATTTTAACATGAACTATAGTTCAAACTATTACGGAGCCGGAAACCTGAAAGTCGGCGGGAATTTATCCATGATTCAATCCTCCATGGGTTCGGTAGACGACCGAAGAGGCATATTGGACAGCTTGTGGGTTGAAGGTACCACAACCATTCGCGGCCAAGGAAATACAAGACCCACATTTTGTGTCGGAACGGGCAATGGGAGTATAGACAACCCGGACTCCGTTTTTAAGGGCGGTATTACCTCCGCCCATGTGCAAAATCAGACAGAGGGTTCTATATACGACGGCTCTCCGCTGACGTTAGGCCGGGAATACGTTGGCTACGAAAATTCTTTTGATTTCTCTGGCGACATCTATTCTTGGGTAAACGGAGCAAGGGGTACGGCAGCGTTTTTGATCGACACCAAAGCTGCGGCAACCGGAAGCTGGACGATAGTATTCACCAACAACGCGGGCGACGCCTCGAGCTCCAGCAGCCTATATCAAACGGAGATTTCCGGCACAAAAATGTCTATCGTCATGCGCAGCATGGAATTTGACAATGAGAAAAACATCACGGGATACAGGGATTACAACCAGTACTTCACAGGCTCCGAATTTTCATTCACAGGCGGCGTCACGCTCTTAAGCGGCGGGCTGTATCTGAATTACGGCGCGCAAACTTCCTCTTCCGTAAATCACGGCAACCTCAAGCTTGCAAGGGAATCGGGCGCAGTTTCCGCGAGATTCGGCAACTCTGGTGAAGCCGGCGGGAACTTCCTCTTTACGGACATGGAAGTCTCCGACGGCGGCGGAACGATTGTCGTCAAGATGGACTACGCCGAAAGCGGCGACGGCATCGTGTGCGACACCCTCACGCTCTCCGGTTCCGCGAAGGGC
>CALXMX010000134.1 GCA_944389575.1 uncultured Opitutales bacterium
GGAAGCCGGCAGGCGGGCTTCCCGCCGCTTCGCCGCTTTCCAATTAGGCCGCCGTTTAGCGGCGCGCAGGACATACCGGCGTCCGCAAACCCGCCGCCGCGCGCCTTTGCCAGGCCGAATTTGCGAATCGGCCGGCGCTGAAAGCAAGTAGAGTTTAATTTATTTCTCCGCACTCCTTCCGCCCCTCCAACGCCGCCGAATAAAAATGCGCCCGACACGGCAAGCAAGCTTCGGAACGCGGCGCGGAATACGCCAACTTTAAATCCGCAGTTTGGCTGCGAGGCAATTCGCAAAAACTCTCCCGCAGATTTTTGCCGTCTCGGCCCGGCCGCCGACATACGGCCTTCCGCGCGTTCAAGCGCCCCATTGCCGGCGCAATTTCGCGTTCGCAAACTCTGCAAAAACATTCGCAAACTCTGAAAAAAGCGCGCTCAAACGTCGTCTGCCATATTTTCCAGGCTCGCCGAACTCTTCCCGGCGCGGCGCATTCGGCAAAGTTCTAACGGATAGCAGGCGCGCCCGGTGTGCCGCGCGCAAGTGTGTTGACTTAGGTTTCAAAGTATTCACAATCCGCATTCCAGAAAATTTCGGAACGCAGAAAAAATTTTTCGCATGCAAAATATAAATCTGTTTATGTCTTGCAACGACGCATACGCCCCACACCTGTGCGCCGCACTAACCTCCGCGCTCGACAATTCAAATTCCGAATTTCGCATTTCAATACTCAACCAAAATCTCTCCGAACTATCCAAGCAAAACATCGCCAAATGCGCGCGGGGCGCGGACGTGGACTTTGTCGGCGTGGATGTCGCGCGCTTTAAGGGCTTCGACATGAAGCTGGCGCACCTGTCCATAGAGGCGTGCTTTCGCTATCTGATTGCCGAAATCGCCGCGGACGCGGACAAAGCCGTATACTTGGACTGCGACGTAATCGTTCTCGGCGACTTGGCGGAGCTTTCGTCCGAAGACATCGGCGGAAAATACGCGGCGGCGGTGGAGGACTATGTGAGAAAGTCGCATGTGAGAGCTCTGGGGTTAAAAGACTACTTCAATTCCGGAGTGCTGCTTCTGAACTTAAAAAAAATGCGCGCCGACAACATGGCGAAAAAGCTGTTTGAGGAAACCCGCCGGCTCGGAGACAGGGCGAAGTATCTCGATCAAGACGTTCTGAACTCGACATTCCGCGGCGCGGTAAAATTCCTGCCGCCAAAATGGAACGCCAGCGCGCCGCTTTTTAGAAAGGAAGTCGATTCAATGTTTGCGCAAAAGGACTTGGACGAGGCCCTCTACTCCCCATGCGCCGTGCACTTCACGGGCCCCGACAAGCCGTGGAAAATTCCATGCCGGGCGACCGCGCACCCGTACGCCCCTGCGTATTTGCACTACTTGTCGCGCACCCCGTATGCGGCATGCGTCGAAAAATTCAAGGCGGCTTTCAATCCCCGCAAGAACTTCGCCCAATACTGGGCGCGCCACCCCGGATTTTTCCTCCGCCCGCGCTATTGGCAAATGCGGAAGATATACGAAAAAAATCTCGCAAAATTCCCGTATTAAACTCCGGCATTGCGCGCCTGTGTCCCAAAGGGAATTGGCGCATTAGCGCACGTTCAGACTGAGCGCTCGGACTGAAGATTAGCCGGCTATATTGCGGCGAAAAAAAATCTCCGGCGCAAACGCGCAAACTCCCCAACGCCCGGCGGCGCAAACGACGCCTAAGAAAACCAAGTATCGATTATCTTTCTACCGCACCCGCAGCGCAAACTTTTAAACTGCTGAAAAAACTGCCGCAAAAATACCCCGCGCAAACACGGCAAAACTGCCGCAAAAACGCCGCCCATAAAACCCGCACAGAAAAAAATTGCCGTTGCCGGATATTTTGCGAAGGGCGATTTTTTTTACCCCATGCGCCGCGCGACGATCGCGAATATTTTTTTCGCTCCGATTTGCCGGCCCGATTTGCGAAATTCTCGCATTCGCAAAATTCCCCGCCTCATTCAATTTTTAAACGCGGATTGCTCCGCCAAAAAAGACGCGCCTTTGCATTCGCAATCCCGCATAAAAAAATAAAAAAATTCCCCAGCGCAAACTGCGCGCATTAAAAACTCCATTTCAAATTGCGCGCGCTGTGCTAAACAGATTTTTTGTCGCGCGCTTCAGCATTGCATAGCTTGCAAATTGAATGCGCCTATTTCTTCCGGAACCTCCAAAATATTCCCCCGTCAAATCCGCGCGCACGGCGCAGTTGGCGGCAATCGGTGGCGCCGGAATTTCGGCCGTTCATGCGGGCTCTCGCGCCAAACGGGAAATTGCGCGAACGGCGAAATGCTAAAATGTCACTCCGGTTTTGCAAGGCACTCGGCCGCGAAGCGTTCGCGCGCCTCACTCCACATCTCGGCATTTTCCGCATTCGGAAGATGGCGGCTCAAGTCGAAACTCGAACTTACAATACTGCGACCCTCGCGCAAATTTGAGATGTCGCCTGCCGCCTTCATCTGCACGAGCGCATTTCCTATCGCGGCGGATTCGACGGGGCCGGAAACAACTTCGCGCCCGGTGGCGTCGGCTACAAAAGCGTTGAGCATCGCGTTTCTGGAACCCCCGCCCATGACGTTCACGCGCGCAATCCCCACTCCCGAAAGCCTTTCGAGCGCGTCCAAAACGCATGCGTATTTTAGTGCTATGCTCTCCTGAATGGCGCGGTAAAATTCGCCCGGAGACGACGGACTTCCCCGCCCCCGCCTCTCGCAGTACCGCGCGATTGCCGACGGCATGTCGTCGGGCGAGGCGAAGTCTGCGCAATCGGGGTCGAATATAAAGGCGAACGGCCGGCATGCGCGCGCGGCCGCCTCAAGCTCCGCGTAGCCCGCATCTATTCCGGAGCGCGCCCAAGACTTCCTGCACTGCTCCACTAACCACATTCCGGTGACGTTTTTTAGAAAGCGGATTTTCCCCTCCGCGCCGACCTCGTTGGTAAAGTTTTCCGACAGCGATTCCGCGTTGATTATCGGAGCGTCCGACTCGATTCCCACGAGCGACCACGTCCCGCTGTTTACGTAAACGGGATTCTTTTCGGCCGACGGTGTCGCCGCCACGGCCGACGCGGTGTCGTGGCTGGCCGCCGCAACCACTTTCAAACCTCCAAGCTCTCCGCGCCAACGCTCCGCGAGCGCGCCTATTTCCTCGCCGGCTTCCGCGAATCCGGACGAAAAAATTTCCGCGTCTACGCCTATGGCCTCCACAATATTCCACGCCCAGTCCCTAACCGCCGGATTGTAAAGCTGAGTAGTCGACGCGTTCGTGCGCTCGTTCCTCTTCTCGCCGGTGAGCATATATGCGAGCAGATCCGGCATCATCAAAAATGTCTTGGCCTTGTCCGCCCCGCTTCCAAACACTCCGCGGGCGCGCTCGGCGGCAAGCTGGTATATGGTGTTGAAAAACATGAATTGGATTCCCGTCGCCGCGTAAATTTCGCCGCGGGAAATTTTGGCGAACACCTCTTCCTGCATTCCGCGCGTGCGCGCGTCTCTGTAAGCGAAGGGATTGTTGATGAGCCTACCTGCGGCGTCCAAGAGGCCGTAGTCGACTCCCCACGAATCTATCGCGAGCGAAACCGCGGAATCCCCGAACTGCGCGCGCGCCTTGCGCGCTCCGGCGACTATTTCCGAGAGGATCGCGTTCGCGTCCCAATGCAGGCCGTCGGACTGCGCAACCGGCTCGCTGCTCCACCTGCTCACCTCCGAAACAAAAATTCTTTCGCCGTCAAACCGAACCGCCATTACGCGGCCGCTGGTCGCGCCCAAATCCACTGCCAAGTACGTCTTATTCAAACCGAAAACAATTTTATTTTAATTATCAAAAAGCAAAAAGCTTCAACATCTACCGACATATAACCATACCCCAAAAAAAACGCAACGCAAAATATCCGCCCGCCGAAATGTTCGCCGCATACGCCCGGCAAAAGCGCGCAAAAGCGCCCCGGCAACGCGGAATTTTTAAGAGGCAAAGGAACGTGCAACCGAGCGTTTGCCCGGAAAAATTCCCCTCCCCAAAAAAGTTCATGCCCGCACCGCCAATTTCTTGCGAAAAAACGTCTTTGCCTTAAAGGAAAATTTTGGAGCCAAATACCGCGAAAACAACGAAAGTTTTCCACATATTCCAAAGCGGCTGCGCGCAGGTTTAAGTCGCGATTCCCGATTTGATTGCGCGAACATTTTTCCAATGCGCCTCAAGCTAAGCAAAACTTTGAACGCCCTTAAAACTTTTAGGGACGCGCAAAAAAACAGCCCCAGAACAGCGCGGCGCAAGAGCGCGCGTTGGAGACATTCGGAAAAATCTGCCGCGCACAGGCACGCGAGAAAAATTCAAAATGCACGTTGCAAGCTTCCAAATGCGGCTTCGCTGCCGCGACGCGGCGAGCGCGCCCCGGCAAATAATGGACTCCTGCGAATAGTACGCCCCCGGCGAAAATTGCCGGAAACGGCGTAAATTTTCAAAATCCCAATTCATTTTTTAAATTCAAACTTCTCGAACTTCTCAACAATACCCCCCGCCCGCTTCCGCCAAACCGCAAAGGCGAAGAAACGCGCGCGCCGCACGCAAACAGAAAATTTCCGGCGCAAACAAAAACGCCGTTGGAATCTCCCAACGGCGCGCATTCATATTAAAAACAATCCGGAATCCGCAGCCTACCTGCGCCGGCGCCAAGCCGCAAATCCCAAAGCCGCCGCGCCGAGTATTACGGCCAACTGCCCCGGTTCGGGAACTTGGACATATCCCACATACAGGCCGTCCGTGCCGCTGTACGCCCTAAAGGCGTAAAGCTCTCCGCCGTCCTCAATGAGGCTTTTTTCGGCAATAAAAGTCGCCGAGCTTGAATTGCCTTCCTCCCAAGAAATTATCTTTGCCCCCATGCCCTGGCCGACATCTTCAAACACCAGGTTTGCCAAGAACGGATCTTCCGTAGTCCCGAAATCGATGACGACGACGCCGGAACCACTCACCCCGCCCTCCGTCAGGGCGATTACATCGTAGACAAGATCGCTGTTCCATTCGGAGCCGCTGAACTGAACCCTGATAGTTCCGCCGTTGACAACCTTTATCTCGGTAAAGCTGAACGTCCCGCCGACCTCCGACGAATTGCCGAACGCCGCAGTGTTGTTCGTCTTGTCGAGCGTCAGCGCGCCGTGCGACTTCCCGGAATTTTCGCCGTAATTGACTAACAGCGTCCCGCTATGTATGTCGATTCCGCCGGAAAATTTCAGGGTGTTTCCGGATAAAACCTGCGTCAAAGTGCCGTCCGCGCTGTTCATGACTATGCGCAAGTCGCTCAAGTCGTCTGTGTATTGGGTATTATTTGCGGAAATCGCATCGATAGTTTCAATGTTTCCCGACAATGTCGAAACCCCGCCCGAAACGCCTTCGGTCGCCGACGTTCCGGTAATCATCAGATTGAGAGTGGCGGCAAACCCTCTACTGACCGCCCCGCCGCTGGAGGCCACATACGCATTTCTGGCGTTCACCGCCAAGGTGCTCGCCCCGGAAATCGCCCCGACCTTCGCATACACGTTTTTGGCGTACATGTTCGTCGCACTCACCGCGGTGTAATACGTCAGGTTTTCGCTCAAATTCAGCAGGCCGGAAATGGAGCTGTCGGCGGAGTCGAAGTAGGAGGCGTCGTAATCGGCGTCGCGCCTGACGGAATCTTTACTGAAGGCGACAAGGAAGGACATCTTTTTATTGTCTAACCCCCCGTTAATCGTGAGCGAATTTAGCGGAGCGTAATCCGGGTGGCCGAAAGATGAGGAATACGTGGAACCCTGATAGAGCGAAACGCTGTCGTTGATGACTACGCTCATGAGGCCGACAAAGGCCAGGCGCAAATCCGACGAGACATTGTTGACCGTCAAAACGGCGTCCGACACTCCCGGAGTTGTTCTCAAAATCACCTGCTGGGTGGCGGAAGGCTCGTCGATTATAAAGTTCAAATTGCCGACGGTGAGGTTGCTCCCCAAATAGAGAATCGAAAGCGTGTTCGAATTTTCAACCGCGACTCCGTCGATATAGAGATTATCCGCCAGAGTCAGCTGCGAGATGTCGACTTCGACTTCGTTTTGAAATCCGGAATCGCTGTAAAACGTCGCCTCTTCCAGTCGGGAGTCGGAGTTGAATCTGACCCAATAGTCCATCGCGCCAAGCTGCATGGCGGAACCGATGAGAATTAAACATGCCAGAGATTTACTTTTGATCATGATATATTATGGATTAAATATTGCACCTAACGACATGCAGGAGAACCTGCGCGTTTAGTTTACAATGCCGATATATTGGCGGATTGAAGTTAGGCTTTTATTTTTTTGATGTTAGAATTAGGTTTTTTCAGATTTCAGATTTGGATTGGAAAATTAAATCAAAAGGAAAACTCCAAGCGGACGATTAAGAACGAGGTGTAGCGGCAATTATATTTATTGCGCGCCAGAACAGTTGTGATCGATTGATTATAAATAGTTGCGAAAAAATCTGTTGCATCTGGAGATATGAAATTTAATTATAACTTTTTTAGACTGGGGAAACTTAACTGTCAACATTTTTCTTTCATGATTTATTAATACCGCCACCCCACTCCTCTTCGCCCGCTTACTTCCTCTTTTTTTCCCGCATGCGCGCCCTTACTCTCCGAATACAAAAACGAGACGCTCAAGGAACGCTCTGCCAGACTCCCTCTCCGCCTGAAATTTTTTACCTATTCCGTTCCCCTCCCATCTCCGCGCCGCGCCCGCTCTACCGTCCACCCTGCCGTGCGAAACTCTTATATTTTCAATCGCCGCGCCTGTTCCAAACTCCGCGCCTTAACCCGCCCATGCGCCGCCATTCCAACCGTTTAACGGCCAACAAATATCCCGCGCCATAACTACACAATAACCGCGCCACAGCCGCGCCGCGCTCGCGCCTTTCATGCGCCAAACCGACAACCCGCCTATCGGGCGCGCCTGCGCCGCCCGCCTCCGCAACTTCCTTTAAGCGCGGAACACTACCGGGCAAAAAATTTTGACAAATCAAACGGGACAATTCGCGGCTTGCCGACAAACCCGCCGGCCGACGCCCGTTCCCGCGTCCGCACGGTTCGACATTTCAAACAAATTTCCGGCAATCCCTTCGTTCCCGCGTTAGCCGCCCCGAATATCCAATCGCATTCCAATATTTCACGTTTCCCGGCCGTGCCGTGCCGCGCCGCCTTAAAACCGAAAACTTAAAACAAAAAACGCCCGTCCCGGCAAAGAGAGTCCAAAAAAAATACGCGCGCCTAACGCCCGGCAAAAACGCCCGATGCAAACGTCCGCACCAAGCGCCTCAACGCAAAAAAATTTTCGCTTCGCCGCTGCGACATTTCCTCCCCACAGCACCCACGGCGCCGGCAACGCACGCGGCTCCGCAATACTCGCGACGTCCGCCATCGCCCGAAGGCAACCCAAAGCGGCTATTTTGAAATCATGGATATAAATTCCGCATTCGAGCGCGCCTGCCCCATGCGCTCAATTAGAGTCTCTGCCGCGTCCTCCGGCTTGGAGCCCGCCATCGCCCGACGCAGGAACGACGCGGCCTCAAACTCGCGCGCGGAAAGCAGAAGCTCCTCTTTCCTCGTCCCCGAGGCCGAAATGTTTATCGCCGGCCATATGCGCAATTCGGCGATTTTTCTGTCCAACACCATCTCCATGTTTCCCGTGCCCTTGAATTCCTGAAAAATTAGGTCGTCCATTTTCGAGCCGGTCTCAATCAGGGCGGAGGCTATTATCGTCAGGCTCCCGGCCTCCTCCGTATTGCGCGCCGCCGAAAAAATCTGGCGCGGGCGCTCCAACGCGCGAATGTCCAAACCGCCCGTCATCGTGCGCCCGCCGCGCGCCTTCGCGCTGTTGTGCGCGCGCGAAAGCCGGGTAAGAGAATCAATCAGCAGCACCACGTCCTTGCCGGCGACCACGAGATTCTTGGCGCGCTCGATGGCGAGGTCGGCTATGCGTATGTGCGTCTCTATAGTCTCGTCGTTCGACGAGGCGAAAATTTCGGCCTCCGGCAAATCCATTCTAAAATCCGTGACCTCCTCCGGGCGTTCGTCAACCAAAAGAATCATCAAATGGCACTCCGGGTGGTTTTCAATCACTCCGGCGGCTATGTCTTTTAAAAGGGTAGTCTTTCCCGTGCGCGGCGGGGCCACAATCAGCCCGCGCGTGCCCTTGCCTATCGGGCAAAACAAATCCACCACGCGGTTTGTCATGCGCTCGTCGGCAGTCTCGAGCTTAAGCTTGCTGTCGGGGGCGATCGTGGTCAGATTCTGGAACTGGAACAACCTCCTGCGGTCGATGCACGAAACGCCGTCTATCGTCTCTATAAAGCGGACCTTCGGGTTCGGATGGCCGGGCGCCTGGTGGGCTTTAGCCACTATGAACTGGCCCTTTTTGACGTTGAAACGCTGCACCAATTCCTTCGGCACGTAAGGGTCCGTGAGGCGGGTCTTGCCGCCGCTCTTGGGATTCAACAACACGCCGTTGTTGTTCATTGTGGGCGCGAAAATTCCGGACACCCCTATGATTTCCAATTCGTTATTCATGGTGAAACTCTTGTTTTTAATACGCTGTTTTTCCCCGCGCGAAAACCGTTTGCAAAAAATCCCGACACGCCAATTTCAACGCCCCATTGCGCGAAAAAACCGCCGACAAATTCAGTCGAATGCGCTCCTCAAACAGGAAAAATACAACGCGGGAACTTAAAAAAATCCGCTCCGTTTTTAACGAATTACAATCAAACACTCCCGGCGGAATTAGACAAGCTTTTTTTGCGGCGGTTGCGCCAAATTGCCGAAATTCCGCATTACTTGCCCAAAGTCTGGAGGCTGAGCTTGCGTATTTTGGAAAGCTTTATCAAGTCGATTACGTTCGTGGCGTATTGGAGCATCGCCTCCTGGTCGGCAAGGAGGACGACGGACGCGTCCGGCGAGCCGGAAAAGGCTTCTATTTCGGACTTCAGCTGCGCGAGCGTCACGGCCTTGTCGCCAAAAAAATACCTTCCGTCCTTTGTCACCGATATGACGGCGGGGCGCGCCTTGCTCTGCGCCGACGAGCTGTCCATTTTCGGCGGGGTGATGTCCACCGCATAAATGCTCTTGAACTGCATGGTCAGGAGGAAGAAGAATATCAGCACCGTCAAAACATCGACGAGGGGAACTATGTTGACCTCCGCCCGCCTCCTTCTCCTGCGCGCGAGAATGTCCATCAGTGCTTCCTCGACAGGTCTATGAGGCGTTCGACGCCTATGTTCAGACGCGCGCACAGCTTTTCTATGCGGCGGTTTATATACGAGTTGCCAACGATTGACGGAATCGCGATTGAAAGGCCTATGACCGTCGTGGAGAGGGCCAGCCCCACGCCGCGCGATATGGCCTCCGGCGAGGGAAGGCTGTCCTCCGGGCCGGCAAAGACCGTCACAAGCCCCGCGACCGTCCCCAAAAGCCCCAGCAACGGAGCCGCCGATATTACTATGTCCAGCCAGAACATTCCGCGCTCAAGCCGCGTAATTTCGAGCTGCACAAACGCCTTGAGAGCCTCCGCGTCCGGACTGGAATTTTTGAAAAACCAGATTATTCTTCCCGCCGTCGTCTTCAAGTCCGGAGTCAGCGCGTCAATGCGCCCCTCCACCAGCGCGTCAACGACGGCGCGCGGAATGACCTTAGAGTCGCGCAAGCTTATGAGCCGCTCTATTATTATAAAGAGCGCCAGGAACGAGCAGAATGCGAGCGGATAAATGAACACGCCCGCGCCTTCCAGAATGAATCTCATTTGAAGTACGGCAGGGTTTGCGCGGTTTTGTCGATTTCGCAACCCGCGTCGAGAAGCTGCGCAATGGGATCCCACGTGCCGGACATGAGGCTTGCGCGCGCATTTTCCGGAATGGAGCATGCGCACGAAAAATCCCCGCACGAGACGCGCAGGCCGTTTAAGTCTATGCGCACTTCCGCCGACGGGTCCGCCTCTATGATTTCGGCGATCTTTGCGATGTCGTCCGCGGAGGCGCAGACGCAGGGCATTCCGATCGTGGTGGAATTGCCGAAGAAAATTTCGGCGAAGCTCTCGGCCACGACGGCGCGGATTCCGTAGTGCCAAAGCGACTGCGGAGCGTGCTCGCGCGAGGAGCCGCAGCCGAAGTTCTTGCCGGACAAAATAATCGACGCCCCGCGCTTGCGCGGATCCGTCAGCGGGTGCTTCTTGTCCGAGCCGTCCGCATTTTTGCGCTCGTCGTAAAAGGCGTACTTGCCCAATCCCTCAAAAGTCACGCAGACCATGAAACGCGCCGGTATGATGCGGTCGGTATCGATGTCGTCGCCGGGGAGAAATACGCCCCTGCCCACGACCTCCGTAATTTTTTCCAATGCCATATTAAACGCCGATTAGAGAGATTTTTTCCGCTTCTACAATCCAAAAAAAGCACATTTTTGCGGGGAAATAAATGAATTGACACCTGGAACAGGTTTGGAAAAAATTGTGTCGATATAATAAATTATGAAAACTATCAGACAGTTCATTTACGCGGCGCTGGCCGCCTTCGCGCTTACAGCGTGCGAATCAACCCCGCAACAGACGCCCGAACAGATGGCCATAAAGTCGGTCTATTCGCTCGACGCCAAAATCTGCCGCAACTCGCGCAGCGCGGCCGAGGCCGTCGCCAAGATGCAGTCCATACGGCTCACAGGCTGCCCGCCGGCATTTGCCGACGCATACGCCGAATACATCAAGGCCTGGGAAAAAATGACCGCCGTCGAAAAGAAGATGTACGACGCCAACATGCAAAAGGCCACGCCCGACATGGAGAGCTTTATGTCTGCCTATCCCGACAATCCGGTAAAGGCGGTCGTCGAGCTCAAGAAGCAGTGGCCCGCGCTGTCCACCGACATAGACAACGCCAACGCCGCAATCCAGAAGGCGTTTGCCGTATTCACGTCGGTCGGCGCGCGCTACGACGTAGTTTACAATAAGGAAAGCTCCTTCCTGTAAGCTTTTTTTTACAAATTTTAAGCCCAATATGCCTGCGGCGTATTTGCGGTCGGAATCTCCGGGAAATGCCCGGAGATTTTTTTTGCACTCCGAACTCCCGGCCGCCGCCGCGGCACAAGTCCGATTCCGCAAGAGACAAAAAAATACTTAAAACGCCGCCTAAAAATTTCCGAACCCGCCCTGCGGCTATAATAGGACATCGAAGGGCGATTGCGAAAATTGCAAATTGCCGCAAGGCCTTGGCAAAAGTTTGTTCCGCCGCAAAACTTTATTTTATGCGGGATTTTATTCCGCCGCAAATATCGCCGCAAATTCAGCCGCTTTTTTTTGCGGCCTTTTGCGGCAAAGTTTTTTTTAACGTTGCGGCCTCAAGAGCAAAAGGCGCCCGAATACGGAGATTGTGAAATGCTTAAACTGATTGCGAAAAATTATAAAAGTCAGAACGCATTTAGACCCGAAAATTTCTTTTGTTCGCGCGCTAAATGAAACGAAATTTAAGGCGGTTTTTTCGGGACAAATAAATTTTCAATTCCGTTTCCGCGCGGGGCGTGCCGGAATATTTCGCAAAAATTTTTTCGCGTTTCGACGCGGACGCTAAAAAAGAGGCTGAAAGTAAAAGATATTCGCCGCCGGATAAATCGGCGCAGATTGCGCGCCGCCTATTTGGAAACGTAAAGCGCATTCTAAGAATGCCACTTCGCTTTTGCAAAGCCCAGCTTATGGAGCGGGCGCGTCGACGATACAATGCGCCTTCGCGCGCTAAAAAAATCCGCACGAAGCAAAGCTTTTTTCGCGCGCCACAGAAGTAATCAAAATTTCCCGGCAACGCGCCGCGGTAAACCGAACCCGCAACGGGAGAGACCCTCAGCCGCGCACAGCCAATTTTCGCGCGCCGCTAAACCTCGGAATTTCACCCCGCACAAAAATTCGACCCGCGCAAAATTTCGACTCGCACAAAGATTCAACCCGCGCAAAATTCGCGGCAGGCGCATGAAAATTTCCGCGTCCCGCGCACAAAAAAAACATGCGCCCTCCCGGCCGGGCGCGCCCAAACCCCAAAGCGGACGGCGAATGCGTAGCGCAATCCTGCGGGAAGAAGGCGCGCGAATAGAGGGCGGCGGGCGAAAAGCCGCGGCGGGCGGATTGTTGATTATTGGCGGATTGTTGATTATTTATTCAATCATTCGTCAATGCTTCGCAATACGAGCGCCTCTATGTCCGGATCGCGCCCCATGAAATTGCGGAAGGCGACGTCGGGCTCGACGCTGCCGCCAACGCGCAAGATTTTTTCCACATAGTCCGCTCCGGTTTTCGGATTCAACAGCCCCTCGCTCTTGAAGCGGGTGAAGGCGTCCGCGTCCAGCACTTCCGCCCATTTGTAGGAGTAATAGCCGGCGGCATAGCCCACGCTGTCGCCAAACAGGTGCGTAAAGCGCGGCAGAATCGTCGGCACCGGCTCGGAATACTTGCGCGAATAGTTCCTAAGCTCCCTCCTTGCCTCCTGCTCGACGGAGCCGGACAAAAACTTATCCGGATTCATGTGCAGCGCCAAGTCTATGTGCGCAAACGACAGCTGGCGCATCGCGGCGGTCGCGCCCATGAACTTGGCAGAACGGCTGAAGCGCTCGAACAGGGATTCCGGAATTTTCGAGCCGTCCTTCCAATGCGCCGCGAACATGTCTAAGCAGCGCCTGTCGCGCGTCCAGTTTTCCATCAGCTGCGACGGCAGTTCCACAAAGTCCCACGCGACGTCGCGCAGGCCCAATTCCGGCGAATCCATCAGGAAGAAGTGCATCAGATGGCCGAACTCGTGAAAGAGCGTCTCGACTTCGCCGTGCGAAAGCAAAGCCGGACGGCCGCCGGCGGGCTCGTTGACGTTCGCGGCAATCACCCCCAGCGCGGGGCGGCCGTCGAGCGCGGGCGAAAGCAGGTTCATCCACGCCCCCGAACGCTTGTTGCGGCGCGGGAAAAAGTCCGTGTAAAAAATTCCCACGGTCCGCCCGCGCGACTCGGCGCGGTACATTTCGACGGAATCGTCCCACGCGTTCGCGGGGGCGTCGCACTTGGATATCTCCACACCGAAGAGCGCGCGGCAAATCTCGAACATGCCCTTCAATACGGAGTCGAGCGGGAAGTACGGCCGCAGAAGCTCCTCGTCGAAATCGTATTTTTTGCGCCGCAGCTTTTCGGCCAGATACGCGGCGTCAAAGGGGCGCACAAGGCCGTCCTGCGCCATTCCGAGCGATTCGGCAAATTCGGAAAGCTCCCTCGACTCCTCTTCAAACTTCGGGGCAAAGCGCCTGCGCAGCCTCTCCACAAACGCGTCCGCATTGGCGCCGCTCTTGGCCATGCGCCGCTCCAAAACCAAATCGGCGAAATTCGCCCGGCCCAAGATTTTCGCCTTGCGGCTCCTCAGCGAAAGAATATCGCGCATGAGGCCTTCGTTGGAAAACTCCCCGGAGGCCGCAAGGCTTGCGCCCGCCCGCCACATTCGCTCGCGCAGGACAGCGCTTTCGGAATAGGTGATAAAAGGAACGTAGGAGGGCTGCTCCAAAGTGAAAAGCCACCCCGCCTTTCCGCGCTCGCGCGCCTTCTTCGCCGCCAATTCCCGCGCGCTCTCCGGAAGCCCGGCGAGGTCGGATTCGTCCTCAATCAGCATCTCGAACGCCTTTGTGGCGTCCAACACGTTTTCGGAAAATTTCTGCGTCTTGGAAGAAAGCTCGGCCTCTAACTTTATCAGCTCCGCCTTGGCCTCCGGAGGGAGGTTCGCTCCGGCCGATTCGAAGTCCTTGAGGGTCTCCTCCGTCAGCTTGCGCGCGTGCGCTCCGAGATTGCGGGCTGACGCGCTTCCGGCAAAAGCCTTTACGCGCCCGTAGAGCGCGGAATCCGACGACAGCGACGAAAAAAACTCGCACACCTTCCCCATTTGGGAGTTTACCGCCGCCCGAAGCTCCGGAGTGTCCGCCACGCTCTGGAGGTGGTTGAGCCAAAGCCACACCCTGTCGAGCTTCAGCGTCGCCCTGTCCAAGGCGCGCACGGTGTTTTCAAACGTGGCCTCGCCGTCGGAGAGCGCCCGGATTTTATCGAGATTGGCGCGGGCCTCGCCCATGGCGGCGTCTATGCCGCGTTCGGCGTCGGCGGCGCTCATGGCGCGCCAATCCGGGGGAAAGGCGTCCTGCAAAAAGGAAATGCTTTCTTCTTTCATATTTATTTCGTCGCGCATTGCGCAAATATAATTTCGGCAAATCGGCGAAAAAAACGCCGCTTAAAGCCGACCTTTTAATATGATTGCAAATTTTTGGAAATTTGAAAGACAAATTAAGGTATGAAAAGCATAGCGGCAATTCACAAGACATACGGGAAGGCTTCGGAAGTGGTGGAGCCGGTCGAAACGGAAGTGGGGGAACCGCAAAGGGGACAGGCGCTGGTCAAGCTTGAGATGGCGTCGATAAACCCGTCCGACCTCGGCATGATAGGCGGAACCTACGGCAGGCTGCGCGAGCTTCCGGCGGTCGCCGGTCGCGAGGGAATAGGGAGAATTGTCGCGCTCGGAGAGGGCGTTAAAGACGTGCGGGTCGGCGCGCGCGTCCGCATTCCGGAGGAGCCCGGCGTCTGGCGCCAATACCAGATCTGCGACGCCGCCGAACTCGCCGAGCTCCCGGACGATCTGCCCGCGGACATTTGCGCAATGAGCTTTGTCAATCCGCCCACCGCCTACTGCATTCTCAACCAGTTCGCGGACCTCAAGCCGGGCGACTGGGTCATACAAAACGGGGCCGGGAGCGCGCTGGGCCACTTCATGATTCAGCTCTGCCGCGCGCGCGGAATAAAGACGGTAAACATGCTGCGCAACGCAGACTCAAAGCGCGCCGCCCTATGTGAAATGGGCGCGGACATCGTGGCGGACGAAAGCTCGTTCGACGCGAAGGAAATCAAGAAGCTCACCGAAGGCCGCCTAATGCTCGGCCTCAACCAGATAGGCGGCGAGAGCGTGTCGAACATGATTAAGGCCATGGGCGACGGCGCGACGGTCGTCACCGTGGGCGGAATGGTCGGCACTCCGGTGCGCTTCCCCACGCGCTTTCTGATTTTTAACGACCTGCGCCTGCGCGGATTCTGGTGGGACAAGTGGCGCCGTACGCACTCGAAGGAGGAGGTCGCAAAACTCTTTTCCGAAATATTCGCCCTTATGCGCGACGGCGTCTTAAAGGCGCCGGTGGACTCAACCTTTGAGCTTTCGCGGGTGAAAGAGGCCCTCGCAAGGGCGGAGAGCGGTGGGCGAAACGGCAAGGTGATGCTCACGTTCTGATCCTGCCCCGCACGGCGGAGCGCCTCCGCGCAAAAGACTGCAAAACGCTCGAAACATGCCAAAGACTACAAAAAAGGACCTTTCAAACATAACGCTTCTGGGCTCCGGAAAGAGAAACAAGGCGACCAGAAAGTTAGAGACGTTTCCGAACAAGAGCGTCGGCCGCAACTACGTGGTCACGCTGACCACTTCGGAATTTACGTGCCTTTGCCCCGCGACCGGGCAGCCGGACTTCGCGGACATAACGATAGAGTACGTCCCCGACAGGCTGATTGTGGAGAGCAAGTCGCTAAAGCTCTACCTGTGGTCGTTCAGGAACGAGGGCTGCTTCCACGAGCACGTCACCAACACCATACTCGACGACCTCGCCGCCGCGCTCAATCCCGTCTGGTGCAGGGTGACCGGAAGGTTCAATCCGCGCGGCGGAATAGCCATAACCGTAGAGGCCGAATGCGGCAAAAAGCCGGAATCGAAATATACGGTGGACAGTTTGAAAGTGAGCAGGCTGCCAGTCGTACCTTGCTGCTTACTTCCCTGATGAGTATCGTGGTCATCTTCCTGTTGCTATACATGCAGTTCCGCAATGCTTCAC
>CALXMX010000135.1 GCA_944389575.1 uncultured Opitutales bacterium
TTCTCAATCTCCGCCCCCACCTGCCCGAAGAGCTCCAAAACGAGCGGATCATTGTTGTAGTCGTGAAGGTATTTTACGCGCCTGACGCCCGCGGAAAGCATCAGTTTTGCGCAATTCAAGCATGGAAAATGCGTGACGTACGCGACCGAATCGCTCAGCGACACCCCGCGCCGCGCCGCGTCGGAAATCGCATTTTGTTCGGCGTGCACCGTAGCCACTTCGTGCCCGTCCCGAATATGGGAGGAATGCGGAGCCCCCGTTATGAACCCGTTGTATCCGGCCGCAATTATTCTGTTCTTGTGCTCCCCGGAGCTCACCATTACGCAGCCGACGTTCAAGCGCGTGCATGTGGAGCGCGACGCGATTAAAACCGCCGTAGAAATAAAGTACTCGTCCCAGCTCGGGCGCTCGCCCCAAGAGGCCACAAGCGCGTCCAGCTCTCCGACTTTGCCCGATTTTTTCATAGTCTAAACGAACACGCAGGAAAAAAGAACCGCAAAGAAATGCATTATCGTCCCAAGAAGGACAAACACGTGCCAAACCGCATGCGAATACGGCCAGTTTTTCTTCATGTAGAAAAACACGCCGAACGTGTAAAATCCACCGCCGAGCGCGAGGAACACCAGCCCCGTCGCAGGCAGCGCATATACGAGCCTCCACAATACCGCGACAATCAGCCAGCCCATGGCCAGATACAGCCCTATCGACCAAAATTTCGTCCCGCTCGCAGGCAAGAAAAGCTTAAGGCAAGTCCCCACAATCGCCAGCGCCCAAACTATACCAAAGACCGACCAACCGGTCGAACCGCGCATGGATACGAGCATGAACGGCGTGTACGAACCCGCTATCAGATAGTAGATCGAGATGTGGTCGAATTTCTTGAGAATGCGCTTGGCCCTCTCGCCCTTGGCGTAATGGTACGCGGAAGAAGCGCTGTAAGCCAGCAGCATCGACGCCCCGAAAATCGAGCACGACACAATGCTCCACGCGTCTCCATAGACTGAAGCGAGCGTCGCCAACACGGCCAATGCGGCTGTGGCAAAGAGGATTCCCGCCGCGTGCGTGCCGGAATTCCAAGCCTCCTCTTTCGCCGTGTAAGCCATCGCGTTCATTATTGTACGATATTAGACGCGCATTGTTGCGTCCGGCAACCATAATTTGAAGCTGCGCAAAAAAAATAACGATAATCTAACCTCCGCTTGCCGCGCGCAAAAAAATGACGCCCCGACTGCGATAAAACTTGCCAAAACGCGCGCCATGCAAAATGATTTGCAAAATTTTTTCTCCAGAATGAGCGACCCATTAAAACACGAATGCGGCATTGCCCTAATACGGCTCCTCAAACCCCTGAAGTACTATCAGGAAAAATACGGCAATCCGCTGTACGGATTCAACAAGGTCTTCCTCCTCATGGAGAAGGAGCATAACCGCGGACAGGACGGCGCGGGAATAGGAGCGGTCAAGATAGGCGTTCCCCCCGGAAAAAGCTACATATACCGCGAGCGCAATCCGAAGCAAAACGGGCTTGCGGCCATATTTCGCGAGCAGCTCGAGGACTACAACGACAAAGTAAAGCGCGGCATAATCCACCCGGAGTTTATCGACACCGTGAGGGACAACTTCAACTACGCCGCCGAACTCCTGATAGGGCATCTGCGGTACGGGACGAGCGGCTCGTACGACAAGAACGCCTGCCACCCGTTCGCCCGCAAGAGCACGTGGCCGGCCAGAAACCTGATGCTCATAGGCAACTTCAACATAACAAACTCCAAGGAGCTAAACAATAGCCTGATAAGCAAGGGAATCCACCCGGTGTTCACGACCGACACCCAGGCCGTCCTCGAGGCGATAGCCTACCACCTGGACATCGAGCACGCAGAAATCTACCGCCAGCTGCGCGACGAGGGATACGCCGGCGAGGACATTCTCAAAATGATGAACGAGCGCCTGAGCCCCGTCCGCATAGTGAGCAACGCCGCCAAGGACTGGGACGGCGGCTACACCATCGCCGGCGCAATCGGCAACGGAGACGCGTTCGTCCTGCGCGACGCCCACGGGATACGCCCGTGCTTCTATATAAAAAACGACGAGATAGTCGCCTTCGCCTCCGAGAGGGTCGCGCTCATGACGATATTCGAGGCCAAGGAGGAGGACGTGAAGGAAGTCCGCCCCGGGCACATATACGTCGTCAAGTGCGACGGCACGTGTTACGAGGAGCCCTACCGCGAGGAAGGCGAAAGCAAGGCCTGTACATTCGAGCGCATATATTTTTCGCGCGGGAACGACCCGCAGATTTACGCGGAGCGCAAGGCTCTCGGCGAGGCGCTCTGCCCGCAGCTCTACGACAGCATCGGCCGCGACTTCAAGAACGCCGTCTTCAGCTACATTCCCAACACGGCCGAAATAGCCTACTACGGAATGCTGCACGGGCTTCGCATGATACGCCGCAACGCCGTGCGGGAGGAGTTGCTCAAGCTCTCGCGCGAGGGGAAGATAATAACGCCCGAACAGATACAGTCGCTGGTCATGGACAACTGGCCGCGCGGGGAGAAAATCGCCCACAAAGACATAAAGTTGCGCACGTTCATATCGAAAGAGAAGGACAGAATGCAGCTGGCTTCCCACGTCTACGACATCTCCTACGGAGTGGTCGAGCCCAAGGATACGCTCGTGTGCCTCGACGACTCTATCGTCCGCGGGACCACGCTCAAGCAGCAGATTCTCCGCATTCTCAGCCGCACCAATCCGAAAAAGATCGTGATAGCCTCCACCGCCCCTCAGATCAGGTATCCTGACTGCTACGGAATAGACATGAGCGAAATAGGGAAATTCATAGCGTTCCAGGCGGCCATAAAGCTTCTGCGCGAAACCGGCAACGGCGAACTTTTGCGCGAGGTCTACAAGCTCTGCATAGACCAGAAGGACAAGCCCGCGCGCGAAATGAAAAACTATGTAAAAATGATATACGACGCCTTCCCGACCGCGCGTATAACGAAGAAGATTTCAGAGTTGGTCTATCCGCATAACGTGGATTGGAGCGGCGAGGTTGAGATTGTCTACCAGTCGATAGAAAACCTCCACAAGGCCATACCCACCTGCTCGGGGGACTGGTATTTCACGGGGAACTATCCCACCCCCGGCGGCTATGAGGTCCTGAACAACGCCTACATAAACTTCTACGAAAACCGCGAGGGGCGCAGCTACTGACGCGTTCTCGCGCGGAGGGGGGAACACCGCCGATGGCCGATTTTTCATGGAAATGCGAACGCGGGGCCGGAGCGCTTGCGCACATTACGACACTGCCGTCGGAATTCGGCATAGGCAACGTGGGCGCGGCCGCGGAGGAGTTTCTGGACTTCCTGTCGTCGGCCGGCTTTTCCCACTGGCAGATATGCCCCTTAAACCCCACCGGATACGGGGACTCTCCGTATCAGGCCTTCTCGGTGTTCGCGGGTAATCCCTATTTAATCGACTTTGCGGAACTAAGACAGCTTGGGCTTCTGGAGGACTCCGACCTCGACTGCCTGCGCCGCATGCCGGAGGATCGGTGCGATTTCGGCGCGCTCTACCTGTCCGTTCCCGCGCTCGTAGAAAAGGCGTTTTCCGCCGCCGAAGGCGTGGGAATTGAAAACTTCGCAAGGCGCGCGGGGTATTCTTCGTTTGAAAATTTTTCGGAAAAGAACGCGAAGTGGCTCGAGGGATACGCACTGTATTCGGCATTAAAAAAAGAGAACGCGTCGCGCCCGTGGACGGAGTGGCCGGAGGAAATCAAATCGTTTGAGAGCGCGTCAAAACGGCGGTTGCCAGACGGAGTCATGGAAGAAGCCGGCCACGTAAAGTTCGCACAGTGGATTTTCTTCGAACAGTATTCGAGGCTGAAGGCGCGCGCTAACGGACGCGGCATAGAGATATTCGGCGACGTCCCCATATTTCCCGCCGCGGACTGCTCGGACGTATGGGCGAACCCAGACCTGTTCGACCTCTCTCCCGAAGGCGCGCCGAACAACACCGCGGGGGTCGGGCCGGACTACTTTTCGCCCAAGGGGCAAATGTGGGGCAACCCGCTGTACGACTGGAAAAATCCCCGCGTATACGGCTTCTGGAAAGACAGGTTGTCGGCCGCGTTTGAGATGTACGACGTCGTGCGCCTCGACCACTTCAGGGGGTTCGCCGACTACTGGGCCATACCCGCCAATGCGAAAGACGCCTCCGAGGGAAAGATGAAAAAGGGGCCGGGAATAAAGTTTTTCGAGTTTGTCAGGCGCGAATTTCCGTCGCAGAAATTCGTCGCGGAAGACCTCGGCCTGCTCTCAAAGCGCGCGTTCGACCTGCGCGACAGCATAAAGATTCCCGCAATGGCCGTCCTGCAGTTCGCCTTCGGGGACTCCCCTAAAAATCCGTACCTTCCCCACAACACGAAGACCGACTGCGTCTACTACACCGGGACGCACGACAACGACACCGCGCGCGGCTGGTACGAATCCGCCCCCGAAAGGGCCAGGGACGAATTTAGAAGGTACTTCCGCGTATCCGGCGACGACGTAAGCTGGGATATGATTTGCGCGGTCTTGGCAAACCACGCGCGCCTCGCCGTATTTCCCGTCCAAGACATGCTCTCCCTTTCCTCATGCGCGCGTTTCAACACTCCGGGCGAGCCTGCAAACAACTGGACGTGGAGGCTCACACGGCGGGATTTCGAGGAGCTTAAAAACCGCGCCCCGTATCTCAGATCCATGCTCGAGCTTACCGACAGGCTGAGAACTCCGCCTCAAGAAGCGGGCGAAAACGGCGGCGAAGCTTAGCAAAAGTTCGGCCCCACCATGGCGCGCTTTTTTTAACGCGCCCATTAGGCGATGCCGCCATACAAGGTCGCCGCAAAATTTCCGGAATTTGCGCGCAACGCCAAAAAGCCGGCCGGCCAACCGCCGCAAAATTTGCAAGGCATTGCCGGGCGCCGCAGTTTTTTCGCCGCGCAATTGGAAAAATTAGAGAGGGCGGCGCAAAGGCGATTTTAAGCGACGCAAGCGCGCCAACCCGATTTTCGCATTCAAAGCTGCCGGAAGGCGCGGGAATGGGACGTTTTTTTCATACTAAAATCCCGGGCGGGCGGCGCAAAAAACGGGGGCAAGGCCTTCCTATGTTCGCAGCTTAAAACTTAGAGGAACCGGAGGAGTCAGACATCGGAAGTATCGACATTCATCTTTGAGCGCGGGTGCTTGGCGGAATGCTGGCGCGTCAAATCCTCCGTCAAAAGCTGAGTGTAAATCTGGGTGGTGGAGAGGTCTGCATGGCCGAGCATTTCGCTTATGGACATGAGATTCGCCCCGTTCTGAAGTAGATGCGTCGCAAAGCTGTGCCGCAGCCCGTGGGGCTTTACCGGCTTTTTTATCCCCGCGCGCGCGGCGTACTTTTTGAGATTGTACCAAAACGTCTTTCTCGAAAGCTTCTTCAGCCGGCGCGTTATGAACAGCTCCGGAGCCCTGTTTGCCTCTATTTTTTTAAGCTCGCCCAAATACGCCTCGATCGCCTTTGCCGACATTCTTCCAATCGGGACGAGGCGCGTCTTGGAGCCCTTCCCGCGCACGCGCAATACGCCCTCGCGCAAATCGACGTCGGCGGCCTTGAGCGAACATATTTCCGAAACCCTCAATCCGCTTCCGTACATCAGTTCGAGCATCGCGGCGTCGCGCAGCCTCTCGAACGAATCCCCCTCGGCGGACTCTATCAGCGCGCCGATTTCCAGCGGAGTGAGCGTCTGCGGAACGCCGCGCCTGAATTTGGGGCGCACCGCGGCCGACGCGTAGTTTTTCGGCCAAAGCCCCGCATCGCACATGTGCGAACCGAAGCTCTTCAGCGCGCTCAGCCTGCGCGCCTGCGACGCGGCCCCGAGATTCGACTGCTCGCCGAGCCACACTACCGCGCAGTCCTCGTCGGCCTCCTCGAAGCTCTCCGCCCCCTTTTCGCGCGCGAGAAACTCCCCGAAGAGCGCGATATCCGACATGTACGAAAGCACCGTATTCTTCGCCGCACCCAATTCCAGCTGCAAATGCGCCTTGAACTCCAGCAGGCGCTCGCGCATCTTCGGCGGAAGCCCGTCGTGCGCCCCGCGCTTTTGCGCGTCTGTATCGCCGCCGGCCATCTCTATTTTTCCGCCTTCGCGCCCTCGCCCAAAAGCCCCTTTACCGCGGCGGCCACGCTTATTTTGTCGGAGGCGATAAGCTTCCGGTAATGCCCGACCGACCGCTCGACATTTTTGCGCGAATAGAACTCACGCAAAATCTCCTGCTCCAAAAGAGTGTCAAACCACTGGATTTTCTGGCGCGCCCTGCGCTCTCCGAAAACGCCGCTCGATTCTACCGTCCGCCTGAATTTTTCCAACAGCTCCCACGCCTGGCGTATGCCCGTTCCCTCGACCGCCGAGCACACCTCGCAAAAGGGAGTCCAGCCTGGAGTGGGCGAGGCCAGAAAATGCAGCACTCCCAAAAGCTCCGCGCGCTTGAGATTAGATTTCTCCACCATATTTCCGTCGCATTTGTTGACGAGTATCCCGTCCGCCAGCTCCATTACGCCCTTTTTTATTCCCTGGAGGTCGTCGCCCTGCGCGGCGAGCTGGATCAGCAAAAAGAAATCCGTCATCGAGCGCACCGTCACCTCGCTCTGGCCGACACCGACGGTCTCGACCAAAATGACGTCGAACCCCGCCGCCTCGCAAAGCAGCATCGTCTCCCTGCTCTTTCTGGCGACGCCGCCGAGCATTCCGCCGGAGGGGGACGGGCGGATAAACGCATTCTTGCAGCGCGAGAGATTCTCCATTCTGGTTTTGTCGCCCAATATGCTACCCCCGCTGAGGCTGCTGGAGGGATCGACGGCGAGCACCGCGACGCGCTTGCCGAAGTCCCCGCAAAGCATCGTCCCGAAAGCCTCTATGAACGTCGATTTCCCCGCGCCGGGCACCCCGGTAATCCCTATGCGGAAGGCCTTGCCCGTGTGCGGAAGCAACTCGGCGAGGAGCTGCTGGGCGAGGTCGAAATGCGCGGGCGCGTTGCTCTCGACCAGCGTTATGGCCCTCGCAAGCACGGTTCTGTCGCCAGCGAGCACGCCGCTCTTGTAGTCCTCGAGCGAAAGCTCCCGCCTCTTTGGGCGCGACGCGCGCGACACGGACCCGTCCGCGCCCCCCGCGTCAACGCCGGACATTATGGAAGTCGTAAAAAAACGCCTGTCCGCGCCCTCCGGAATCCACTCCGGAACTTTTGTCTCTTTGTTTTCTGGCATGCAAACTCCCTCTTTATTTTTTCCGCCCGTCGAACGGAATTTCAAACGATATTATGAAGCGCTCCTCGTACTTTATGTCGGTGAGGTTGTCGTAGTCGCCGGTATAGCGCAACGCAATCGACACCACCGACTTCGGGGCAAAAACCAGCCCGACCATAATGTAAACCGACGCATCGTCCTCGCTGCCCAAAGAGGCGCTAAGCGACGCCGTGTGCTCAAAGCGCAAAAGATCCGTTATGTCCCAATAGATTGATTCGTTCAGCGACCACGAAGGAATGACGCGGTCCTTTTCATTCTCCAAATCCAAATAGCGCACGGAAGGACCCGTGTCTATCGAGGTGCTGATTCCCCACTCCTTTATGGAATACGCGTAACCGACGCCTACAACCTGGTCCAGCTGCGTGTTTATCAGCTTTATGGCGTCAACCTTGTAGGAGAGGTTGCTGTTCATATACCAGTCCGACTCGGCTCCCAAAAACTTCCACTTATAGCTGTATGCAAGCCCGTATTTGTCGGTCGTGGCGGAGGAGGCGCCCTCCGTGTCGGTATAGAGCGTGTAATTGTAATATCCGCTGAGGCTTAGGCTGTGGACGTCCCATTCGCGCTCGGCCGAAAACGCGAGGTCGAGCGTCCGTTCGGACGTGGAAGTCTGCTTTATCAAATATCCGCCGGAGAGTTTTATGTACCAGCCTTCTGGAATGTAGGGCGTGATGAAGTCGATATAATCGTCCTGCCAAGTCCTCAAGGTGCGCAGGAACTCCGGAACGCGGTTTGACGAGCCGCTGTCGTCGAACAGGGGCGGATACTCGACGAGTGCGTCCACATTGGCGTTCTGCGATATAATCTCGCCCTCCTGCATTGGCATGGACATTTCCTCACGCTCGGAGATATCCGATATCTTCTTTGGTGCGGGGGGAATTTTTACGCTTTCGCTGTCTATGAGCTGGTACGGCACGACAAACTCCGCATACGCGGTCTTTATCAAAATTCCGGAGGCCGTCTTGCTCAGCACCGCGCCCTTGACGATTTCCCCCGTGGTGAGTTTGAGCGTGGACTCCGCCGCCACCCGCGCGTCCGCGGCGCGGCAAAAAAGCGCGGCCGACGCGCAAAAAAGCGCGCAGCGCGAAAAATTCAGCGCAATGCGGAAAGCTAAAGACATATGCAAAAAGCCTCTTTTCGGCAAATATTCCCCCGTCCATATTAGTGGACAATATTCCACCCGGAGCAAGGAAATTCGCTTTCGCTCCGCGGGCGTGCGCAATTTTCCCACGGGCGTGCGCGCGCAAATTTTCCGCGCCCCTTCAACGCCTTAAAAAACTTGCCATCGCCGGGTAAAAAGTGCAAATTCGACTTCGCCGAAAAACTGCCGACATGGAGCAAAAAGACGCAATCCCTACAGAGCGAGGAGACGGAGAGCCGGATCTGCTGTCCGTAGTGGTGCCCTGCCGCGACGAAGCAGAAAGCGTGCGGCTGTTCTACCGTGCGCTGCTTGACGCGGTGGAGCCCGTGGAAAACCTGAATGTCGAAATAATTTTCGTGGAGGACGGCTCGAAGGACTCCACCCTCGACGTGCTTCGGAAACTGCGGCGCGAGGACGGGCGCGTGAAGTACCTTTCGCTCTCGCGCAACTTCGGCAAGGAAGCCGC
>CALXMX010000136.1 GCA_944389575.1 uncultured Opitutales bacterium
AGCTCCGACATTCCCCTCAACATATCGCGCGAAACCATGCAGGATTCGGGCCTCGTGGCAAAGATCGGGCGCGTGGTTTTGAAGCGCTTCATCAAGCATTTGTCCGACGTGGCGAAAAAGGACGCTAAAAAGTACGGCGAAATTTTCGCCAAAATCGGACGTTTCCTCAAGGAGGGCGCGGCCTCCGACTTTGAATCGCGGGGCGACCTCTCCAAGCTGCTGCGCTTCCAGTCCAGCCTGTATCCGGACGGGCAGCTTGTATCGCTCCAGGATTACGTATCCAGAATGAAGGACTCGCAAAAGGAAATATACTACGCCTGCGGCCCGGACAGGCAGACTATCGACGCTACTCCGTACATTGAGGCGTTCTCCGCGCGCGGCCTTGAAGTCCTATATCTCTTTGATCCAATCGACACGTTCGTCGTGGGAAACCTCGCCGAATTCGACAAAAAGCCGTTCGCCTGCGTGGATTCGGCAAGCCTCGAACTGGGCGAGGCTCCGGAGAAAAAATCCGGCGCGCCCGCGCTCTCGGACGAAGACTCCGCAAAGCTTGCCGACTGGCTCAAGCAAACTCTCGGAGCGGAGAAAATCGAGGAGGTCCTAACAAAGGGGCGCCTGATCGACAGTCCCGCGGCGGTCTTAAATTCCGACTCCATTTCCCCGCAAATGCGCGCAATGCTCAAGGCGATGAATCCCGACTCCCCCCTGCCCGCGCCGATTGTAAAGCTGGAGATCAATCCGTCTTCCGACGTTATAAAAAATCTCTCGGCCCTCACGTCTTCAAATCCGGAGCTTGCAAAACTTGTCGCCGAACAGCTCTACGACAACGCGATGCTCGCGGCCGGCCTGCTTGAAAATCCGAGGGCGATGTCCAAACGCCTGAACGAAATTCTGGCACACATAAAGGCTTGACGGCCGGCGGAGGCAAGGCGTCTCCGCCCTCCCCGGCAGAGGCGGAAAGCGGCGCCGAAAACTTGCGAAAGGAAAGCGCAAGACAATCGAAACGCGCCCGCGCCCGAACAATTCGGCGGGGGCGTTTTAGCTTTTAATTCAAGATGCGCAATTCGCGCCGCAATGCTCCGGAACTCGCGGCGAAAAAAATAGAAGCGCAGGCAAACGCTAGTCCCCTTCCCGGCTCCTCTCCGCCCGGGCAAAACATAATGAAAACTGCAAATTGAAAACGCCAAATTCCACCTTTGCCATTCCAAGCCGAACGCGGGAAGTAAGCGAAATTCCACTTAAGAGAGCGAAATTCCACTCAAAATTTTCCCGCCGCAAAAAACGCAAAAATTCCGCGCAACCGGCGCGAAAAGTCAAAGGTCGGCGGGCGTATGCCGAACCAATACTTTTTGGAAAAAATTTTTTGGACGAAGCGGAAAGTCCCGTACATGCGGCACAATCCGCACCTCCCGGCCCTCGCAAAAAATCGGCGACACAGACCAAACCGCGAGATGCCTAAGGCACTCGCCGCGGCCTTCTTCGCGCCGCAAAACTCCCGTTCCCCCAAAAGGGCGCAAACGCGCAACCAGGCGCCTCCTCTACCGCTAAAAAAACGAAATGCCAGCTTTTCAGTTGGCAAACGCAAGAGAGACAGACAAAAACCCGCGGCCTATTGCCTATTGTTCCAGCAGGCGCCTAAGGCACTCGCCGCGGGTAATTTTACCCTCCGATAAGTCGCAAAGCGCGGTCATTATGGGAAGCTTCACGTTGAGCTTTTCAAACATTCTGCAAATCCTAATGGTCTCCAAACCCGCGCAGACTCTGCCGTTTAGGGCTTTTAGAGCTTCCTGCACGCTCTTTCCCATGCCAAGCTGCTCGCCTGTGCGCCTGTTGCGCGAGTCCGGACTTATGCAGGTTGTCAAAACATCGCCCAAAATTGCGGACTCCTTTATAAAAGAGTCGCTCCAAGCGCCCAGAGACGCCGCGGCGCGGTATATTTCCTGAAAGCCTCGCGCCATAACTATGGCCTTCGTGTTGGCTCCTAATCCCATTCCGTCGCAAAACCCGGCGGCGAGCGCAACGATATTTTTGAGAGCCGCCCCGATCTCCACTCCGACCACGTCGTCGGAAGGGCGCACCTTGAACGTATCCGTAGTGAACGTCCGCGCGGCGGACACCCCGGCGTCGTGGACGTCCAGAGCCACAACCGCCTCCGCGTATTTTCCCTGCGCGACTTCAAAGGCTATATTCGGCCCCATCATCGAGCCGAACGCCCCTCCCGCCGCGCACGTGCGCAAAATTTCCGACGGCCTGCGCCACGTCGAGGTCTCGATTCCCTTGCCAGCGTTTATCATGACCGCTCCAGGCGAGACGTATTTTGAAAACTCGTTCACCGCACTTTGGAGAAAGTGGACGGGCACCACCCATACAATCATCTGCGCGCCGTCCAGCACGCGTCCGCAATCCTGCGAAAATTCCACATTTTGGGGAATCTCGATTCCCGGCAGAAACAGCGAGTTTTCACGGCGCGCCGCCACCGAATCCACGACTTCCGATTCGCGCGCCCACACCGAGACGCGCGGCACATTGCGCGAAAGCACCGTCGACAGCGCGCTTCCCCACGCGCCGGCCCCGACAACCGCAACCTTTTCAAAATCCGCCATATCTCACCCCGCCAATCCGGACGAAAACTGCCACCAAACGGCGGCCGCCAGCAACCCCGACATCAGTATAATATAAATTACCGCCAGCGCCGCAAACACTCCGCGCGAACCGCGGTTGCCCGTTTTTACAATAGTTGACATTTTGGCACCCCTAACAGATTTTCGCCCATATGCAAGACAAAGATGCCCGGCGAATGCGGCGAAGCGCCCGCAATCCGTCGGCCGCGCCTCCCGCGCCAGCCCTTAAGAAGCGGGACTAAGCGCGCGGCTTTAGCGGCTTTACTGACCGGATTTTGCGCAATATTCGGCCGGAAAGCCTGAGCGTGGGAACGATTGGCAAAAGCCTTACAAGGACAGTCTGGATTTTATTGAGCACGCCCACAACCGTCAATGGACTCCCCCTGCCGAGGGCGAGAAGAGCCGCGCGCGCCACGTCCTCCGGAACGTGCCCGAAGCCGGACGGCAGCGGCGGAGAGTCGAACCCCGCGGCGCGGAAGAAGTTGCTTGAAGTCGGCCCCGGACAGACGCACACGCAGCGCACGCCCGCTTCCTTGAGCTCATCGGAAATGCCGAGCGTAAAGCTCGCAACAAAAGCCTTTGTGGCCGCATATACCGCGAGCTGCGGACACGGCTGAAACGCGGCGGTGCTGGCTATGTTTACAATCGCGCTTCCCGCCCCCATTAGCGGCAAAAATTTTCCGCACAGCGCAACGGGAGCCTTTACATTCAAGTCTATCATTTCCAAATTTCGCCCGAGCGAGGGCTCCGGGAATTCCCCGTACGCGCCGAATCCGGCGTTGTTTATCAGAAGAATTTTCGGGCGCGGAATCGACGACGATATCTCGCCCGCAATTTTTTCTGCAACACTGCAAAGCTGCGCTTCGTCCGACAGGTCCGCCGCGACGTGCTCGACGCGCGAATTGAGAATCTCCGGCGGAGTGCGCGAAACCGCAAAAATCCGCGCGTTGGAAAATTCAAACACGCAACGCAGCAGCGCCGCCCCTATGCCGGACGACGCCCCCGTAATTACCGCCGCGTCAAAGCCCCTGAGCGCGAGCGCGATTTTTTCCGTTGTGCTCTTTCCCATTAGACACTCTCCGTAAACAGCCTCCGATTAAACAGCCTCCGCAACGCTTAGGCTATCTAAAAATTTACCCAAATTATCGGCTTGTTTTTTTAGCAAAAAAATCCTATTTATACCTTGTGAGCAAAAAGTTCGGCGGCGGGAGGGCGAGCCAATTTCAATCCGCCCCGCGCGAACCCGTTCCGGCTTTTTGCGGACGCTCTTTTCCATGCGGTTTTCCCCGAAAAAAAGGCTCGGCTGGTTTGAACGTTTTTGCAACCGTAAGGTCTAAATTATCAGACGCGCCGTTCGGAGGGCAAGACATTTCAACAGGCGGCCGCAAATCAAACTGCGCCCGCCCCACTACAACAAAGAAAGGAAAATATGAAGGACATAATTATATCCGGGCAGGACTTGGAATTGACGGACTCCCTCAAAAAGAGCGTCGAGACGAAAATGAGCAAGCTGTTCACGCTGGACGACCGGATTATAAGGGTAAAGATTGACCTGGCATACAAGCCCAACAAATCTAAAGCGAACGAATTTTCCGCAAAGGGCCACATCGAAATTCAAGGGCCCGACATGATTGTCAGCGTCGAGAGCGACGACATGTATAAATCCATCGACGAACTCATCGTAAAGCTCGTCAGAAAGATTCGGCGCCGCCACAGGCTCGAGCGCATAAAGCGCAACAATCCGCACGCGGTGGAAATTCCCGCCGCCCTTCCCAAGCTTTGACGGTACGGGAGCGCCGCCTGCGCGGGGGCCGCGCGGATTTTCGCCCGGCCTCCGCTTCGCACGCAGCGCCAGCCGCATGAAACCTTCCGGAATTTTAACTTCACCCGCATCGCGAATACGCGCGAAATCCGTCCGAAAAAACCGCCCGCGCCGCGCGCGGGGAAAGCCCGCAAGTTGCGGCGCGCGCAGGGGGGGGCCTCAAAGCCGCAATATCCTTTTTTTAAGGAACAAACGCGCGCGGAAAAATGTCCGTATATTTGCCGTTTGTCTTGGCGTTGCCAATTGATAATCCCGGCGTATAAATTTTAATATTTATCTATTTTTAAGAAAAAGAGAGAATTTTTAAGTTCAACATCAATATAGGAAAATCTGCAGCTATGAGCGCGAATCTGAGCGAAATAAACGACAAAGTGAGGGCGAATTCCGACTGGACAAACCTTCTGAAAACTGAAATCGGCAAGGTAATAGTCGGGCAAAAGTATCTTGTTGACAGGCTGCTCACCGGAATTTTGGCGAACGGGCACGTCCTGCTTGAGGGCGTTCCGGGGCTTGCAAAGACGCTTGCGGTAAAGACGATGGCCTCCGCTATGACCGCCAAATTCAACAGGATACAGTTCACTCCGGACCTCCTTCCGGCGGACATAGTCGGCACTCTCATCTTCAACCAGCAAAAGGGCGAATTTGTCACGCAAAAGGGGCCGATATTCGCGAACATAATTCTGGCCGACGAGATCAACCGCGCGCCGGCGAAGGTGCAGAGCGCGCTGCTCGAGGCCATGCAGGAGCGGCAGGTGACGATAGGCGCGCAGACGTATCCGCTTCCCGAACCGTTCCTCGTGCTCGCCACGCAAAATCCGATAGACCAGGAGGGGACCTACCAGCTTCCCGAAGCGCAAGTCGACCGCTTCATGTTTAAGTTGAAAATAGATTATCCCGACATGAAGGAGGAGCGTTTGATTCTCGACCTGATGGCAAAAACCGCGGTGTCCGAGGAGGTGAACAAGATAGTCACGCCCGAAAAGATCATGGCGGCGCGCAAGGTGGTGGACGAAATTTACATGGACGACAAGATTAAGGACTACATCGTCGACATCGTGTTTGCCACGCGCAAGCCGGAGAAGTACGGGCTGAAGGAGCTTGAGAACATGGTGCAATTCGGCGCGAGCCCGAGGGCGACGATCGCGCTGGCGCTTGCGGCGAAGGCGCACGCGTTCATGGAGGGGCGCGGATACGTCGTCCCGCAGGACATCAAGGACTTGGCTCCCGACATTCTGCGCCACAGGATAATCGTCACCTACGAGGCCGAAGCCGAGGGGGTTGACAGCGAATTTGTCATAGAGAAGACGCTCAACAAAGTGGCCGTTCCCTAACGCGAAAACGCAAACACCGTCCAAAATTCCAAGTGGAAGACAAAATTTCAGAGATGCTCAAGAAGGTGCGGCAGATTGAAATCCGCACCAACAGGCAGGTCAACGACGCCCTTGCCGGAGCCTACCACAGCCTTTTCAAGGGGCGCGGCATAGACTTTGAGGAGGCGCGCGAATACCTGCCCGGCGACGAGATCAGAAGCATAGACTGGAACGTCACCGCGCGAACCGGGAAGGCTCACGTGAAGAAGTACCGCGAGGAGCGCGAGCTGACAATGATGCTTGCAGTCGACCTTTCCGCGAGCCAAAACTTCGGCAGCACGGACGTTTCCAAGCGCGAGCTCGCGGCCGAATTGGCCAGCACCTTAGCTTTTTCCGCGGCGAAGAATAACGACAAGATCGGCCTTGTAATCTTCACCGAGGAGGTCGAGCACTTCATTCCCCCGCGCAAGGGGCGCAAGCACATATTGCGCATGATACGCGACATTCTGATGTTCCGCCCGCGCAGGCGCGGGACGAACATCGCGGCGGCGCTTGAGGAGGTGAACCGCGCGCTCAAGCGCAGGGCGATAGTCGTGCTGATAAGCGACTTTCTCCAGGGGCCGAACGGCCTGCTTCCCAACCCGGACGACAAATCCTCCGACGGCGTGTTCAAGGCGCTCGACGTGACGAACAGGCGGCACGACCTCGTGTGCTTCGGGCTGTCTGACAGGAGGGAGCTGTCTCTTCCAAACCTCGGAGAGATAATATTGGAGGACGCTGAAACGGGGGAAATCGTGACGATAAACACCTCGAACGGAGAACTGCGCAGCGCCTATGCGGACGCTAACGCAAACCGGCTTATCAAATTCAAGCGCGCGCTCGCGGGCTCCAACATAGACCTGCTGGAGGTGTACACGGACAAGCCTTTCATAGGTGCGCTGAGAAAATTTTTCAAAAAGAGAACTAAAAGATGAAAATTCCGGCAAGGCAGATTATTTTGGCCGCCGCGCTTTTTGCAGCCTGCCAATCGGGGGCGCAGAATGCGGCGCAAGCGGCTGCGCCGTCCGCTTTGAGTCCCTCCGCGCCCGCGGCGGGTTCCGCTCCGGGGGCTGCGGGGCCCGTTCCAGCTGCGAATTTTCTTCCGGCAACCTCCCCCGCCCCGGCGGCGGGCGCAGACCAATCCGCGGCCGGGCGGGTTTCGCAGCAGCAGCCTCCGCCGCCTAATCCAAACCTTTCGATGATGCCGGAACTGGACCCCATCGAGGGCAAAATAAACGCGAATTTTTTGGAGAGATACTGGGCTTGGATACTGGGGCTTTCGCTCGCGGCAGCCGCCGCGCTCTACGCGATATTCAGGCCGCGCCTAAGGCTCCCGCCGACGCCCTACGAGACGGCCATTTCAAGGCTTTCCCGCATAGAGGCGTCGGGCGAAAAATTGAACGCCAGAGAATACGCCGCCGAAATCAGCCAATGCGTGCGCGACTACATCGCCGGGGCCCACAATATCCCTGCCCCGTCGCGCACAACCGAGGAATTTCTGCAGATGGCGGCTCGCTCGTTAGTGTTCGACAAGACTCAGCGCGGGCAGCTTGAGCGCATTTTGAAACTCGCCGACATGGCGAAGTTCGCAATGCACTCGTTCCGCGCGGACGAGCGTTCCGCAATTTACTCCGAGGCTCTCGGATTCGTCCAAAACGACAACAGGAAATCGGAAGTCGTAAAGGGCATAAAAGACGAGCCGCAGCCCGACATGCCGGAGCGGCCCGAAAATTCCGAAGGCGAAAAAATAGAACTTTCCGACGGAGAGAAGTAGATGTATTTTGAATTTGCAAATCCGAACGTCCTGTGGCTGCTTTTGCTGCTTCCCGTGCTGGCGTTTTTGCGCGGGCGGGTGGGAAAGAGCGGCTCGCTGGTGTTTTCGAGCGTCGCCATAGCCAGGGACGTGGCCAGAAAGAACCGCGCCAGCGTGGGATTTTGGAGGTTTTTGCTGACGCTATTGGCGCTGGCGCTCCTGATTCTTGCGCTCGCCCGCCCGAGGCTTGGAATGGGATACAGCGAGCGCGAGGAAAGCGGCATAGACATAGTGCTGGCCGTGGACGTGTCGGGGTCGATGTCGGCCCTGGACTTTTCGACGAGGTCGCAGCTGGCCACGCGCCTCGACGCGGTAAAGCGCGTAATAGAGACGTTCATACAGAAGCGCCCGGGAGACAGAATCGGCATTGTGGCGTTTGCGGCAAACCCGTTCATGGTTTCGCCGATAACGCTGAACCACGACTGGCTGATAAAGAACATCGCCAGGCTCGACATAGGAGTGATAGACCCGAACAGGACGGCCATCGGCTCGGCGATAGGCATGAGCGTAAACAGGCTGCGCAACGTAAAGAACGCGAAGTCGCGCGTGATAATACTTCTTACCGACGGCGAAAACAACTCCGGGCAAATATCGCCCGTCGCTGCGGCGGAGGCGGCCGCCAGCTACGACATTAAAATCTATACGATATCCGCCGGAAGGACGGGAATCGTCGCGGCGGCGCGCCTGGACGAAAACTACCGCGTCATACGCGACCGCAACGGAAACCCGGTTTACGGCGACGATATCAGAAGCCAGACGGACGACGAAACCCTCAAAAAAATCGCCGAAATCACCGGCGGAAAATTTTACTCCGCCCAAAACCTGGCCCAACTTCGGGAGATTTACGCGCACATAGACTCGCTTGAAAAGACCAGCGTAAAGCTGCGCAATTTCACTACCTACAAGGAGCTGTTTCAGTGGTTTGCCGGCGCCGCAATCGCCGTGCTTGCGCTGAAACTCATATTGATAAACACGCGCCTGAGAACCCTGCCATGAACTTTTTTTCAAAGGAATGGCTCTACATCGGAGCCGCCGCCGCAATCGCCGTGCTCGCCGTTTACAGGCTCGCAAGCCTCAAGCGGCGCAAGCTGCTGTCGCAGTTCGCCTCTGCGCGCCTGTTGCCGCAGCTGGCGGGAAACTTCAGCGAGGCAAAATTTTTCCTCAAGCGCGCCCTGTTTCTGGCGGGCGTCATATTCGTATTCATAGCCATGGCCCGCCCGCAGTGGGGATACCGCTGGGAGGAAACCAAAACGCGCGGCATAGACATAATTTTTGCGATAGACACGTCGAAGAGCATGCTCGCCGAGGACGTGACGCCCAACAGGCTCGAACGCGCAAAGCTTGCCGTAATGGATTTGGTGAACGCGCTCAAGGGCGACAAGATAGGAATAGTGGCCTTCAGCGGGCAGGCCTTCCTGCAATGCCCGCTGACGCTCGACTACGACGCCTTCAGGCTCTCGCTCGACGCGCTCGACACCGACATCATAAAGCGCGGCGGAACGAATATCGCCGCCGCAATCGCCGAATCGGAAGTCGCCTTTGCGGACACGTCGAACAAAAAGACGATAGTCCTGATAAGCGACGGGGAGGAGCTTGAGGCGTCGGCGCTTGCGAAGGCCGAAGAGTGCGCCAAGCGGGACGTCACCATCTACACTCTGGGCGTCGGTGGCGTCAAGGGCAAGCAGATTCCCATAAGGGACGCGCGCGGCAGGCTGACGTACGTCAAGGACGAATTCGGAAACGCCGTCACCAGCAAGCTCAACGAGGAAGTTTTGGAAAAGATAGCAAAGGCGACGGGCGGATTCTACGAGCCGCTCTCGGCAAACGGAATGGATTTAATTTACGAGGAGGGGCTGAAAAAGATTCCCCAGCACGAGATGTCCGCGCGCATGAAGCAGCTGGCGATAGAGCGATTTCAAATACCGCTTCTGATTGCGATAATTCTGCTGGCGTTAGAGCCGCTAATCGGGACGCGAAAGTTTTTCGTCCGGGCGAGGTTCGGCGGAAAGGCCGCGTTATTGGCGGTCGCCGCGGCGCTCTCGGCGGGATTCCCCGAAGACGCGCGCGCGGACGAAGGCGACGGCGGCGGTGACGCCCCGGAACGCAGAGCCTTCAACGAGGGGGTCGACGCGTATGAAAAGCGGGACTTCGCCGGCGCGAAGGAAAAATTTACGGAGGCCATAAGGCTGGACGAAGAGCTGAAAATCCACCCGAAGTCGTTTTACAATATGGCGGCCTCCGACTACCGCGCCGCGCGGGACGCCTTTGCCAAGGCCCGCCCCGCGTCGGAATTTAAGAATCTCGACCGCAGGATTCTGGCGCAGACCGTTCAGACGTCTCAAAATTCCGCCGTTCTCCTTAGGGAGGGGCTCGAAGTTTTGAAGCGCGAACAGGCCGCCGCAAAA
>CALXMX010000137.1 GCA_944389575.1 uncultured Opitutales bacterium
TTTGTGGCCATATGCAAACTCCGCCCGGAACACAAATCCATAGGAATGTTTTTGGACTGGGCGCTGCCGAGAATAGAGCGCGGGGCGAAAGTTTCCGCCGATATGCGCTTTTTGAGCACAGAGGGCTGTTATACCTATGCGTATCCGCTCATGCAGATTGCGTCGATGCGCTCGGATAAAAATCTTGCGCAGATGGCGGTCGACGAAATCCGCGCGCGCATATCGAGGCTTGTGGATTCGGAGGGCGGAATTTCCCAGCGCGCCAATCCCGGGAAAAATCCGCGCATGAGAAATTGGTCGAGGGGGGCTGCGTGGTTTGTCTTGGGGCTTGTTCAGACGCTTCGCGCGCTTGGCGATTCGCGGCTCAAAGACGCGAATATCGACGGCGTCATGCAAATAAGAAAATCCCTTTCGGACAGCCTTAAGTATCTGGCGCAATTTCAGCGTCCGGACGGAAGCTGGTATTGCTTTGCGGACGACCCTAAGACGGGGCCGGAGGCTACGGGAACCACCGGAATCGCCGCGGCTTTTGCGCTTGCGGCGGAATCGGGATTTGCGGATTCCTCCTACGCGGCGCGCGCCCAAAAAGCTTTTGACTGGTTCGTGTCTCCGGAAAACATCGAACCCGACGGGCTTGCCAAAAACGCCACGCAATCAAACCGAATCGGCGACGCCTTCCAGCGTTCGGGCTATCGGGTGATTATGCAAATATCGTCCGGCTTTGCCGCGCAGATTATGGCGGTAAAAATGCGCTCTGGCTCCCTGCGCGCATGATTGCGGCAACCGCTTTTTGGGGACTCTTGCGAATGCCCGTTGACATGTTCGCATGAACGCTTGCGCGCATGCGGCGTTTTTCCGTTGCCTTTCGGCGGCGCTTCTTTTGGTTTGCGCGCGGCGCGCGGAATACAAACCAAACGCGCGGGAGGCATCGTTTAGCTTTTCGCTATTGGAAAACTAATGCGCGCGCAATCAAGCGGGAGGATTGATTGGCGCGCGGGTCAACCGCCTTCGACCGCAGTTGGAATTTCCTCCAGCGCCTTGCGTAATTTGAAGCGATGCGCCGCGGGATAAAGTCGAATTTCTGCGCAAGGCGCGCGCCCGGGATTGGCGCATTTTAAAATTCGGCCGCTTTTTGCGAAGTCTGCGAAGGAATAAGGGCGATTGCGACACGTCCGCCGCCTTATGTGAGTAAAGGCGGCGGCGATTAGTAAGACGGCGGCGGTTTAATGCGCCACCTGCCTTTGCTGTTCCGCATTGTAGCGCGCTCCGACAACCGGAATTGCCGCTACCGCGTTTTCCAATTCGGCCCATTCTTCGGCCGCGAGCGAAAAATCCGCCGCGCGCAGGTTTTCCTCCAGATGCGAAAGTTTTGTCGTCCCCGGAATCGGGACAATGTTCGGCGACTTGGACAAGAGCCACGCAAGCGCGACTTGCGCGGAAGTCATGCCGCGCGTTCTGCCGAAGCTGTTTAGCTCTTCGACTATGCGCGTGTTCGCGCGTATTGCCTGCGGGGTGAAGCGCGGAAGAGTTTGGCGGTTGTCGTTGTTCGGATCGAATTTTGTGTATTCGTTTATGCCCCCGCCGAGGAAGCCGCGGTTTATCGGGCTGTACGGCACGAATCCGATTCCGAGCTGCCTGCATGCATCGAGCACTCCGTTAGTTTCAACCTCGCGCCACATCAGGTGGTATTCGCTTTGCACGGCCGTCAGCGGCTGGACGGAATGGGCCTTGCGTATGGTGTCGGGGCCGACTTCGCAAAGCCCCCACCGCTTTACTTTGCCGGCCTTTATTAGCTCCTGAATTGCGCCCGCGACGTCCTCAATGGGAACTTCGGGGTCGAAGCGGTGCTGGTAAAACAGCTCTATGCAGTCCACCCTCAGGCGCCTGAGAGATTCGTCGCAATAGCGCTTTATCGTTTCCGGCCGGCTGTCCAGCCTGCCGGTACCTTTGCCGTTTAAGACCTCGTGGCCGAATTTGGTCGTCAATGCGACTTTTCCCTTGAAGGGTTCCAGCGCCTCGCCCGCCAGCTGCTCGTTGTTGAGCGGCCCGTAAATTATGGCGGTGTCGAAGAGCGTGACGCCGCGTTCGACCGCGTTGCGAAGCAGGGCGATGCACTCCTTTTTGCCGGGGTGCGCGCTCCTGTGGTGCGTCATTCCCATGCAGCCGAATCCCATTTCGGAAACTTCCATTGCCGCGCTTCCGCTTCCGAGCGTGCGCCGCTTAGAAATTACGCAGCCTAAATTCGCCTTGCCCGCGGGGGAGGCCGGCTTCGGAGTCGCCGCCCGGAGCGCGCCGCCGCACGAAACTCCGGCGGCTCCTGCAAATATTGCCGATTTCAAAAATTTCCGCCTGCTCAGAGCGTTTGAAGCGGCGACGTCCGATTTTTTCGCATGATTTATTTCCGTTTTCATGCGCGTTCCTTGATAATTGATTTTAACGAATTGTGAATCCTCCGTCGACGAGCAGGGCGTGCCCGGCCATGAAGCTTGCTCCCGGGCTGCACAGCCAGATTACGGCGTCGGCAATTTCCTCCGGCCGGCCCAGCCTTCCGGCGGGAATGTCGCGCACGAACTTTTCCTCCAAATCGGGATTGCGGCGTATGAGGTCCTCCGCCATCGGCGTGAGAATAACCCCCGGGCACACCGCGTTTATGCGGATTCCCTTTGCGGCGTAGTCGAGCGCGGCCGTTCTGGTAAGTCCTATTACGGCGTGCTTGCAGGCTATGTATGCCGCCTGTCCCGGGAATCCCGTGACGCCGCCCTGCGACGACGTATTCACAATCGCCCCGCCGCCCTGCTTGAGCATTTGCAGTATTTCGTAGCGCATGCAGTTCCACACTCCCTTGAAATCCACGGCGACGGTCTTGTCGAATTCGTCATCGGTAATTTCCGCCATCGGGCGCTGCGGCGTTTGGACTCCGGCGTTGTTCAATGCCGCGTCGAGGCGGCCGAATTTTTCCACAATCCAGCATATCAGCTTTTCGACTTGGCTTGCGTCGGACACGTCGCACGCGCGTGCGTGCGCCTTCAACCCGGAATCGACAAGCTTTTGCGCCTGTTCCTCCGGCTTGTTCAAGTCCGCCAAAATTACGTCCGCGCCCTCGCGCGCAAAGGCCTGCGCACACGCGAGGCCTATTCCCTGTGCGGCTCCGGTGACGAGCGCCACTTTGTTTTCCATTGTTTTCATAGAGCGATCTCCCATGTGAACGTGTGTTTATATAATATATCGTATTTGAAAATCTTGCAATGTAAAACGATTAAATGCGCATTCCTTTTTGCTCGGTGCTTAAAGCTTTCGGCTGCAGCCCCAAAAGCTCCGCCGGATTTTTTCGCACGAGCAAATCGACGGTTTCTTTGGATATTCCGGAATCGAGCATGGAAGTTATGCACATGCGCATTCCGTCTATGGGGCGGGGAATCCCGACCTGGCCGAGATCCGTGCTCACAAAGCTTCGCTGCGGAATTATTTTTACGAACGAGGCAAATTCGGACTCCGGCATTCTTTCAAACATGGGCAACCCCGTGCCTTTCCCCCAGAGACAGGGAAGGTAGCAAAATTCGATAAACGCGCCCAAATCGGCGGCCTGCCTTATTTGGTCCGGCGTCATTTTCCATATCGCGGAATTGGCGTGGGTGACGACGAATTTTTTCACCCCTATCTCCCGCGCCTTCTTTGCCAATATTAGGCTTTCGCGGGGCGAGCTGTGGCCCGTGGCAAAAATTATGTCGGCGCGCGCGCAGATTTCCATGACCTTTACGACCTCCGACAATACCCGCGACGACGCGTCGAGCACCGGAATCCCTTTGCCCCTTCGCCCCTCGGCCTCGTTTTGGTATGCCGAATCGAGCGTAGGCATCCATATGCATTTGCACAGGCCGCCCGCCGCGCTTGCCGCAAGCTCCGCCGCGCGGGCGTTCACCCTGTCTCCGACACACCCGTTCATGCACAAGCTGCCGAAACATTCAAAGTCCGCAACCGCGCGGCGTATCAAATAGGCCCTGTCGTGGCAGCTCCAATAATTGGATTTGAACATTACCGCGCGGTAGCCGGCGCCTTTCGCCTCATAAGCAAAGCCGAGCTCGTCTATGGAGCGCTCTTTCGTGTCGGGCGAGGCGTGCACGTGGATATCGCACACGCCCTTCAAGATGTCGTCCGCCTCTTTCGACGGCGGGCGTTCGTAGGGCGCGCCTTGCGCGAGCGAAACTCCCGCGGCTAAGGCCGAAATTTTCATAAAATTTCTGCGTCCCATTTTATTTCCCATTATTCCTCCCGCTCCTGCACGCTGCCTATGACTTTTGCCGGAATCCCGCCCACGATCGCGTTGGGCGGGACGTCTTTTGTCACGATGGCCCCGGCTGCGACTATCGAGTTTTCGCCGACGCTCACATTCGGAAGAATCGTGGCTCCCGCGCCAATCCAAACTCCGCGCCCTATCGCTATCGGGCGGGAGTACACGTTTTGGCGCAAATTCGGCGCCTCCTGGTGGTTCTCCGTTATGAGCTGCACGTTCGGCCCGATGAACGCCCCGTCCGCGATTGTTATCCCACCGCGGTCCATGAAGGTGCAGCCGAAGTTGACAAACACGTTTTTGCCGAATGTGGTAAACTTGCCGAAATCGGTGTAGAACGGCGGATTTATCCGGGTTCCGGGGTCTATTTTCGATCCGGTGAGTTTTTCCATGATTGAGCGGACTTCATCGGGGTCGCGGTATCGGGAGTTTAACTCGCCCGTTATTTGGAAGGCTTCCGCTATCATGGCGCGGAGCTTCGGGTATTCGGGGTCGTCGCAGCTTATGGGTTCGCCCCTGCGCATTCTCTCCAATATGTCCATGCGATTTTTTTCGCTATTGCGTGGTGTATCCGCCGTCCACGGGAATCGCCTGGCCGGTTATGAAGCTTGCCGCCGGGCTGCACAGCCACAGAACCGCCGCCCCGACTTCCTCCGGCCGCCCCATTCTGCCTATCGGCTCGGCGACGCCCGTTATCGCGCCAACCTCCATCATTCGCTCTACCATGGGCGTCAGTATGGTTGCCGGGCAGACCGCGTTTATTCTGATATTGCTCGTCGCGTATTCAAGAGCCGCGCACTTCGTAAGCCCGATCACGCCGTGTTTCGACGCGTGATATGCGGCGCGCCCGGGCACCCCGATTAGGCCGCCTATTGAAGAGTCGTTTACTATCGCGGCGCCTTCCTCGCCGTTTTTGAGCATTTGGCGAAGCTCGTACTTCATGCACAAAAATACGCTGCGCAGGTTGGCGCTTATGACTCTGTCGAAGTCGGCCGATGGAAGGTCCGCAGTCTTAACGTCGTCGGGCATAATTCCGGCGTTGTTGAAGGCGCAGTCGATTCTGCCGAACTTTTGCGCGGTTTTGCCGACCATGGCCTCGACCTGCGCTTCGTCGGTGACGTCGCAGACGGCGTAGTCGGCGCTCAGGCCGTCGGCCTTCAGGGAAGCGACTATTTCCTCTAACAGCTTTTCGCGCCTGGCCGCGAGCATTACCGAGGCTCCCGCTTCGGCAAACAGCCGCGCCGTCGCCCTGCCTATTCCGCTTGTCGCCCCCGTCACTATGGCGACTTTTCCCTTAAACGTGTCGTTCATATTTCTTCCTTTCTTAAATTTGAAAATTAGTTCGTTTTTTCTAATTCGCCGAAGCCGGATTTTTTGGGGGAATCGGGAATCAATCGGCGCGCCGAACGGCGCGTATATCCCGAAATCTTCGTTAATCCAAGCCCGCAATCCTTCGTTTATAGTACGGATTTTATTTGAGATTCTTGCGCAGGAAGTCCTCAATTTTATCGAAGGGAATTGCTCCCGCCCGATTGTCGTAGAGATCCACGTGGCTTGCGCCGGGGATAATCAGAAGCTCTTTGTTGTCACCCTTGAGGCGCTTGAACGCGTCCTCGCTGAAATAGCGCGAGTGCGCCTTTTCCCCGTGAATCAGGAGCACCGCGCTGCGGATTTCGCCGCTGTATGAAAGCATCGGGGCGTTTATAAAGGCGAGGGCGGAAGTTTCGTTCCAGGCCCCGTTGGAATTTATGGAGCGCTTGTGGAAGCCGCGTTCGGTCTTGTAGTAGCCGTAGTAGTCTTTCACAAACTGCGGGGCGTCGTCGGGCAGGGGATCCGGAAGGCCGGCGCCGGGCTTGTATGAGCCGTTCTTGAAGTCGATTGTGCGCTGGGCGTTGAGGTTCTTTTTCAGCTCGTACCGCTTGTCGGCGTCCATTGAGTCGAAATAGCCGTTTGCGTTCACGCGGCTCATGTCATACATTGTGGAGGCGACGGTCGCCTTGATCCGCGTGTCGATGGACGCCGCGTTTATGGCCATGCCGCCCCAGCCGCATATGCCCACGATTCCGATTTTGTCGGGATCGACGCCGTCCAAGTTCGAGAGGAAGTCCACCGCGGCACAGAAGTCCTCCGTATTTATGTCGGGCGAGGCAACGTGGCGCGGCTGCCCTGAGCTCTCACCCGTGTATGACGGGTCGAAGGCTATCGCAAGAAAGCCGCGTTCGGCCAGCGTCTGCGCGTACAGCCCGGACGACTGCTCCTTAACGGCTCCAAACGGGCCGGAAACCGCGACGGCCGGAAGTTTCCCCGACGCGTTCTTCGGCGCGTACATGTCCGCCGCAAGGGTCGTCCCGTAGCGGGTCTTAAAGGTGACTTTGCTGTGGATTACCTTGTCGCTTTTCGGGAACACCTTGTCCCACTCCTCGGTTAATTTCAGATTTTCCATGCTATTGTCGAATTTGTTGTTTGCGTTGTTCGTTTCAGCCGCGACCGCCTGCAAGGCCGCCCAGAAAACGAATAAATTTATCGCCGTTTTTAATATCGCATTCATTTGTCGCATTGTATGTCCGCATTTTTTTGTTGTTTTTCGGGCTTTTTCGCATTCGCGTTCGCCCGGCGCCGCGCGCGCAAAATCCTGCGCGCTTAAGCTGGCGCTCCCGCGGCGCGGGCGGCGTTGGCGGAGCTTTTTTTTCGAGCCGCCTCTTCCGCATGCCGACCCTCCCGTTTTTTTTCATTATCGCACAATTTAATGAAATAGCAAATATTTATAATTTATATCATCATATTCTTGACAGGAATATCATTTTCAACAACTATCCTCGCAAAAAGGAAATGCCGTGGAATTGAGGGTATTGCGCTATTTTCTTGCGGTCGCAAGCGAGGGAAGCGTGACGGGGGCGTCGAATTCGCTGCACGTCTCGCAGCCGGCGCTTTCAAAGCAAATCATTATGCTAGAGGAGGAATTGGGCTGCAAGCTTTTCGTCCGCAGAAGCCACAGCGTAAGCCTCACCGTGGAGGGCATGCTACTCAAGAGGCGGGCGGAGGAAATTCTCGAAATGGCCGCGAGAGCGCGGTCGGAACTCTCGCGGAGCGCGGGCGAAATTCGGGGCGAAATTTACATCGGCGGCGGCGAGACGCGCGGAATGAGGCTGATTGCCAAGGTCGTGCGCGAACTGCGAATGGAGTATCCCGGCGTGTGTTGCAACCTCTTCAGCGGAAACGCCGACGACGTAATGGAGAGAATGGACAAGGGACTCTTGGACTTCGGCCTAATTATCCAGCCGGCCGACCTTTCAAAATACGACAGCATAAACCTTCCGGACAGAGACAGGTGGGGCATAATCATGCGCAAAGACAGCCCCCTTGCCGCTAAAAAATCGATACGCAGAACTGACTTATTCGGAGTGCCGCTGATACTCTCGCGCCAGATAGCCAGGCGCACTTCCTCAAATGTCGGGTTAGTGGAGTGGTTCGGCCCTAAGCTTGACAGGTTCAATTTTGTGGCAACCTACAATCTGATGTACAACGCCTCCGTAATGGCGGCCGAGGGGATGGGGTATGCGGTGGGGCTCGACG
>CALXMX010000138.1 GCA_944389575.1 uncultured Opitutales bacterium
CAGGCGCGCTCGCCAGTCTCCTGTTCGGCGGCTGCGCGGGGCTTACAAATCTCACTCCCGAAAACGTTCCGGAGAACGCTTCGCGCACGTATACGATAAGCATGAGCGCGCACATAAACGACGGCAGCGTAATTCAAGATTCCATTAAGCCATCCATCGTCATAGACGGGGAGGTCATTCCCATGAGGGAGGCCGTCGACATGAAGCACGAGCGCATCTATGAGTACGACTACGTAATGCCGAAAAACCGCAAGGAGGCAAAGTACTACTTTTTGCTCGATTACGACGTGGAAAACAATGTGGATGGAGTCTCCAAACACAGGCAGATGACAAGCCGGACAGTTTACGTGCTGCGCCCGACATCGCGCTATGTGGTGAGCATGCAGAACGAGCGCGGGCCGGTCGGCTCCCAAGTGCCAGTTTTGGGCAGGGGCTTTGACAGGCTCGACAGAATCATTGTGGGCGACATCTACGCCGACACCGAATTCGTCTCGCGCACGACGCTCATGTTCACCGTTCCCCCGCTGCAATCCGGAAAGAACTACGACGTCAACCTTGTAAACACGAAGGGAGATGAGACGTGGGTCGGGCAGTTCCGCGTTGACGCCTCAACCATGAACGTTTCGCCCGCCTCGGTCGACCTGAAGGGCGGAGAGATTTGCACGATGATTTTCAACATCGGCTTCAAGGCCCCGAAGGGCGGCTATCCGATAGACATAAAGACCAACATTCCAAGCTCCATAATCATGGAGGAAGTCTCGGTTCCGGAGGGCAAAAATTCGACGGCGGTGACATTGAAGGCGGCCGCGCCGGGCAAGGGAGTAATATACGTCAACGCCGTGGGCTTCGCGGAAAAGCAGATACCCGTGAACATATCGGAGCCCGACAGCGCGGACGACACCCTTCGGGACGCCACACAAGCCGCGCGCAAGATCGACGAATCCATAAAGGGCGGCGAAGGCAATGCGGACGGCAAGAACGTCGATAAGAACGCCGATAAGGCCGACGACGCCGAAAAGGAAGGCAAGGACGCCGCTGCGCAAAAGCCGGCCGCCGGAGCGGATTCGGACAAGCCGAAAAACGCCGCTCCCGCCCCCGAAGCGGAGCCTGTGGTAGAAGCCATCAATGCGTCGGAAAAATAGTTTATGGCGTTGAAAATATCCAAGAGCGGCGGCGGGAAGTCCCGCGGCGGCGAGGCGGAGGCGCTCAGCAGCGAACAGCCCATTGAATGCGTGTTCGCGGACATGTCGGACAAGCTGATGAAAATTCAGCGCGACCTTCTCATGCCTGCGTTCATTTTTGAAAACGAACAGGTGCAAAACACCATAACGTTTTTCGGTTCGGCGAGGATAAAGCCGGAGGAGAAGGCGCTTGCCGAGCTTAAAGAGGTTCAGTCGGACGCAAAACTTGAGGGCGCCGACCGAAGGGAGGCGCTGGCGAAGGCCAAAATGGCCGTCGAAATGTCCAAGTACTACACGCAGGCCGAAGAGCTTGCAAGGCGCCTTCAGGAGTGGTCGAACACGCTTGACGTTCCGGCGGACGAGAAATTTTACATCATGACCGGCGGCGGGCCGGGAATAATGGAGGCCGCCAACAAGGGGGCGTACATAGCGGGCGGCAAGACCGTCGGCGCGACGATTACCATTCCCGACGAACAGGCCAGAAACACCTATGTGCGCAACGGCGTGTGGATAAACTTCCACTATTTCCTGATGCGCAAATTCTGGCTGCTGTTCTTCGCAAAGGCGCTGATAGCTTTCCCCGGCGGAACGGGAACGTTCGACGAATTTTTCGAGGTGTTCACGCTGATGAAAACCCGCAAGACGGACCACTACATTCCCACCGTGCTTTTCGGCAAAAAATTCTGGGAAAATGTCGTGGACTTCGACTACATGGTAAAGACCGACGTAATTACAAAGTCGGATCTAAAATTCTTCCGCTTTGCCGATTCCGTGGACGAGGCGTACGAGTTTATCACTTCGGAACTCGAGCGCATGATGAAGCTCAATCCCATAAAATAGTAAAACGGCCTATCGTTCCGCCCGCGAAAGGACGCCGCCAACAGCGGTGTCTTTTTTTCACGCGGCCTCTTTGCGCATAAGCCGGCGCTTTCCCCATTTCATTCAAAATACCTCCGCGCAATAAATTGCAAAAAAAACATTTTTAACGCATCAGCGCCGGATTAAATAATTATTAAATAATTAAATATATTGTTCCACAAAACCAAAAATCAAAATCTACAATAGGAATAATGACTCCATAAGCGGATTTTTCCGCACGTTTTTTGCCGTTTATTCGGCTGTAAAAAATAGGCGCTTCCCAACGCGCGCCGGCGAGCGGACGGACGCTGCGCAAAAACAGAAGTGCGCGATTCTCTAAAATTGAATTTCATAAAGACCGAATTTCCTGGAAGGCGGATTTCCACCACGCAGCGATTGAGAGGCTGTCTAGAATTTAAAAGATTTTGACGCTTCATTGAACATGCCGTTGCGCGGCGATTGGAAAAATTTTTTCAATGCGCGCTTTCAATGCGCGCACAAAATCCGCAAACTTTGACCCGCATTCGCAGAGCGAGCGGCGTAAAAAATAAAATTAAAAACGTTGAGCGGCGGTAAAAACGCCTATATCCCCCAAAACGAGAATGGGTAAAGAGGGCGAAACCCCGAAATACGAGCCGCAAACTGCCGCAACGGCATTGTATATCTGTCTTAATTTAATTAAATTGACATCTTTCCATTTCACATTTTTAATAAAAATTATAACAGGATTTAATTATGAAAAAACCGACCATTGCCTTTTCATTTTGCGCGCTTCTATTTGCCGTAGTCTGCGCGCGCGCGGAAACCTATTACTTTGACATAGACTCGTTCATAGCCGACACGCAGGACGGACAGCAGGTCAACTTGAGCGACACAATATGGAACGACGGCGGCGAAACGAAATCCTATTGGTATTCGGACTCATCGTTTACATCCACCGTGACGGACGCTACGTTCTCATTTTTGGACAACGCTGAAAACTCGGTGGTCATGGGCGGCGGCAATTCCACGGTCTCTACGGGAGTGAAAGGGCGCTCGCTAGTAATAGACGGAAATTTCAAGATGAACTTGGCGTCGCTGGAATCGATGGGCACGGGCTCCCAAAGCGGAGCTTTGGAATTGGCGTTTTTTAAAGGAGCCACGCCCGACAACGCCATTTCAATCGGAAACTACATAGGCACTGGCAACAGCGAATCCCTCGGCTTCGGCGGAAGCGGAACGTCGTTAAAAATAGAAAGCGTCGAATTGCGCGCGGTGAATCTCGGCTGCGCCCATAATCCGCTCTCGAGCCTTGAAATCGGCACTCTCACGCTCGCGCTTGCAAACAACCACAAGGCCTCCTATTTCGCCGCCGCAGGAGAAGGCTCTAGCGTGGAAAATCCCGACGTCAAGATAGGGGTTTTGAGCACTCACTACCAGGTGCAAAGCAGCTATCCGTCGGGCGCGTTGCTATACGGCGAAAGCTCCTTTATGAGCGACGGCCTTCCGACGATAAACACAAATTCATACGTGCAAATTTCGAGTATTACGGGACTTGCCAGCATAGGTATGGGCAGGTCAAGCGCCGACAGTTCCGGCGGCGTGACATACGTGCTGACGAACTCCACAAACGCGGCTACGGCCGGCGGCATATTGCAACTCAAAGACGACAGCACGGCCGCCCTTTCCCCCGAAAGAATGACAACAGACGGCGCGAAGGTCAACCTGCTGATGAGCAGCCGCGCGCCCGACGGCAGCTTTTCAAACGCGACGCAGTCGTTCACCGGAGACTACATGGTGATCTCCGGAAACGTCGCCCTGCAAAGCGGAAAGCTTCTGATAAACTACGGCGCGGTTGGCAACGACATGTCCAAGGGGTCGCTCATATTCGACAAGGCCGCGTCCGCGCCGATTGCATCTTTTGGCTCCAGCGCAGACATAGGCTCCACCTACCAGTTCAGCGACATTCGCGTTGACGGCGGCGGAGAAATCGTCGTGCGCGTCGAAAGCCGCGACAATTTCGACAGAATAACCCTGTCGTCGGGCGGAATAAGCGGAAGCGGAACGCTCGTTGTAGACTTTGACACCACGGCGGAATCCGAACTTTACGAATTAGTCGTGGAGGACATAAGCCAGGGGCTGCAAATCATATCGTGGACCTCCGGAAACTCCTGCACGGCGACTATTGAGGGGGCGGTAAAATCTTTCAAATACGCCGTTGACGGAGAGGAAATCGAATACGTCTTTGCCAGCATGGCGACCGACGCGGGACTTTTGGTCGGCTATGTCGCCGTTCCGGAGCCGGCAGAGTGGGCGGCGGCGCTCGGGCTTGGTGCGATTCTGCTTGCGCTCTGGCGCAGGCGTAAATAGCGCGGGCATACGGCGGGGCGGCCGGCGGACTATCTTCCAAACTATCCGCCGAAACGCTCGCGGGATTTAGAACTTCACAGCGGGCGGATTTGCTTGTGGCGGCTTAAATTCTGCGGCGGCCTAAATTTTCGGCGCGTTGTGCGCGCTTAAAAAATCCATTTTAAAGAACTTGGGGCGCTATTGGGGGCGTTTACAAAATCTTAAAGCGAATTCCGTTTTTTTGGGATTCGCTTTTTTTGGCGGGCGATGGCCGGCAAAACTTAGGCCATGCGAATTTAATTAAGCCATGCGAATTTAAATACTCCGAAAATCCAAAGGGCAAAGGCGCGAAGTTTGTTGTCGCCTAACCGCCGTATTTCTCCAAACCTCAAAGCGGGCAGACGCCGCATGGGCGGCGCGTTCGGAAAGTTCGAAAAAACTGCTCGGCAAGGCGGAGTCTGAAACGGCAAAGGAGGGTGGCGAGCGAGCAAATGCGAAAGCAGGCGAAAACGAAAAGCGAAGGAAATAGGCGCTTTTATCCCCTCTCTTTAAAACACTTGACAATTCGACACTCCATATTATAAATTATTTTCAATATAGAATTTTTAAAATTTTAATCAAAATTGCAATAACACCATGAACTCTACATATAGACGCCTGTTTGCAACCGCCATGACGCTGTTTTGCGCCGCGGGTCTGTCCGCCGAATCATACTATTTGGAGTCCAATGAGCGCGAATTGGGCACCGGGGATTTTGCCGGGTTCAACCCCACGCAGGATTCCCACAAATTCACGGCTACCCCGGAAATACCGGAGGGCGGCATAACTTCCGCGGACGACGTCACTCTCGAATGGTTCTCGGATATATCCGGAGTCAATGTGGACGTAAACACCTTTGAATTCATATCGAGCGGCCGCTGGAACAACGGGTTTTCCTTCAAGAACAACGTCGTCATAAAGGCCAAGAATATCATTTTCAAATCCCACTGGAACAACAAGACCGGCACCCCCCCCGGAGTCGTTTACGACCCGAATAACTCCGACGTGCGCGACGCCCAAGCTCTCAACATATACAGGGCAAGCCTCACCCTCATGGGAAATTTTGAAAACTCGTCCGCCGATTTTTACATTGGGCAGGCCTACGCGTCTGGAACGTGCTCGCTCACCCTGTCGGGATACGACGCGAACACGCCGGCCACATATAACTTTCACAACGTGGCTTTCAGCTACGACTCCGAAACGTCCGGGCAAAACACGTTTACCATAAACGACGGCGCGAATGTCAGCATCAACGGGCTGTATTTTTCACAGAGTAATCTCGCCGAGGGCAAGACCTCAACGGTCAACCTCAACGGGGGAACACTTGAAGTCAGAAGCGAGATAAAAGTCCAGGGCAACGGCGACAACATTACATTCAACCACGGCGCCGGCACGCTCAAGGCCTCCGCGAGAGACATAACCATAGGCCTGAATGGGATGACCGCGAATCTCGCCTACAACCTCGGAAGCGACGCGACCTTCAGTGTCGATTCCGGCAGAACTTTGACAATAGAGGACGGCGTGACGATTTCTGCCATAAGCGGCCAAAATGCCGACTTAAGAGTGGTCGGCGGTGGAACAGTGAGGGTCAACGCCTCCGTAGGCGCGGTAAACGGAACAGTATCGGTTTCCGAAAACAGCGTTTTGGATTTGGGCTCTTCGTGGGTATCGAACGCGCAAACCGTCTCGATAGGGGCGGGCTCCTCAATAACGACCTCCGGCAACATCGAACTTTCCGACACATCTGAGATTGTGCTCGCCATATCCAGCGCTACGGAGTTCGCATCGATTGAGGGCGCGTCAATCACCACTTCGGGGGAAAGATACGGCTCTCTGATATTCGACATAAACGCGTCGGCCTTTGAGGACGGAACGGAATTTTCAATATCCCTCTCTGAATTGATTTCGGCAAGCGACATTGATTGGAGCAAATTCGACATTTCCGCGGGCCAATATTCCTATTCAATCGACGGATCCAGCATTACGTTCCAAGTTCCCGAACCGTCGGCTTACGCGGCCGCATTGGGGGCTTTGGCGTTGGCTTTCGCGGCGTTCAGACGCCGCCGGTAGAAAGCCGGTTTGCCGCATTGAAAGGCGGCCGAATTTGACGGGCGCGCTCGGCAACGCAAGTTGTAGGGCGCGTTTTTTTGCGGCAGTCAAAACGCCGCGGTTCGCCACGGGGGAGGAAGGAGGCGGCGAGCCGCAAAAATGAGGCGGGGTTGAAATGTGCCGCATCTTGAACGCCCGCAAGAATGTTCACAAAAAAACGCCCGCAAGAAAAGCGGCTTGTGGAAGGTAAGAGCCCCTTTTGGAAAATATCTTGGGAAAGCGTAAAAAACGGATTGGCAAAACGCCTCGAAAATACGCATTAGGAAATGCGCTTAGGGAATGCCTCTCGGAAGAAATACCCTCCGGAGGAATGAAGAATACGCCCCGGCCAATGCCCCCGCCCCGCCTGCCGATATCCAGACGCTGTTATTTGCCCTAAAAGAGAAAACTCCTCCGATTCGCTATGCTCTATAGGGAATCAAAAATAGAGGAAGCTCCTTTCCAAAATATCCGGGTTCCCTCCCTCAAACCTTGCCGTGCGCAATGCCGGCAAAACGCCGCTTCAATAAAAAATCAAGCTTCGCCGCGCATCAGGAGACGCTCTCCACAAATCCCCCGCCCAAAACCACCGGCGGCAAGTGGAGGGCGAGAATCTGCCCGGCGGCGAGCGCGCGCTGAGGGACGTCGAAATCCACGCGCGCGGAATCCTCCGAAAGCGGAGTGAACTTGGCGCCGACAAGCCCGTCGCGATACCTCACGCGGGCTTCAATCCGGGCGGGCGACTCGAGCTTTTTATTTATCCAATTTATCCCGCCGATAACCGCGCTCGTCGAATAGAGGTTCTTAGCTTCAGGGGAGTCGAAGTCGACGCGAAGTATGTTCGCCTCATAATCCTTTGCCACGACTACATACCTCTTGCCGTCCGCATTCGACGGCACGCGAATCCCCCTGCGCTGCCCGATTGTATAGTTGAAAAGCCCGCTGTGCTCGCCGACCTTGCGGCCGGCGGCGTTTACGATGTCCCCGCGCTTTTCCGGAATGTGGCGGCTGAGAAAATCCTGTATGCGAATCTTGCCGAGAAAGCAAATTCCCTGGCTGTCTTTTTTGTCGCAGTTCGGCAGGGCGTTCATTCTGGCCAGATCGCGCACTTGGCTTTTCAACAGCGAGCCTATCGGGAACACCGCGCTCTGAAGCTGGCTCTGCGTTATCATGGCCAAGAAGTAGGACTGGTCCTT
>CALXMX010000139.1 GCA_944389575.1 uncultured Opitutales bacterium
CAGGAGTGCTTTGCCCCCCTCGGATACCGCGAAGGAGATTTCCCCAACAGCGAGTACGCGGCAAAGCACACGCTGGCTTTGCCGATTTATCCGGAACTTTCGCGCGAACAGCTCGACTACGTCGCCGGCGAAGTCGTCAAGGCGGTCTTGAAGAAGTAAATGTTTGACTGGCGCGGCGGGCTTGCTTAGAGAGTTCTTTATCGGGGCGTCCGCGCCTTGGCGGTGCGGGGCGCGGGACGCGGCCGCCGTTGCGAGCCGGCGGGGATAACCTCCGCCTCCGCATGCCGTGGAATTGTTATGATAGATGTTTTGCTGACAATACTCGAGGTTGCGACAATCTCTCTGCCGCTTTTCATCGCGGCGGTTCTGCTGTTGCGCAGTTCGGAGTCCTACGACGAGAGGTTTGAGACTTCAAAATTGAAATTCGCCGGATTGTCCCGCTGGCAGTACAAGTTTTTGTTCAGGCTGACAGGCGTTTTGTGCGTGTGCATTTCCGTCTTTGCCACGTGGCAGTTTTACTTTAGCGACGCCCGCCAGCAGGTCATTTCCGAAAGCCGCGAATTTTGGGAGTCTTTAGAGCGCGACCCCGACGCCGGGGCCTTCCTGAAGGAGCGCGCCGACACCCTGCAGAAAATCCGCAAGAAGGACGATGAGGACGCCCGGCGCGAATTGGAGGAGCTTTCTCCGGCCGGCCGGCGGACATCGGGCGCGCCGGCGCTTCCCGCGGGAGCCGCGCTGTTGGCGGCGGCGATTGCAATTCCGGCCAGAATGGGGTCGAGCCGTTTTCCGGGGAAACCGCTCGCGCTACTTGGCGGGAAGACTGTCATTGCGCGCGTGTTTGAAAGCTGCAAAAAGAGCGAGCTTGCCGAGCGGATAGTGGTGCTGACCGACAGCCCGGAGATCCGCGAACATTCCGCCGAGATCGGGGCGGACTGCATAATGACGTCGCCGGAATGCGCATCGGGAACGGAGCGCATAATTGAGGCGCTCGACGAAATCGGCGCGGATTTTGTCGTCAACGTTCAGGGAGACGAGCCTTTTATAGAGCCGCGCTTGATAGACCGGATCATATCGGCGCGCATTGACGATCGAGCGGAGCTTGTGACGGCGGCTTCAAAAATCGCCGACGCGCGGTCTTTGGCGGATCCGAACGTCGTGAAAGTGCTGCGCGATTCATGCGGGAGGTCGCTTTACTTCAGCCGCGCGCCGCTCCCGCACGTCCGCGGGCAGGCCGACTTGGGAAAGTGGCTGGAGATTTCGAACTACTGGCGGCACATCGGCGTGTACGGCTATTCCGCAAAGGCGCTGGCTAAATATTCGGCGCTCCCGCGGTGCGCTTTGGAGAGGGCGGAAATGCTCGAGCAGCTGCGCTTCGTGGACGCGGGCATGCGGTTCGATGTGATTGAGACGGACTACGTTTCCGTGGGAATAGACACACCCGAGGATTTGGAAAGGGCCGAACAGCTGCTTGAAAGCGTGAAGTCGTGAACATGGACGAGGAGAAACTCTTGGGCGTCGGGCGGGGCGTATTGCGCCGCGAGGCGGAGTCTATTTTGAATGCGGTTGAAAGGCTCGGCGCGAGCTTTTGCGGCGCGCTAAGGCTGATTTTGGCTCACAAGGGGAAGATGATGGTCAGCGGCGTAGGGAAGTCCGGCTTAGTCGGGCAAAAGATTGCCGCGACCCTTTCGAGCACCGGCACTCCCGCGGTGTTCATGCACTCTTGCGACGCCGTTCACGGGGACTTGGGCGTTTACGAACCCGGAGATCCGACGCTTCTTATTTCAAACAGCGGCGCGACGGTCGAGTGCCTTCGCCTGATACCGACGCTGAGGAAATTCAATTCAAAGATAATCGCGCTCGTCGGCAATATAGACTCCCCGATGGCGAAGGAGGCCGACTTCGTTCTGGACGCAACCTGCGGCTCGGAAGCCGACAGGCTTGGAATCGTCCCGACGAACTCCACGACCCTCGCGCTCGCAATCGGCGACGCTCTCGCATGCGCGCTGATGGAGGCGCGCGGCTTCAGCAAAGAGGACTTCGCACGCTTTCACCCCGCCGGCCAGCTGGGGCGCAATCTGCTGCTCGAGGTCGGCGACGTCATGCACAAGCTTTCCGATTGCGCCGTGGCCGCGCCTGACACGCCCGTGCGGCAGGTCGTGATAGAGATGACCGGCAAGCCGCTCGGGGCGGCGTGCATACTCAATTCAGACGGATCGCTTGCGGGCATTGTCACCGACGGCGACTTGCGCAGAATGCTCCGGCGCGCGGCGGATTTAGACGCTTCGGACTGCGCCTCGATAATGAGCGTAAATCCCGTGACGGTGTCGCCCGGCGCGTCGTTGGGCGATGCGGTGGAGCTTATGGAGCGGCGCAGCTCCAAGATATCGGTGTTGCCGGTGGTTGACGGGGGAAAGTGCGTCGGGCTGATACGCTTGCACGACATATATCAGCCGCAGTGAAATTTTTGGCGGGATAGGCAAATGAAATTTTCCGAATTTTTCAAATTTTTGGGGCGATACGTAAAAAATCCGTCGCAGATTGGGGCGGTGTGCCCGAGCTCGAGGTTTCTTGCGCGCAAGATGGCGGAGTGCGCCTCCGGGCGGCTGGGCGCGTCGGGCGTGGTGGCGGAGCTCGGCGCGGGAACAGGCGCGGTGACGCGGCGGCTTGTGGAGACGGGGTGCGCGGATTCGCCGCGCGGGCTTTACTCGATAGAGTTTGACGCGGTATTGGCGGGGCTGCTGCGCGAGAGTTTTCCCGCAGTGAAAGTCGTCAACGGCAGCGCGGAAAATCTCCGTGCGATACTCGGGGACGACCTGCCGCGCCTGGCGGCCGTAATATCCAGCCTGCCGCTTCTCTCGCTTCCCAAACCGGTCGTGAGAAAAATTCTCGACGAGGCCGAGTCCGCGCTTCCCTCGGGCGGAGTTTTTGTGCAGTTTACCTACAATCTTGCGCGCTCGCCCTCCGCATTGGGCTTTAAGAAAATGCGCCACATAGGGCGTTCGATAGTCCTTCTCAATGTGCCGCCCGCGCGCGTCGACGTATTTGAAAAGCTTTAATCGGCGTAGCTTCGCTTTTTTTCGCGGCTTTTCCGCAGGTTTGATTCTCTTTTGAGTTTCATCTGAGGTTGGTTTTGCGCTGGGTTCGCAGTAGATTTGCGGCGGGGTTTACAGCGGGGGTTGCGGCGGCTTTGCCCGCGCGCGTCGCGCCTTGCCTGATTCGTTGCGCTGTCCGTAGGTTGTGTTAGATACGGCTCGCGGTGTAGCGGGGGGCTGGAAGGTATTGTGAAGGCATTGAGCCGGAGAAATTCGGCGCGAGGGTAAGGTGTAGCGGCAAGCTTTAAGCGACATTGCGCAAGTAGAATTTGCGTTTGGGAATATTTTTGCGGCGGTGAAATCTTTGGGGGCGATAGAGCGGATTGTCTTTGTTCCCTGCGGTGGGAGTTTGCGGGAGTTTTTTATAATGTCTCCCTCTTGTAAAATTAGAGTCTGCGACTTACTCGCCGCAGCTTTTTTTTACATTCGGCGGGGAGACCTTTCGCGCAAAAAAAAATTCGGCCGAATTTGCGCGAGGGGCTATGTCAGGTAAACGCGCGCGCAAAATTTTCTTGCAAGTTGGGCTTTGCCGTTTGTTGCGGTTGGAATCGCGCCCCGTCCGTTTTTTGGCTGCAATTCTTTCTCTGTGCCTGCGGCGGCGGAATTTCGCTAAAATTGTCGTCTCGCAAGCCGCCGTTGCCGTGCGCAAAGAGTGTCGGGCGGCCGCGCGGCGATTAGGCGTTGGCCGGGCGTTGCCGCGGGATTCGGCTTTTTTGTTGATTCGCGCCGCGCCGCCCCTTATTTTCTAAAGGGTGAGCAAGACTAGATTTTTGTCCGCCGCAGTTGCGGTTTTATGCGTCGCTTTTTCGTCCGTCGCCGCGGCCGGAGAAGATTTGAAAGGCGCGCGCGTGGAGAATTTTGAGGGCGCGCCATTCGGCAGAGCCGTAAAGCTGAATGGGGCGGGGCCCAATTCGATGGCTTTGCACATATCGGGAAACATTCTCTACATCGGCGGCGACAACAGCCTTTTGACTGCGGATATTTCCGACGCCATGAATCCGAAAATTCTCGGCAGGGTGGGCGGTTTGGGAAATGTCAGGCAGATTGCCGTTCAAGGCGGAATAGCGTATGTCGCGGCGCGCGAGAGCGGGTTGTGGATTATAGACGCGCGCAATCCGTCCAAGCCCAAAGTGTTGTCGCGCTACGATTGCGTGGAGCTTGCCACGGGCGTCGAAGTGGCCGGCGACGTCGTATTTTTGGGGCAGAGGCAGAACGGGGTGGAGTTCATAGACGTTTCAGATCCGGCGCGGCCGGAGCACATCGGGATACTTAAGACGCCGGAATCGCAGTCGGTGAAATACCGCGACGGCCTCCTGTTCAGCGGCGAGTGGGGAAAGGGCGAAGTGACGCTCATCGACGCGCGCGATATGGCCGATATAAAAGTAGTGTCCGTATTGAAGCTTGACGGCTACGGCGACGGCTTGGATTTTCGCGGTAACCTCTTGTTCGCGTCGACGGGGCACCATTCCAAATCTCCCGGAAAGACCGCGCAGGAGCGTTTTGGCCGCGGGCACGGGCTTGAGATTTTCGATATTTCCGACATCTCAAATATTAGGAAAGTGTCGTCGGTAAAGTTTCCCAAGTGCTACAATATCGGAAACGATTTCTGGACTCCGCGCTGCGGCGGAAATGTCGTTTTTGCGGCGGACACGCACAACGGCCTGTATGCGGTTGACGTAAAAAATCCCGAAAGGCCGCGGGTGGTCGGGCGCATTGTCACGCCGGACAAGAGCGGGAAATATTTGTCGGCTCCCGTGAGTTCCGTGGCGGTGGCGGACGGGGTCGTGTACGTTTCTTCGATGCATTACGGGGTGTTGGCTGTGGAATGTCCAGGCGCGAAACCCGGCGGGGAACGCAAGTCGGTTTTGCCCAAGAACGTCTCTCACAGGGCGGACTATCCGACGGACGAATCCAAATTCTTTGTCTACAAGCCGGAGCGCAACGTGCAGGTTCGCGGCGCGGCCGTCGACGGGAATGTGGCGTATGCGGCCTGCGGCTCCGAGGGAGTAGCGATATTGGAACTCTCGGAGGGCGGATTCAAAAAAATTGGGGAAATGAAAATCCCGTTTGCCGGCGACGTGAAAGTCAAGGGCGGCAGGCTGTACGTAGCCGAAGGCATGGACGGGTTGGCTGTGTACAATATAGACGCCCCCGCGAAGCTGACGGAAGCGGGAAGGCTGAAGAATCTCTCCGAAACGTCCTCCCTCGTTTTGTGGGTGTGGACGCCGGACGGAAAATTCATAGCAGCCTCCGACAGGCAAGGCGGAATATTTTTCATAGACGCGCGAGACTTGAAAAATATGAAGGTCGTTTTTCGCAAGGGAGGGTGCCCGGGGTGGGACAAATTCTTTTCCGGCGATGTCGTCGGCGGGAGGTATGCCGCGATGTCGTATGCCAACAGCCGCTTTGAATGGTTCGACCTCTCCGGCGAAATTCCCGCAAGCGCGAACGTAAGCTATAAAAACAATCCCAGTCTGTACAACGGCTGCTGCGCGCTGAAGGGCAAGATTCTGTTCACCATGCGCGACGGAAGCTATGTCCTCCTGGAGCCGAACCAGCCGGAAAACGCGGACGGAACTCCGTGGAAGGGCCGCAGGCTCGGCGGCGAATACCTCAGCGCCATACCGGCGTGCAACGGCGGAAATATTGTTTCGTTCACAAACAGGATAAGGCGGCAAGTGCTTCTTGCGGACTTCTCAGATGTCGAAAACCCAAAGATACTGTGGAAGGAGCGAATATCGGGCAATCCCGACACCCCCGCATTTTGGGGCGACAAACCTATTATTCCCGCGGGATTTCAAGGATTGCTTATGGCGAAATGACGCGCAACCGCCTCCGTTCGGCCGTTCAATTATTCAGTCCTTCACTCCTTTTAGTGTTCGGCTGAGAGGCTGTGGTAGACTGTGCGGTTGCCCGGCCGCGCGCTTTTATGGTTGCGAGGGCCTTGCGCCGCTCGGTTTGCCGGCATGAAATATGCGCTGCTGTTGCGTATTGATATTTTCGGTGGAGGTACGTTTTCCTTTCGCCGTCTGAATGCGAAGGGCGGTGTGAAGCGGGCGCCGTAGCGGGCGGAGTAGGCAAGTTCTTAAAACGGGCGTTTAATGAATGAAAAAATTTCGCGCTCTTTTTTTGCAAATGGATTGATTAGAGATTGCTCTTATGCCCGTTCAACCGGGAAAAGGGCGGATAAATCGTATAAAATAAAATAGTTCGCATTTATTTTCGCATTTTTGAGAAAGGTTGCATTCTTTGGCGAAAATCTTGCTGCCGCGCAATGCGGCTTCGCGCCAATGGATTATTTTGCGAGCCTTTAAACGGCAATGGACTGCCGATAAGATGCGAACTTTGTTTCGATTTCAAAAGTTGCAAAGTTATCCAAAAAAAATGGAAACAAAATAACTTTATTTTCGGCAGTCAGCCGGAGTTTAAATAAAAAACCCGCCAGCCCATTAAGCAAGCGGGGAGGCGGGTTTTTTATCGCTGTGCCAGAGGGCGGATTCGAACCGCCGACCAAAGGCTTATGAGTCCTCTGCTCTACCGCTGAGCTACTCTGGCTCAAATTAAAGTAAACAACTTTAAGCCAGCGCAGCGGCAAGTCAAGTTCCAATTTAAAAAACCGTTCTTATGCGCGAAACTGCTTTTCTGCGCGTCGGGCCAGGGGGATTGGCGTTTTCGGGCATCGGCAAGGAATGTGATTTGTCCGTCTAAGATTTTGCCGGGAGCCGAACGCCGGGTGTGAAATGGGCGAATCAAATAAACGAATCTTTCCATTTGGGGAATGCTCTGCTGTTTCGCCTATTCGCCGGCTGTTTGAAGATAATATGCGGCGGGGTTTGCGGCAGGCGTTGCGCCGCGTAAGTTTTGAAATTGGCCTTTCTTGATTTGATTTTTTTATTCGCAGAGCGAAGGCGAAAAAGCGTTTTTTCCCTCGGGGAAGGGCGTTGCTTTTTGCGTCGTTTTCAAGTTCTTGAAACTTATTGCAGATTTTTTCGGTTGCCGCCGCTTTTTATATCCGCCCCGCGGCCTTAGCGAGTTTCCTAAAGTATTCCGCCTCGCTGCGGGCGGGCGCTTATTTAAAGCGCGCCCGCCTTTGCGCGCATGCTAAAAAAACGCCTTCCGTTTTTGCGGAAGGCGCAGATAGCGCAAAAGCAATTCGACAATCGCAATTAAGCCCCAGTGAGGGTCTTGATGATTTGAATTATCGGCAGGAACAGAGCGATAACGATAGTTCCCACGACAACCGCGAGAAATACGATCATTATCGGCTCGATGACGGAGGTTATCGCCCCAACGGAATTGTCGACTTCCTCGTCGTAGGTGTCGGCAATGCGGTTCAACATTTCCGAAAGCTGGCCAGTTTCCTCGCCGACCTCCACCATGCTGGTCACCATAGACGGGAATATTTTTTGCTGGTCGAGCGGGGCCGCGAGGGGCTCGCCGTCGCGCACGCGGTCGTGGACGCGCTCCAGCGCGCTGGATATTATGCTGTTTTTGATTGTGCCGCGGGTAATGGTGAGGGCCTCGAGTATCGGAACGCCGGAAGCCAGAAGCGTTCCGAACGTGCGCGTAAAGCGCGCGACCGTGGATTTTAGAACCAAGTCTCCCATCTTGGGCATTGTGAGGGCGGCCCTGTCTTTCATCGCGATGCCCATCTTCGTCTTGAGCAGCGCCCTCGTTCCGAATATCAGCACCGCGAGGATTATTATGGCCGCGATGTATTTTTCCTTCAGGAAGTTCGATATGTCGATAATCGACTGCGTAAGCGCGGGCATTTGCGCGTTTCCAAGCATGTCCGCAAAGATTTTTTGGAATTGGGGAACGACAAACACCATAAGTATTATGAGAATCGCGACTGCGACAAACATAATCACTATCGGGTAGACCATCGCGCTCTTGACCTTGTTTGTGGTTTTCATGGCCTTTTCCTGGAAGGTTGCAAGCCTGTCCAAAACCACGTCGAGAACGCCACCGGCTTCCCCCGCCTTTGCCATGTTTACGTACAGCCTGTCGAACACTTTTGGGTGCTGGGCCAGGCCGTCGGAAAACTTGTTGCCCGTTCGCACGTTGTCGGAAATGTGTTCGAGAATGGCTTTAAAGTACGGGTTTTTCTCCTGCCTGGATATTACCTCGAGGGCGCGCAGAAGCGGCAGACCCGCCTTCAGAAGGGTGGCCAGCTGGCGCGAGAAAATTGTCACATTCGCGCTCGACACCCCCGTGCCGAACATCGGTTTCGGGGCCTTCTTAGCCTTGCCCGCGCCCATGGCGCCGACTTCCATGATTCTGACAACCTTGACGCCCTTGTCGGCCAAATCCTTTTTCGCCTTGCTTTCGCTGGGAGCCTCAACGATGCCGGAAAATTCGCTGCCGTCTGCGTCCGTCGCAATGTATTTGTATTTTGCCATAAGTGATGTCTCCTAAGTGGTGGGATTCTCCTAAGTGATGGGATTAAGTGTATTTCAATACCTCCTCGACGGTCGTCGCGCCGTCGAAGATCGCCCTGAGGCCGTCGTCGCGCAAAGTGCGCATGCCGAGCTCAATGGCCTTCTGCTTTAGAACGAGAGTGGGAGCCCTCGCCGTAATGAGGTCGCGCAGGGCGTCGTTTACAAGAAGAAGTTCGAACAGCCCCTGGCGCCCGCGGTATCCCAGACCGTTACAATCGGCGCAGCCCTTTCCGAAGTAGAACTGCTTGTCCGCTATTTCTATCGGATCCACGTCCAGCATTTCAATCATTTTCTGGTCGGGCTCATAGGGCGTTCGGCAGGTCGGGCAGATTCTGCGCACGAGCCTCTGCCCCAAAATTCCCTCGAGCGAGGCAGCTATGAGGTACGGTTCAAGCCCCATATCCATAAGTCGGGTGACGGCGCCGGGAGAGTCGTTTGTGTGCAATGTCGCCAGAACGACGTGCCCTGTGAGCGAGGCCTGAACCGCGATTTGCGCGGTTTCGAGGTCTCGAATTTCCCCGACCATTATCTTGTCCGGGTCTTGGCGGAGAAACGCCCTCAGGCAGCGGGCGAAGTCGAGCCCGACTTGGTGGTTTATCTGAACCTGCATTATGCCGTCGATTTCGTACTCGACGGGGTCTTCCGAAGTTAGAATCTTCACGTCCACCGTATTCACCTCCCTCAGGGCGGAATACAGCGTGGTCGTCTTTCCGGAACCGGTCGGCCCGGTGACGATGAAAATCCCGTTTGGCATCTTCACTAACCTGCGGATATTGTCCTCAAGCTCCTGCGTCATGCTCAGCTTGTCGAGGTCGAGGCTGACGACCGACTTGTCGAGCACGCGGAGCACGACGCTCTCGCCGAACTGCGTCGGAAGCGTCGATACGCGCAAGTCTATCGCGCGGCCGGAAATAGTCATCTTTATTCTGCCGTCCTGCGGTATGCGCTGCTCGGCGATGTTAAGGTTCGCCAAAACCTTTATGCGCGAAATTACAGGAAGCGCGAGGCTCTTGGGCGGCGGTGCCATCTCGTACAGCGTTCCGTCTATGCGATACCTTATGCGGAACTGATCCTCAAACGGTTCGAAGTGAATGTCGCTGGCCTTGTCGCGTATGGCCTGCTGGAGAACGAGATTCACAAAGCGGATAATGGGCGTCTCGTTGGCGATGTTTGCCACGTCCGTTTCGCCGCCGCCCAAATCCATCTTGGAAATTTCGGAGAGCAGGTCCTCAATGTCGGAATCCTCCTCCCCGTAGTACTGCTCCAGAAGCTTGTCGACGTGGTCGGGATCCATGACGACAATCGTCACGTCGCGGTTCAGCGTGAACGTGAGGTCGTCGATTATCGCGCTGTTGAACGGATCGCGAGCGTAAAGGCTTATGCTGGTGTTGTCGCACTTGAAGGGAACGACGCCGTACGTCCTCGCTAAATTCGGCCGCAGCTGCTTTATTATGGCGTCGTCAATCGCGATCGGCGGAATGGGCTGATAGTCGTATTTCAGGTAGTCGGCCACCAATTCCAAGAGCTTCTGGCGCTCGATGAGCTCGGAATCCACTATGGTGTCCGCCAGCGATTTACCGGTGCCCAAGTGGGTCTCGTTCAAGTCTTCAAGCTGCGCGCGCGATATGAGCTTGGACGCCGCAACAATGTCAAAAATTGTGCTGTTGTGATCTTCAAACATCGCCTTGACTCCTACGCTTCGTTCATTGTCACTTTCAGGACTTCGTCAGCGGTCGTCAGGCCGCTGGTCACCTTTCGCACGCCGTCCTCGCGCATGGAGCGCATTCCCAGCTCCCTCGCTTTTGCGCGCAATTCCACAAGCGTTCTTCCCTCGTAAATCATTTGTTGAAGCTCCTCGTTTATGAGGAATATCTCAAATATTCCCATTCGTCCCTTGTAGCCTATGCCGTTGCACTTCGGGCAGCCTTCGCCGTGCATGAACGTCACTTTGGAGGCCTCTATTTCGTTTATGCCCACCGCGCCGAGAATCTTGGAGTCCGGCTGGTAGGCGACCTTGCAGTTCGTGCAGTTCTTTCGCACGAGCCTCTGCGCCAGCACCGCGCGCAGCGAGGCGGACACGAGGAACGGCTTCACGCCGATATCCACGAGTCGCGTGACCGCGCTGGGGGCGTCGTTGGTGTGCAGCGTGCTGAAAACCATGTGGCCGGTCAGCGATGCGTTTATGGCGATTTCAGCGGTTTCTAAGTCTCGAATTTCGCCTATCATTATTATGTTGGGCGCCTGTCTCAACATCGAGCGCAGCGCCGCCGCGAAAGTCATGCCGACCTCTCGCCGAACTTGCACCTGGTTGATTCCCCCCATCTGGTATTCCACGGGGTCTTCGACCGTTATGATTTTTCTGTCCGGGTGGTTGAGGTAGTTCAGCGCGGAGTAAAGCGTTGTGGACTTTCCCGAACCCGTCGGCCCCGTCACCAGGAATATGCCGTCCGCCATGCCGACGACCCTCTCGAATGTGGATTGGTCGTCGGAGAAAAAGCCGAGTTCGGGAAGGCCGAGGCGCAGGCCCTCCTTGTCGAGAATACGCATGACAATACTCTCGCCGTACACGGTGGGAAGGCTCGACACGCGCAAGTCGATTTCCTTTTCATTGTACGCAATCTGTATTCTGCCGTCCTGCGGAACGCGCTTTTCGGCGATTGAAATGTTCGCCATCAGCTTCAGCCTGGAAATTATCGACGGCTGGAGGCGCTTCGGGGGATTTTCGACCTCAATGAGAACGCCGTCGATTCTGTACCTTATGCGGAAGCGCTTTTCTAAGGGCTCGAGGTGAATGTCGCTGGCTCGCCTCTTGACCGCCTCCGTTATCAGCTTGTGGACGTAGCGGATTATCGGGGCTTCCTCCTCGCTTACGCCCTCTTCGTTGCCGGTCGGCAGGAGGGAGTCCCCGCCCTCGCCGCCGAGCATATCCGCTCCGGCCTTGACGCCGTACTGCTCCTCGATCGCGTTGGTTATCTCTTCCGGAGTCGCCAGCCGCAGGTCTATTGGAAGCTTCAGGATATGGCTGATGTTGTCCACCAGATCCATATTCATGGGGTCGGAGACCGCCAATTCCAGCTGCCCTTCGTTGAAGGCGATGGGCAGAATGTTCAGCCTGCGGATTTCGTCGGAAGGCAGCAGCTCTTTCACCGAAACTGGAATGTCCAGCCCCGATAGGTTCACGCAGGGAATGTTGAATTCCTGCGAGAGCATTTTTGTGATGTCTTCGTATTTGCAATACCGCTTTTCGACAAGCGCGTCGATAATCTTGGAATCCTGTTCCGACAGCGGAACATCGCGCTCCTCAAGCGCCTTGCGCTCCGCGGTTATGACGTCTTTGCCGACGAGGCCTTTTTCTTCGATTAACTGCAGTACAAAATCATCTGCGGAAGTCACTTCACACTCTCCGTTAAAATTCTAATGCGTGGGGTACAAGATCAACTAACTATTCAATCCCATTAAAAATTCAACATTTGTTTTCACTTTTTTTAGCCTTTGTATGAGCATCTCCATAGCGTCCGCCGCCGGGACGCCCTTCATAGCGCGGCGCAGGGCGTATATTTTCTTGAGTTCGTCGGGGTGGTAGAGCAGCTCCTCCTTGCGCGTGCCGCTCTTTTCCATGTTTATGGCGGGGAATACGCGCTTGTCAGACAGCTGCCTGTCGAGGTGCAGCTCCAGATTGCCCGTGCCCTTGAACTCCTCGAATATCACTTCGTCCATCTTGCTTCCGGTCTCGACGAGCGCCGTCCCGATTATCGTGAGCGACCCCCCGCCCTCTATGTTTCTGGCGGAGCCGAAGAATCTCTTCGGCTTTTGCAGGGCGTTGGCTTCCACACCTCCGGACATCGTCCTGCCGCCGTTGGGCATCAGCGCGTTGTAGGCGCGCGCCAGGCGGGTTATGGAATCCAGCAGTATCACCACGTCGCGCCCGGCCTCCACCATTCTGCGCGCTCGGCTTATGACCATCTCCGCGGCGTGGACGTGGCTGTTGGCGTCCTCGTCAAATGTGGACGAGATGACTTCGGCGTCGACATTGCGCTTGAAGTCGGTCACCTCCTCCGGGCGCTCGTCGACGAGGAGAATCATCAAGTGCGCGTCGGGCGAATTTAGGCGTATGGACTTGGCCATTCCCTGCATCAACACGGTCTTGCCCGTCCGCGGCGGAGCCACAATCAGCGCGCGCTGCCCGCGGCCTATCGGGGTGAGCAGGTCGACGGCGCGCATCGAAAGGTTGTCCCATTTGGCGCATTCGGGCGCCTCCATTATCATGCGCTGCGTCGGGTAGTACGGAACCAGATCCGTGAACGGCACAAGCCCCGCAACCGCGGCGGGATCGCCGCCGGCGACGCTGACAATCTTGACCGCCACGGGGCAATTTGAACCCGTCGCGTCCGAATCCTCCGGAAGCGCCGCCAGAACTTCAAGCTCGTGGCCGCGCTGGAGCTTGTAGACGTCTATCAGCCCCTGCGGGACGTAGACGCACGAGCGGCGCAGGCGGTAGCTGTCGACCGGGTAGGTCAGCGCGCCTCCGCAGCCGTCCCCGAATACGTCGAGGACGCCGCCGAGCTTCACGAGCCTGCGCAGGCCGCGAGCGTATTTATAATAAGAGAGAACTAAGTCGCACTTTCCGGCGCCGCGCGCGTATTCCACGCCGATTTCGTCGAATTTGGCCTGCATTTCCCTCGGCGCGAGCGCGTAAATTTCGTCGAAGCCGGAGAGCGACCCGATCGACTCCGAATCTGAAATTTTGAACGAGTCCGCGCAGGCCGGATCATACGGTTCCGCGGGGAACGGGGCGGGGCGGGCGGAGGAGTCCGAAGCTCCGTTTTCGGCGGGCGATTGCGCGCCTTCGGAAGGAACCTTTGAGGCGTCAGCTAAACTTGGCGCGGCGGATTCGGAAGTCTGAAGCGCGTTTTCGCCCGGCGCGGAATATTCGCCTTCGGAAGCTTGGAGTTCCGCGCCGGAATGGCTTTCAAAATCGCTTGAAGGCGCGCGGGCTTGCATTGCGGCCGGATTCGCCTCTCCCGCAAGCGCGTCGGCTTTCGCGGCGGGCAGACCCGTTTCCCCCGCGGCCGGATTTGCGCTTTCCGGAATCTGGCGCTCTTCCCCAAAACGGCTGCGCCCGGTTGCGCCGAGAAACTTTTCCGCGAGCCACTGCGCGATGGTGGCGCGGCTTTTCAAGACCGGCCAATCCGGGAGGTTTCCCGGATTCATCGCGTCGTCGGCAACCCACGCAATCTGGATTTTGCGCCCGCGCTGAAGCTTGGGCTTTGCGGCGTTCTGCGCGCCGGCCGCGCGCTGCGGATTCGGCTGGAGCCGCTGGGGCTGCTGCCCGCGCTGCTGCTGGCCGTTTTGGATTCTCCCGCGGGCGTTTTGCTGATTCCTCTGGTTCGGCTGCTGGCGCGCGTCGCGCGGCTGCCTTCCGCCCTGCTGCCAGCCGGAATTGCGGTTGTCGCGCGGCTGCCCGTTGCGGGGGTCGCGCTGGAGCCTTCCGCGCTGGAGGCGGGGATTTTGCCGCCACTGGCGCGGTTCGGAGGGCGCCTCAAAGCGCTGGTGCGGCGCGTCGCCTTCGCGCGAGTCGTAATGGCGCGCCGGCGCGCCCTCGCTTTCGGCGGCGGCGTCTTCGGAGTCCGCATTATTTCTGTAAGAGTCTGGGTCGAGGTCGTCGTCCGTGGTTGAAAAGTATCCGGGGACTTCGTCTTCGCCGTCGGATTCCCCGCGCGCAGCCGCGCCGCTGCTGTATGCAAATTCGTCGCCTTCGTTGCGGTGTACGAAAAGGCCGGCTTCGCCGTCATCGAAAGATTCTCCGCCGTCGCTTTCTCGGCTCGCGTCCGTTTCGCCGCCCGTGCGCCGTTCGCCGCCCACAGGCTCCGATGAATCTGCGCGCCTTTCAAACGCCGTTTCTTCCGCGCGGAATTCGAAACCGGCGCCGCCGGCATTTTCAGCGTGGAGCGCCTCTCCTTTTGGAGCCTCGCCCTCCGGCGGCTCGGCCGGCCGGACTTTCGGCGGCCTGCCTCTGCGCTTTTTCTGCGGCGCCTCCGCTTGTTTCAAAACTTCTCCGGCCGCGGGAGCCTCTTCTTTTTTCGCGCGCGGCGGCCTGCCCCTGCGCTTCTTTTCCACAGGCGCGCCTTCTGCGGGCGCGCTTTCGGGGGTAAAATTTTCTTCCTTCATAAATCAGATTAAACGCAATAGACACAAAGCCGCCTGCATCTGCAAAAACTCAATGTCCGATTCGTTGAACAAAACCGCGTCCGCTTGCGACGCTTTCGCTTCGGGCGGCAACTGAAAAGCGTCTCTGGCGGAAATTTCGCTTTCGCTCATTCCGCGCCCCTTCAGACGCTTGCAGCGCAATTTTCGGCTGCACAGGACATCAACGCAGAAATCGAAGTCGCTTTCAAGCTTTTTTTCAAACAAAAGCGGGACTTCTACCACTGTCGGAGGATTTTTTGCAACCCTCTCGGCGGCGAGGCGCGCAAGCCCCCCGAGCGACGGGAAGCGGGCGTCGCATTCGGCGAGAGCGCGTTCGCAGTCCGCCGCGCTTTCGGCGTTGCGCGCGCGCGAAAAGCTCCAAAAATCCTCCGAGTCCGGAGGGTCGAGCCAGAGCGCGCGTATGGAAGGCTGAATGAGGGCCTCGTACTTTTTCAGGAGTTCGCCGTCCGAAAAGACCGCCGCCGCTATTGCGGGCCGGCATGGCTCCCCGTCGGGGCCGAACGCCGCATCTCCCAAGAGGGCGCGCACGGATTCGCGCACCGGGCGAAGGCGGGACAATGCGTAGCGGCCGAGCGCGTCAGCGTCGAGAACGCGCGCGCCAAGCCGCGCAAAGGCGCGCAGGGCTTCGCTCTTTCCGGCTCCCATGGAGCCCGTCAGGCCTATTCTCAAAGCGGGCATGGCATTGGCGCGACGATTGCGCTCCCGTTTGCTAATCTTTACCAATCTGATCGCGGTGTTCCCTCAGAAAATCCCTCGTCTGGCGCTTCAGCCTCTTCAGTTTGGACTCTATAGAGAAAAGCTGCCTTTGGCTTATGCGATCCACAAAGCAGACGCCGTCGAGATGGTCGTTTTCGTGCTGCACGCACCGCGCGAACAGCCCCTCGCAGACGAGGGTGTGCGGCGTCCCGGCGACGTCTAAATAGTCCATGCGAACCGCGAAGCTGCGCTCGACCTCCGCGTAAATTCCGGGAAACGACAGGCAACCCTCCTCGGATATTTCCGTGCGCGCGCCTATCGGCTCGACCTTCGGATTTACCGCGACGAGCGGCATGCATATGTCAAGCGGAAGTTCCCGGCCGTCCAGGGTGAACGGGCACGGAACGTCCGGATCCGCGCGGCGGCGCATGTCTATTGCGAAAACGCGCGCGGATTCCCCTATCTGCGGGGCGGCCAACCCCAGGCCGTTTTCGGCGTAGAGGGTCTCGATTAGGTCGTCCGCCATTTTCTTTAAGTCGGCGTCGAACTTTTCCACGCCTACTGCGCGCTTCTTGAGGACGCTTTCGCCGTATTTTGTGAGTCTGCGCGGCATGGCGGGTCAGTCCTGCGGATTGGAGTCCTTCGGAACTTTGTTGTTCGTGCGGACGACGAGCACGGGCTCCTTTGTCTTAATCCAAATTTTGTGCTCCTTGTACATCTTTGCGCTGCCGAATTCGCAGGCGTCGGATATGGTGTCTATCGGCATGCGCCTGCCTTTGGGAGACGCGTTGAAATCGTAAACTCCGCGGTGGACGCGCTCGAGGGCGTCGGCGGGATTGTCGTCTTCGGGGATTTGTACGACCCAGCCGGTGTAGTCGGCGTCTTTGAATTTTCCGTACGGGTCGCTCACAATGAACACGTACTGCTTTTTTACGGGAGGCTCCTTGTTTGTCTCCGCATTCTTCGATTTGACTTCAAAGTTGATGTCCTCCATAATCTGCGCCACTTTGCGGGCGTCGAGATCCGACTTCTGGAGTATCATTTTAACCAATTCTATATCGACTTTTGCCATACCGCGACAGCAAATGAAATAGTCGGAGTTTTGTCAAGCTAACGTCAAACCGCCGCGGACACTGGGCGAACACTTCGCCAGAGGGGGAAGAGTTTGCAAAATATCGGAGGCTTATTGCTCTAGGCGGGGCGGCTAATGCGCCGAATATGCGCATTGATAGGCGCGCCGCAATGGGCGCGGGAAGGGCTCTATAAAATCGGCATCGGCTTCTTTCGGCGGGCGGGGCGGCAATGTGGCGATATAGCGGCATATAGTATAATAATATACCGATATAGCGGCAAAATACCGGCAAAAGCGACTCGGCGAATAGAGTTTTAAACGGCTTAGAAAAATCGGAATTTTGGGAACCGGAATTGTCCGGTGCGGTCTTTTCGCGGTTTTTGCGCGGCGATGTTCGGCTGATTCGTCCGCGGGAGATTTGACAAAATCAGGGTTGTTATCAGGGCCGCTATGGTTGTTATCAGAGCTGTTCTGCGGAAGCGGACGGCGGCGATATATTGGCTTTCGTCTTTGCGCGCGCCGCCGCCTGCACGGGGTCGATTTCGACCTTCTTTGCCGCCGCTGCGGGGCGCTTTTTTGCGTCCTGCTTGGGCTGGAGGTTGGCGACTTTGTCCGGCACTTTCATTCCCACGGTGAATTTGCCCTGGGGCGTGTCAATGTCGGCAGTCGCGGATTCGGGGTGGAATTTTTCCACGAGTACTCCGCATGCGGAATGCCGGTATCCGTTTCTCATCGAGTAGGTCTTTTTTTCGACGGCGTCGAATATCCTGATGTGCCATGTGCCGCCGACTTTTGTGGCTGAAGCTATCTTATAGCGTTCCTTCGGCTCTATCCTAACCTGTTTTTGCGCCCGGGAGGCCGACGCCGTCTGGCGCGGCGCGCGGGGCGAGGCCGAAACTTTTGCCGCGCCTTTTGCCCCCGCCCTCGCAGACATGGTGGTGCCCATTCCCCCCATGTCGAGGGAGGTCTGCCCCGGCGTAATCGCCACCTGCGCGAACGCCCCCGCACAACAGGACAAAGCCGCCGCAATGGAAAAAATCAAACCTTTCATGTTTTTTAAGTTTAATCCTTCAACAATGGGTTAAAAGCAAAAAAATCGGATTTGTCGCAAGGGAAGTGGCGCGACCACACTTGCCGCCGCGCGGGGCGGCGCAGGCGCATGGGCGCGCCGGTCTGCGCGGCGGCAGATTGGCGGGAAATGGGGTAGGGCGGCGGCTTCGCGGTATTGCGTACGGTGGCAGCGGTTGTGGCGTTTGTGACGGCGTCTGGGTGGCGTTAGGAACGCCGGTGAGAGATTTAACTTGCGGCGGTGGCGGGGGACAATGTGAGAGTCATGCGATTCATACGCCTATCGGGCGGCAAGCTGGCGTTAGGAAAAACAGCGCGGAATTTCGCGTGCGGCGGTGTTGTGGATATTGTCGAAGCGGCGTTCAGAATGTCGGTGCGGGATTCGGCGCAGGAGGGATTTGCGCATTGGCGGCTATGTGCGTTGAGGCCATGCGCGGGCGCGAATTTCGCTGAGGCGGTCGAAAAAGTTCAGCGGATAATTTTACAAAGAAAACAATTTTAGGCGGAGGCAATTTGCGGCCGCGGAAGGCGGAAGAATTTGTCGATTGACTGCGCGGCGGAAACAATGTTATTTTCTTTGGCATGGTTGTAGTCACTTCGTATTCTGCGGCGGTAGTCATGTGTTGCGTGACGATGTTGTGCTGGGGCTCTTGGGGCAACACGCAAAAGCTGGCCGGCAAGGAGTGGAAATTTCAGCTGTTCTATTGGGATTATACGATAGGCATACTGCTGTTCTCACTGTTGCTCGCGCTGACAATGGGCTCGTTCGGAAGCGGCGGAAGGGGGTTTCTGGCGGACTTGGCGCAGGCCGCGCCGGATTGCATTTTGTCGGCCCTCATCGGCGGGGCGGTGTTCAATTTGTCCAATATACTATTGGTGGCCGCAATCGACATCGCAGGGCTTGCTGTGGCGTTTCCCGTGGGCGTCGGGCTTGCGCTCGTCATAGGGGTGGTGCAAAATTACAGGGAGGGCGAGTGCAATCCGTATCTGCTCGCCTTTGGCGTAGCTCTCATCGTGGCGGCGATAATCGCAAATTCGGCAGCCTCCGCGCTGCGGGGCAAATCCGAAAGTTCCGCGCCGGTAAAGGGAGTTGCCGTATCCATTGCGGCGGGATCTTTAATGGGATTGTTCTATTCGTTTGTGGCGTACGCAATCAGCCCGATAGAAAATGTCGCGGGGCAAATCGCGCTCGCGGAAGGCAAGCTGACTCCGTACACCGCAATGGTCGCGTTTGCGCTCGGGATATTTCTATCGAACTTCATATTCAACACGGCGATAATGCGCTTTCCCATTCACGGGGAAAGGGTGAATCCGGCGGATTATTTCCGCCTCGGCTCGGCGAGGCTGCATTTGATAGGAATGTTAGGAGGCTCAATATGGTGCCTCGGCACGTGTTTTAATTTCATAGCCTCGACTGCGGCGGGCGTTTCCCTCTCTTGGGGATTGGGCCAGGGGGCGACCATGGTCTCCGCATTTTGGGGCGTATTTGTCTGGAAGGAATTTAAGGGCGGCGGCTTGGCGGTCAACATTCTGATAGCTCTGACATTCGCGTTCTTCATATCCGGCTTGGCGGTTCTCGCGGTTTCAAGGTAATGGCTTTCGGGCGGACGTTTCGCCGCGGCTCGCGCCTTTCCGCCCGCGGACGCGGAAATAATTTGTGTTGAATTTTTTTTAACGCGAAACAAAATGGCGAAAAAAACAATATGGAAGACGAAACGGTTGAAAAGAGCGCAAAGGGATCGCCGTTGCCAATGGCGATAGGCATATTGGGATTGCTGCTTGGGCTGATAGCGATAGCTTTGAGCCTTTCGGCAATGGTGAAGGTCGGCAGCACCGCATCGTCGATGGACGACAAAATCGAAAAGGCCGCCGCTCTCGCGTTAGACTTGAAAAAAATCGGGGACAGAATGGACGCGTTCAGCGCCGAAATCGAGGCCCTAAAGGGCGGCGACAATGCGCGAATCGACAATTTGACAAAACAGGTAAAGGCCGCCGTCGAGAGGATCGGGACGATTCTGTCGGAGGATCGCAAGCTCATAGAGGAGAATCGGGAGGCGATAGAAAAGGTTGCAAAGTCGCGCGCGGGGCGCGCGTCGGTTTCGGAGCGCACGCCGCCGGAGCGTTCGGCGGCGCAGTCCCAGACGCAGTCGGAGCCCGCGCAGGGCGGCGGCTCGGACATGATTGCCTACAAGATACAGCCCGGGGACACGTTTGGCAAAATCGCGCCGAAATTCGGCGTGTCGGTGGACGAGATAATATCGGCGAATCCGGACGCAAACCCTTCGCGCCTCAGAATAGGCCAGACGATAAACATTCCCAGGAAGTAGAGCCGGCGTCGGGCGGCGAACGTTTTTCGGCGTTGTTTTGGAGAGTGTGCGATGGACGGCGGAGGAACGCCCAAGAAGTGGAGCAGGCGCGGCGACAGGACTGTCGCCGACTGCGCGGTATTCAAGGTCATAGGGCGCACGTTTGAGCACCCCGACGGCCGGAAGTCCGAATTTTTCATAAACGAATCGCCCGACTGGGTGCAGTGCGCCGCGCTCGCGCGGGACGGGGCCGGTCGCCTATGCGCCGTTATGGTGGAGCAGTTCAGGTTCGGCGTGGAGAGAATGTCGCTGGAGTTTCCCGGCGGAGTGATGGACGCGGGAGAGGATCCCGTCGCCGGCGCAGTGCGCGAATTGCGCGAGGAGACCGGATACTCCGGCGAAAACGCGAGGCTGGTCGCCTCCTATTCCCCGAATCCCGCGATTCAAAACAACCTTGCGCACTTCGTGATTGTTGAAAATTGCAGGAAGACTTCCGGCACGCACTTAGACGAAAACGAGGAGATTTCGTCGGTATTGGTGCCCGTGGACAGCTTGGACGGCCTCGTGAAGAGCGGGCGCATATTCCATGCGATAGCGATAGCGTCCGTTTACTTTTTGCAGAGGGAGCTTTCCGAATGTTAGGTTGCGCGGGACGTTTTCGTTCGCGCTTGACAGGCCGGCGCGGTGGCGCGAGGATAGGCATATGCCATTACTGAAGGACAGCGAGTCCATAAGCCTGTTTAGGCAGCTGCCCTATGCTTCGTCCGCTTCGAGGGCGCGCCAGACGCGCGGCGCCCCTATGAAGATCGGCGAGATAGGGGAGATGTTCATTTCAAAGCTGAAGGCGCGCGCCGGCGGGGAGCGCGAAGTCATAGCGAAAAATTGGGGAACTATCGTTCCCGGGAATTTTCTAAACAAGAGTTCGCCGGAGCGCGTGCGCGCGGGAGTGCTGTACGTCCGCACGCAGAACGCGGCCGTCAAGCAGGAGATGTGCTTTGCGGAGCGCAAGATGCTTGAGAGGATTCGCTCCTTTGAATTGTGCGCCGGCATAAAAAAGATAAGGTTTGTATGAGGGTTGCCATAGCGCAGATGGACGTCGAGCAGGGGGAGTTTGAAAAGAACCTTGCAAAGGCCGATAGGCTTGCGGAAAAAGCCAAGAGCGGCGGCGGAGAGCTGGTCGTTTTTCCCGAGATGTTTTTGAGCGGATTCAACTACAAAAAGAATCTGGCGTATTTGAACGAATTTGGAAACTCCGCCGAAGACAGGCTGTGCGAAATAGCCAAGAGCCGCGGGATAGCGCTTTGCGGAAGCTTGGCGCACATGATAAAGCCGGATATGCCGCCTTCAAACAGGTTCGTGTTCG
>CALXMX010000140.1 GCA_944389575.1 uncultured Opitutales bacterium
GCGGACCTTTCGTGGGAGGGCGCGAAAGTGGCGGTCTCCACGGCGCATCCGGCGAAATTTCCGGAGCTTGTCGGCCGGGTTTTGGGCTTTGCGGCAAAGTCGGATAGCCTTGAGGCGCTTTTGAACCGCCAAATACGGCGGGCGCGTCTGCCCGCCGACGCGGAGGCCGTGCGGAAATACATTAGGGAAAACGCCGTCGGATAGTTAGTTCCGGCGGGCGGAAAAATTCGCGGCGCGCATTGTGTTAGCGCGCGGCGGCTCAATTTATCGAGTATGGACAAAAAAGAAATATGCATCTACGACACCACGCTGCGCGACGGAACGCAGTGCGAGGGGGTGTCGCTCTCCGTTGCGGCCAAGCTGCGGCTTGCCGAAAAAATGGATATATTTGGCATTGACATTATAGAGGGCGGCTGGCCGGGCTCCAATCCGCGCGACATGGCGTTTTTTGAGAGGGTCGGGGAGCTTAAGTTGCGCCGGGCGAAAATATCGGCCTTCGGCTCCACGCGCCGCGCTGGGATCGCCGTTGAGCGCGATGCGCAAATCGAGCTGCTCTTGAAGGCGGGGACTCCGTACGTGACCATCTTCGGCAAGACTTGGCTGCTTCACGTCGAGCGCGTGATAAATACCACCGCGCAGGAAAACCTCAATATGATAGAGGAGAGCGTCGCATACCTCGTCTCAAACGGGCGCAGGGTCGTGTACGACGCCGAGCATTTTTTCGACGGCTACAAGGACAATCCGGACTACGCCATGGAGACGCTCATGGCCGCGAAGCGGGGCGGGGCGGAATTTATATGCCTATGCGACACGAACGGCGGAACTTTGGTGCGCGAGTTCGGCGGAATAGTCTCGAAGGTCGTTTCCGCGTTTGACGGGGTCGGCATAGGGGTGCATTGCCACAACGACAGCGGCCTGGGTGTCGCGCTTTCGATAGAGGGCGTCCAGAGCGGGGCGACGATGGTGCAGGGCACCCTCAACGGAATAGGGGAGCGCAACGGCAACGCTAATCTGTGTTCGATAATACCGAACCTTGCGCTCAAGCTCGGATACGGCCTTAACTGCGCGGAGAACTTGAAGAGCCTGCGCGACTTGTCGCTGTTCTTCGACGAAATGGCCAATCTGCGCAGCGACACTCGCCTGCCGTACGTCGGCTCGTCGTCCTTCGCGCACAAGGGCGGGGTGCATGCGGACGCGGCGAACAAGGTCAAGCGCAGCTATGAGCACATAGATCCGGCGCTCGTCGGCAATAGGACGAGGGTGCTTGTCAGCGACATGTCCGGAAGGGCGTCGGTGATGATGAAGGCCAGGGAGCTCGGGGTGGACGTGGACTCCAAGTCTCCGGAGATAAAGAAATTTTTGGACGAGCTGAAGGAGCTTGAATTTCGCGGATACGAATACGAGGCGGCGGACGCGTCGTTCGGGCTGCTGCTGTCGAAATTTCTCAAGCGGTACGTTCCGCATTTTGCGGTGCGCGGGTACAGGGTGATAGTCGAGCGCGACGAAATGGCCGCAACCACGAAGTCGGAGGCGACGGTAAAGCTCGAAATAGGGGGAACGCTGGAGCACACCGTGGCGGAGGCGCACGGGCCGGTGGCCGCGCTGGACATGGCGCTTCGCAAGGCGCTGTCGAAGAAATTTCCGCAGCTGAAGAACGTCGAGCTGACGGACTTTAAGGTTCGCATAATAGACAGCGGCGCGGGCGTAAACGCGACGACGCGCGTCATGATAGAGTCGAAGGACGGCGCCTCAATTTGGGGGACGGTGGGGGCGTCGGACAACATCATAGTGGCCTCGTGGGAGGCTCTCAAGGACGCGGTAGAATTCAAGCTTTCGCAGTCGGACAAATTGCCGGACGGGCCGGATAGCGTGGAAGAGCCGGACGCGTAGGTGCGATTTATGTTTGCAAAACGCGCGTTTTGCGCGCAACATTTAAAGACATGTCCGATCCGAAGCTCCTGATTGACATAAAGGGCGCCATAAAATGCAAGTGGCGCAGGTTTGCGTATTCGCTGGTCGCAAAACCGCTGGAGTCGTTTTTGGGCTTTTCCGCAATCAATAGGGCGTACGATTATTTTCTGGCGCATCCGGAGTATGGAAATTTTTTCAACCGGGCGGTCTGCGCGATAGGCTTTAGCTACGAAGTCGACGAAAAGGAATTGAAAAAAATTCCGACCGAGGGGCCTTTGATAGTGGTCTCGAACCACCCGCTCGGGGGGCTTGACGGCATTACGATGGGGGCGGTGCTGCTCGGCGTGCGGGAGGACACAAAGCTGATGCTAAATTCGCTCCTGTCGAGAATGCCGGACATAAGGGAGTGGTCGATAGAGGTAAATCCGTTCGGGGGAAGCGGGGCGGCCGCCCAGAATATCGCGGCCATGAAGGAGACGTTGGCGCATTTGAAGAAGGGCGGCTGCGTGGGGATTTTCCCCTCCGGAACGGTGTCGTACCTCAATATCGGCGACTTTTCCATAACGGATCCGGAGTGGAACACGAACGTCGCCCAAATCGCGCGCAGAACGGGAGCCAAGATTCTGCCGGTGTATTTCGAGGGCAAAAACTCCTGGCTGTTCTATGCGCTCGGCCTGATTCACCCGCGCCTTAGGACGCTCATGCTCGTGCGCGAAATGATGCGCTTCGCCCGGAAGCGCAGGCTCGTGAGAATGAGAATCGGAACGCCCCTGGACGCCCGCAGAGTGGCGCAATTCAATTCAGACGCGGAGTTGACGTCGTGGATGCGCATAAATTCTTACGTTCTCGGCAGCAAAAAATACCAGAATGCGGAGGAGGCCGCCGCCTCGCGCTGGCAGATAAAAAACATAAATTTGGGCAAAATTTTTCCGCGCCGCCACAAGTGCCAGGAGCTTATACTCCCCGTAGATCCGGAGAAGATGAGGCGCGAAATTGAGGCTCTGCCGGAAAGCGCCGCGATGATAAGGGGGGATAAAATTTCCGTCTATTGCGCGGAGGCCTGGCAGATACCGCACGTGCTGATGGAAATAGGCCGCCTGCGCGAAAAGACGTTCAGGGAGGTCGGCGAGGGTACGGGCAAGAGCCTCGACAACGACGAATTCGACCAGTACTACCTGCACATGTTCATGTGGGATTCCCAGGCGAAGAAAATCGCCGGCGCATACCGCGTGGGCAGGACCGACAAAATAATAAATGCCATGGGAATGCAGGGGCTGTACATTTCCACGCTGTTCAAGGTCACTCCGGAGCTGTTTGAAAAAATTTCGCCCGCGCTTGAGATGGGGCGCTCTTTCATTGTCAGCGAATACCAGAAGAAGCGCTCGACGCTTGCGATTTTATGGCGCGGGATAGGGGAGTATTTGTCGCGCCACCCGCGCTACAAGACCCTCTACGGGCCGGTGAGCATAAGCACCGAGTACAATTCCATATCGAAAGATTTGATTGTGCAGTTCTTGCGCGAGAGGAAGACGTCGGGGGAGCTGTCCAAGCTTGTGAAGGCCAAGAAGCCGCCGAAGATACGCCTGAAGTCGGCGGAGCGCCAGGCGCTTCTCGAGGGTGTGCAAGACATAGATCACATAAGCGCGCTGGTGTCGGAGATAGAGATAGACAACAAGGGCATACCGACGCTCTTGAAACACTACCTCAAGCTCGACGGGGAGCTTTTGGCGTTCAACATAGACTCTTCGTTCGGCAGCTGCATAGACGGACTTATAATGGTGAATCTTTTAAAGACCGATCCGAAGCTTTTGAAGTCGTACATGGGGGCGGAGCAGACGGTGTCGTACCGCGCGTTCCACGGTCTGGACACGCCCGAACTTTCGGTGCGGAAGGATTGCGAGCCGCCTTCCGAAAAGTGAGCGGCGCAGTTTTATGAAGGGCGCGGTTGCAGAGATTCTTCGTTCGGGATTTGCCAGCGCGGACGCGCGCGACACGCTCTCGATTGCAGAAAAATTTGCCCGGGAGCTTGCCGACGGAGCGTTTATTGCTTTGTACGGCGATTTGGGGGCCGGCAAGACAGCTTTTGTAAAGGGGCTGGCCGCCGGGTTGGGAATTGCGGAAACGGTGAAAAGCGCCTCGTTCAACATTTGCGCGTACTATGCGGCCGAGCCTCTTTCGCTGGTGCATGTGGACGCGTACAGGCTCAGCTGCGCGTCGGATTTTGAGAATCTGATGATTGACGAATTTGCGCCCGGGCCGAAAGTCGTATGCGTCGAATGGCCGCAGGCCGTTGAAGATGCGATTCCCTCGGACGCGCTGCGCATTCGCATAGACTGCGCCGGGGACGGAAGGATTATCCGCATGGATTAGCGCGGCGCGCGGCGCGCAGAGCGCAGGCAAAATTTCTTGCGCGCGCGCGGAAAAAAAGCGGGAGCTGTTTTGGCCCGCAATTATGTTGCGCCCGCAAAGCGGCGCCGTTGCGGCGATTCGTAAAAAATTGCCGAAGGACGCGGACGCTTTTTTAAGCGGCGTTTTTCATTCGCTTGCGGAAGCCGAGTTTTGAGGCCTGCGCGGGATTCCGAATTTGGCCAGCGCGGATTTTGAGCGGGAGCGTGAAAATTTTTTCGCGCGTTGAGAGTTTTGCCGCCTTCAATTTTGCGCCGGGCGTTTTTTAATATTTGGCGTTCCCTCCGCCGCAGTTCGCGCGGCAGAATGGGATTTTTCGCGGCGCGCGGAAGAGTTATACTATTTTCTTCGTTAACCGCTTCTTTTAATTGCTTCGCGCCTTTCAAATCCGGTTGAGCATTTTAAATTCGGCGGCGGGGGCGGGAGCCTGCGCTTTTTTTGTGGCTTGCAACTTACAACTCGCAGCTTGCGGCTTGCAACTCGCAGCTTGCGGAGCGCGGTTTGCTTCTTGCAGTTCGCACTTCTTGCGGCGTTCGGCGCGCCGGCTAAATTTCGTACGACTGCGACGGCTCGGGAATTATTACCGCGGTCTTTGGAGACAAATCCAAGATCTGGTCCATAAACCATTCGCGCGACTCCAATGAGCCGTGCGTCAAGATTATGTTGCGCGGCTCCCGCTCCAGCATAAATTCTAACAGCTGTCCGCGGTCGGCGTGCGAGGTGAGGTCGAATTTGTCAACTTTGCAGTTCAGGGTACCGACAAACAGCAGGTCTGGGAAGGAGAAATTGGAGCCGTATGGGGTTTTCATGAGGCGCCCGGCCGGGGTTTCGTCGTCGGCGTATCCGACCAGGAATATGGCGTTGGCGCGCTGATTCATCATTGCGGCCGCGGCCAGATAGCTCGGCGTGCGCTCCACCATCATTCCGCTTCCGAGGACGTAAATTCCCTTTTCGTCGAAATCCTTTCCGGGGATTATTTCCGCGCGCAGCGGGCGAACGCCCTCCATGTGCTGCCTGTTGAACGAAAACGTTCCCGACCTCTTGGACTCGCGCAGAAAGTGCTCCGCCACGTCGAGCCCCAGGCCGCCCGCGTAAACGGGGGCGTCGGAGGGAATTTCCCCGCGCTTCTTGGCCGCATTTATCAACTGGAGAATGTCCTGCATTCTTCCGAGGGCGAAGGCCGGCACGAGCACGCTTCCGCCGTCGCCCAACACGCGGTTTACGGAGGCCGTAAAGCGCTTGGCCTCGCTCTCGTAGGTCTGCCCTTCGGGGCGGTCGTACGACCCGCGCGTCGTCTCTGTGACAATCGTGTCTATCCTGCCCTTCGGCGGAATGGCGCCCTTGAGTATTCCCGTCGAATGAAACGAGATGTCGCCGGTAAAAAGTATTTTTTGCCTCCTGTATTCCGCCAGAATCGACGCCGCGCCGGGAATGTGGCCCGCCGGATAAAACGTTATGGAGATTTTTTCGCCGCCGGATTCAAACGCGCGCTCCTGCATATACGGCATTTGAAACACCCTCCGCCGAAGCGCGTCTATGCCGGAGTAGTCGTACAGCGGATACTCCTTTATGCCGAGTTCCTCGCGCTGCCTACCCTGAACGGCGCGGGAATTGCGGAGCATGCGGAAGAGAAGCTCGCAGTTCTCCGAAGCGGTCAATATTTGCGCGCGCTCCTGGTGGCGCGCCACGACGGGCAGCGCCCCGCAGTGGTCGAGATGCGCGTGCGTTATCGCGATGAAATCTAAACTCTCCGGAATTATTTTCGACAGCGCCGGAAGCGAATCCAGTCCGACGCGCTTCGGGTGCATTCCGCAATCGACAAGCATTTTAAAGGGGCCCAGCTCCAGCAGGTGTCCGCTCGAGCCCACGTCGATTTCTCCGTTTAAGTCCGTATAGACCATTGGGCTTTCCTCTAACTCCCCTAACCCCCCGCGACAATCTGCATGATTTCTATTTTATCGCCGTCGGAAAGCTTTGTGTTGGCAAAGTCCGCCGCCCTTACGGCCCTTTGGTTGACCTCGGCGACGCATCGAGCGGGATTGAGCCCAAGCTCGCGCGCAAGGCTTTCCAGTGTGGCTCCGCGCGCGGTTTGCACGGGGCGCGAATTGGCCGTTATGTTTATCTTGTCCATTTTTCTTTGCGAATTTATGCCGCGCGCGGCGAAAGTCAAACAGTATTATCCCGCATTGGGCCTTCCTAAATCCCGCCTTGAAATCCGCATTGAGCCTTCGTCAGGTTTTGCCGTTCGGAGTTCTTTTGCGCCGTTTTTTCGGGCGGCGTATTCGATGTGATTGGCGGCCGTTAGGGGCGGCTTCAATGGGCGTTCTCGGGAATTGGGCTCGACGGCCGGGCGCGAGATGCGCTTCGCAAGCCGCGGGGCCCATGGGCATTTTGGCGTTGAGACTTGGCGGATAGTGCGCGAAATGCGTTTTCGCGAATGGATTTGCGGGCGCGGGTTTTCGTTCTCGCTCCCCTTTCGGAGTCCGCCGTTTCTATGTCTGCAATTTCGGGCTGTCGGCGGCGTTTATAACTTTAGGCTTGTGTATGGGGGCGGGGGGATTATCGTCGGTTAAATAACTTCCGTCGCATGCTTTTCATAGAGATAGCGGGCTTGATTGCGTTCTCGATTTCGGGCGCGCTTGCCGCGTTTAAGAAGGATTTGGACATAGTCGGATATGTCGTGGTCGGCGTTGTGACGGGCATAGGGGGCGGCACCCTGCGCGACCTCATTTTGAACAGGACGGTTTTTTGGATTGGCGATCCGTACTTGTATTCCCTCAACATTTGCATCGCCACCGCGGTGGTCACGTACTTTTTCGGCAGGTTCATAGAGAACCGCAAAAATATCGTAAACTGGTTCGACGCGCTCGGATTGGCGCTGTTTGCCATACAGGGCTACGCCATAGCATTTCAAATGCACGGCAATTTTGAGATAGCCCTGATTATGGGCGTTGTGACCGGCGTGGGCGGCGGCCTTATGCGCGACATATGCCTAAACCGCCAGCCGTTTATTTTCAGGGGCGAACTTTACGCCTCCGCCGTCGCCGCGGGGCTGCTGGTTTACTATCTCTCCGATTCCATCGCCCTGTCTTTTGCGACCTCGTTTACGCTTAGAGCCGGGGCGATAAAGTTCGGCTGGCGCCTGAAGTGATTTTTTCGTTTCTTGCGCCAAAAATTTTTTGTGTGAGATCCGATGCGGGCGCCTTTCGTTTTTGTTTGCGTTTGCGTCCGAGTGTCTGGCTGGAATTTT
>CALXMX010000141.1 GCA_944389575.1 uncultured Opitutales bacterium
GGATTCCAAATCATCGCCTGCGGGAATCGACCAAAAGCCATCCCACGCGCCGTCCTTCGGCGCTATCAGGCAAACGGAATCCGCCGTCTTAAAAAACGACACGTCTGAGACCGCGTTTGAAGCCGCAAGAAGCGCGGCCGCCGGCGCCACCACCTTCGCCTCTTTGAGAGACTCTTCGTCCCGGCCCTCGCCGAACGCCTTGTCCGCAGACGACGCAAAAATCACCATGCGCCCGCCCGACAGCGCGTACCCCCTGCGGAGCTTTTCCGGAGGAAGCGGAGATATGTCCTCGAGCGCCGTGTCCGCAAAATCGCCGCAATCGCGCCGGAGCAAGCCGGGGGGCAAGTCCACCGCCTTTACGAAAAACGCGGAATCTGATAGCAGTATTATGTCGTCCGCCATTGAAAATCCTCCCTTTTAATAACGTCCGTTATAACAAATCGTTTCGCAAAATCAAACAATTATGCCCAACGCCATTGGATTTTGAAGGCGAAAGCTAAAAAAACCGCGCAAGGCCCCCTCGCGCAGAGCGCCTTCCTCAAAACCTGCGAAAGGCTGCGCGCGAAAATCCCGCTCCGGGCTAAAGGGAATGCGGGCCGCAAGCGGCGAAAACAAAAGTCAGTCCAAAAGTCAGTCTATATCCGCGCTCTTGGGGTTCATGGCCTCGAGAATATTCATCGCATGCGAGTTTACGCGCTCGCAGGCAGAAAGAATCTCTATGAACAAAATCCCGCCGCGCGTGACGCCCTTAGACTCCATCTGCGCGATGGCCTCGCGGCGCAGGGCCTTGCGCACATGGTCGAGCCTTCCGCGCATTTTCAGCGACGCGTCCAATGTCGGCGGCGTTATGAGTTTTTCGTTCAAAAGGCTGTTTTCGGCGAACTCCACAAACGTGCTCATCTGGGCGCAAAATTCCGCAAACGCCGTAGACTGCCAAATCTGCTCGAAAAACTGCCGGCGATACCGCTTGCGCGCAAGCGTTATGAGGCGATAGCAGCTATCGCACATCTCCTCAAGCTCCGGGACGACAATCAAATTCCGCGTGATCATCTTCAGGCTGGACTGGCTCAATTCGTGGGACGAACACTGCACGAAAAAGTTTGTCAGGGCCACCGAAAGCTTGTCGGACTCCTGCTCCAAATCGCGCAGCCTCCCGACCTCCTCGCTCAAATCCTTGTCGGGATTCTGAATTACGTGGACGAAGCCCTTAAACATTTCCCCTGAGAGCTCCGAAAGCTTCACCAATTCCTTCTGCCCCTCTATCAGCGCAAGCTCCCCCATGTCCGGAAGGTTTGTCGTCAGATACGCCAGGCGCTGGACGGACGTGCGCCGCTTCCTATCTACGGAATCCTTCAAGACCCAGCAGGTCAGGCGTTCTATCTGCGGGACAAAACCTATGAGCAGGCAGATGTTCAAAAAGTTGAACAGCGTGTGAAACAGGGCAAGCCGGTCGGGCACGGCGGCGCGCGCAAGCAAATCCGAATACTGCTCGGGCGAGAGCGAGGCGACATTCGCCACCCCGAGCGAAACGGCCATCTCCGGCGAAATCGAGGCCGGCACCGGCACTATCCAATATATCAAATCTACAAACCAATAAAAGAACACCAGCGCCCAAATCGAGCCTATCACATTGAACACCAAATGCGCTATCGCCGCGCGCTTGGCGTTCCAGCTGGCCTGCAAGGCCGCAAGATTTGCGGTTATCGTAGTTCCGATATTCTCGCCCAAGACGATTGCGGCGGCGAGGTCGAAAGTTATCAGCCCCTTCGCGGCCATTGTGATTGTTATGGCCATGGTGACGGAGGAGGCCTGAACCACTATCGTAAGCAGTATCCCTATGCACAGGAACAGCAAAACCGACCAGAACCCGAGTTTGGAAATATCCGTAACCCACATCATCCATTCTGGGTGCGCCTGAATGTCGGGCACGGCGTTCTTCAGGAAATCGAGGCCCATGAACAGGATTCCGAAACCCACCAGAAACTCCCCAAAATCCTTTACCGAAGGCTTCTTCATGAAGCTTAGCGCCACCCCCACGCCGACTATCGGCAGCGCGATATCCGCCAGCGAAAATCTGAATCCAAGCAGCGCGATCACCCATGCGGTCGTGGTCGTGCCGAGGTTGGCGCCCATTATCACTCCTATCGCCTCGCGCAGAGTCAAGAGGCTGGCGTTCACAAAGCCCACCACCATCACCGTCGTCACCGAGGACGACTGAACCGCCGTCGTCACCAGCGTCCCGGACAGCACTCCCTTGAACCTGTTGCCGGTCATCGAGCGCATTACAGCCCTGAGCTTTTCGCCCGATATTTTCTGGAGGCCGTCGCCCATCAGCTTCATGCCGAAGAGAAAAAGCCCCAAACTGCCCAAGATTTGAAAAGCGGTATTCATCGAAAAAATTTGGGGTTGAAAGTGGCAAAAATCCTCACACAATGCAAATAATATTTTAACGCAATCTTAACAATGAGCTCGGCAAACTCCATAGTGGCAATCTATTCCGGCGGTCTGGACTCCACGGTAATGCTGTATCAGCTGGCCTCCGAGGGGCGCCTTCGCGAGGCCGTTTCGTTCGACTACGGGCAGAAGCACTCAAAGGAGCTCGCCTTCGCGAGGCAGAATTGCGAGGCGCTCGGCATACCGCACTTTGTGTGCGACATGCGCTCCATGGTAAAGATATTCGGCGACAACAGCCTGACCTGCGCGGGCGCGGAAGTTCCGGAGGGAAACTACGCGGACGAAAACATGAAATCCACCGTGGTGCCCAACAGGAATATGATAATGGTTTCCGCCGCCGCCGCGCGCGCAATTTCCATCGGCTGCGACGGCGTGGCTTACGCGGCGCACTCCGGCGACCACGCGATATATCCCGACTGCCGAAGCGAATTTACCGACGCCCTCGAAAAGGTTCTCGCCCTCTGCCACTACACCCCGATAGCTCTGCTCCGCCCGTTTGTAAACTGCACCAAGGCCGAGATTGTGAGCATCGGAGCGAAACTCGGCGTGGACTTCTCCAAGACTTGGTCGTGCTACAAGGGAGGGGACTTGCACTGCGGAAAGTGCGGCACATGCATGGAGCGCCGGCAGGCCTTCGAACTCGCCGGGGTAAAGGACCCAACGCAATACTCCGCATAAATCTTTAGTTTTTACGCGCCGGAGCCCGTACCTGCACTTGCACCGGCACCTGCGCCGGTATCCGTACCTGCGTCCGCGCACGTACCGATGTCCGCGCCACTACTACTTATACCACTTATTGCCGTCCGAACGCCTATTGCCGTCCATGCGCCTATTGCCCCCAAAAAAATGCCCCTTATATTGCTTTTATATTAGTTTATATAATATCGCCCATTGAGATTGCGCGCTCTCGGGCGGCTAATTGTATTCGCGCGCAAAGTTCCCGCAGCGGGCGGCCAAGGCGAACAACAAAAGGTAGCGGCGGCGGCCGGCGAAAATTGCGGAAATCCGTACGGGAGTTATTCGGGCGCGCATTGCGCGGATTCCTTCGTAATAGAAATGAAAAATAGAGACTTAAATTAAAACATCGCCATTAAAAATATTGACACGCCCTGCTTCCTCAAAAAAATAACCGTAAAACCCGACGCAATCCGTCATAAATCATAAATTTACAATTAACTTAGTTCGCATATTACATACATGAATCTGAATCCGACCAAAGCTGTATCGCTTCCGCTCCTCTTCTGCGCACTCGTCCTGCCCGCAGGGGCGACATCGTATTACTTCAACGCCGCAAATATCGCCGATACCGCCATCGACCTAAACGACGCCTCCGTTTGGTATCTCGACGCCGACTTCACCATTCAGGCGACCGAAGCTCCCAACTTCACCGACGGAACTGCCGACCTCTACTTTTCGGGAGCTTCTCCTACAAGCGGCTCCCCCAAGCTTTCATTCGGCGGGGACATCTACGTGAACTCCATCACGTGGGAGGCCGGGGGAAGCGCCAATCTAAATTACGCGCCCGTTCTGACTTCCTCCGAAGGGGCGACCATAAGAATCAAGGGTGATTTGAAAAACAACACCAAATACGACGGCTACATAGGCGGGGGAAACAACAACGCGATAATAGTGGAGGGTGATTTATATCTGGCAAGCACTATCGGTTCGGCCGACTCGCGCATAGGGAGCGTAAAGAGCATTGTCGTAAACGGCGTGACGACCGTCGGGCATACCGGCCAAAATTACGGCAAAATATACGCTACCGGGGAGTCCTCCATAGACAATCCCAATATTCTGTTTAAGTCGCACATCGTCGGCAACACTCCGAGGGAGGGCACCGACACCGAAACCCTCCAATACGGAAGCTTCAACGACATGCAGGTGGATAACGACTCCCACATGTGGGTAAACGGCTTCTCCGGAACTGCGGGTGTTGCGATACGCTCAAACGTCGAATCCACGGGCTCTCTCACCGTCGTGCTGACAAACAACAGCCAGTCGCAATACTCGACGGGAAGCATAGGCTACATGTTTAACTACACAGGGACGAGCGGAGCGAAGCTCGGCTTCGTCGTAAGAAGCGCCGCATACGACGACGACCTGAACATAACCCGCTACCTGAGCTACGGGCAGTCCTTTTCCGGCGGCACGATGAAGTTTGAGGGCGGCGTGAGAATGCAGAGCGGATTCCTGTACCTCAACTACGCCGCCGACGGCGCGAACATGAACCACGGAACGCTGTCGTTAGAAAAGCATTCGGAAGCCGAAATTGCCAGATTCGGCAATTCAAACGTGCAGGTCGGCGGAACGTTCGCATTCGACAGCCTTGAAGTCTCGGGCGACGGCGGCACGATACGCGTGCGCTTGGACGTAGACGAAAACAACGCCGCAATCTGCGACAAGCTCTCATTTGAAAAGGGCGCGACCGGAAGCGGACAGGTGACAATCGAGCTTACCGACGCGCTCGGCAACCTCCCCGACGACTACTGGACGTACCTCATACGCGAAAACAAGGAGGACGGCCTGCAAGTCATGTCGTGGACTGAGGGTGCCGCCGACACCATTTCCTTCGTCACAAATTCGTACTGCGAGGAATACGAACTGGACGGCGTTATTTACAGATTCGCCGCATACGACGACGCAAACGGGCTGTACGTCTCATACATAGCCGTTCCGGAGCCGGCCGAATGGGCGGCGATTTTCGCGCTCGCAGCTCTCGCCGCCGCGGCGCGCCGCAGGAGGAGATAAGGCTTGGGGCAAAGCGCGCAGGGCGCGGCAGGCGCGCCCTAAGGCGAATCGCGTATTTTATGCACCTTGCGGTCGGACTTCAAATGTCCGGCCGCTTTATTTTTTTTCTCTCCCTCCGGCCTTTCAAACGTTCAGACGCAGACGTTTTATTTTCCTCTATCCCCCGCCCTTGACGATTCCGCCTCTTCATATAATGCCTCAAACGCACATTCAAACGGCGTTTGCATCAGCCTCTCTAATCTTCCATAACTTCCGGTTTTGCGCGCGACCGCCCGCCCCACCCGTTTTTGACGCGCACATTCGGCGCCTTCAAATGCGGATAGCCCGCACGCGACCTCAAGGCGGCACAATCAAAACTTCGGGCGCTTTTTTATTTCCCGCCTCCCGCCTTTCAAATGTCCGGCCGCTTTATTTTTTTTCGCGCCCTCCGGCCCTTGCCTAATTGCGCGAGGCAAAAATCACCCGCGTCCATTTCCGCCAGCCATTTCCGCCAGCCATTTCCGCCTGCTACTTCCGCCTCGCAAACAAGACAATCGCCAAACACGCTCCCGCCATTAGGGAAGCGACGGCGGCGGGCTCCGGAACGGGAGTCGTAGCGATTACAGCCTTGATGTCGTCCACATAGTCAAGCAGATTTACCGATATGGAAGCGGTGGCGGAAGCCGCATCGGATTCAGAATCCGAACCGGAGGCAAAAACGGTCTCGTCAACCTGCGTCGTTCCGATAATGGTGGCGACTAAATAGGCGGTATCCTGATAGGCGAGGAACACGCCGCCGCCGGAGTCGCGGTCGGCTGCGCCCAAAGAGCCCTCACTGGCCTCCGCATAGTTGGCGAAGTAGCGAATGCCGGAATTCGAGTACGAAGCGTCAACCCTGTCGCTTTGAGAGCGAATGGCCATGGTGGAGAGGTCTCCCCAGGGCACGACCGCGTCGGTAGGCGAGGAGTCCGCCGCGCGCCCCACCCCGCCGGAGACAAAGTTCAAATCCGTCGAATACCTGGTCGCATAGGAAGATATGTTCGCGTCCAATGCCGCGGCGGTCAGATATTCCAGCGACGCCTCGGCATTGCCGGAATAAAACAGCTTCAAATCCACGCCCGAGTGGTCGGACGAAAAGGACGGATAAACGTAGTCAACCGCCGCCGACTGCCCGTTTTGCGAAACCGAAGACAAGGTCGTCACTCCGACGTGATTGGCCGTGAGGAACCAGCCGTTCCCCAAATACACCGCCGAGCAGCCCGCCACATTGACGACGGAATACGCCCCTGCCGAAGCGGAGCCGTCGTAAACGACCTTGGTCGAATCATTGTCCTTTCCATAGACAATCATCGCATTCAGCGACACTGCCGAAAAACACGCAAAAATAGCGGCTGCAAAAATACGTTTCATACGCCAAAACCCCACTGTGTGCCGATTATATTTTAATAAAAAACATTAACCGGCGCATTTTTTTAATTCAACGCAAAAAATCCGCGAAAGTTTCGCGGGAAATTTTTTAGATTTTACTTTGACGAAAGGCGAAAACGCCCCAATATAAAAAGCCTTATTTACAGCGTATATAATATGGCGACATCGAATACAGACTACGAATTTTCGGAAATAGAGCGATACTGGCAAAACAGGTGGGAGACCGAAAAAACCTTCCACGCAAAAGATTTCGACGAGTCAAAAGCCGGCAAGTACTACATACTGGACATGTTTCCATATCCGAGCGGCGCGGGGCTGCACATCGGGCACCCCGAAGGATACACCGCAAGCGACATCATCGCCCGCTACAAATGGGCCAAGGGATACAACGTGCTGCACCCGATGGGGTGGGACGCATTCGGGCTTCCGGCCGAACAGTACGCCGTAAAGACCGGCACACACCCCGCAGTCACCACGCGCAAAAACGTGGACAATTTCCGCAAGCAGATAAAGAGCATAGGGTTTGCCATAGACTGGCAGAGAGAAATAAACACCACGGATCCGTCGTACTACAAGTGGACGCAGTGGATATTTCTGCGCCTGTTCAAGCGCGGCCTGGCGTACGTCGACGAAAAGCCCGTCTGGTGGTGCCCGGCCCTCGGGACGGTGCTCGCCAACGAGGAGGTCGTCGACGGCAGGAGCGAAGTGGGCAAACATCCCGTCGAAAAGCGCAAGCTCCGCCAGTGGGTGTTGAAAATTACCGCCTATGCCGACAGGCTGCTCGAGGGGTTAGACAGGCTCGACTGGCCGGAATCCACCAAGCGCCTGCAGGCAAACTGGATAGGCCGCTCCGAGGGGGCGGAGGTGGATTTTGAGATTGCCGACTCCGCAGCGAAGGGCGAAAAGCTCAAAGTTTTCACAACCCGCCCCGACACTCTGTACGGGGCCACATACATGGTGGTCGCCCCCGAGCACCCGCTCGTCGACAAACTGACGTCTCCGGAAAACAGGGCGGCGATAGAAAATTACAGAAAGGCCGTGGCCTCCAAGAGCGACTTGGACAGAACGGATCTGGCCAAGGAAAAGACGGGCGTCTTTACCGGCGCGCACGCGATAAATCCGCTCACCGGCCGCAAAATCCCGATATGGGCGGCGGACTACGTCCTCATGGGCTACGGAACGGGGGCAATCATGGCCGTCCCCGCGCACGACGACAGGGACTTTGAGTTCGCCGAAAAATTCGGCCTGCCGATAATCCGCGTGATAGAAAAAAAGGACGCGGACGGAAATGACGCGAAGCTCCCGTTCACGGCGGACGGCAAGCTTGTCAATTCGGGCGAATTCGACGGAATGCAATCCGCGCAGGCGAAGGAGAAGATTGCGCTGCTGTTGGAATCGCGCGGCGCGGGCAAGCGCTCGGTCAACTACAAACTGCGCGACTGGCTGTTCTCCCGCCAGCGCTACTGGGGGGAGCCGTTCCCGATAATCTGGACTTCAAAGGACGGGTACGAGGCCGCCTCCAAGAGCGCGGCCTGGAATAAAAACATGCCGGAAAAACCCGTCAGCTACACGGACTCGAACGGCGAGACTTTCTACGCGCTGCCGCTTCCGGACGAAGCCCTGCCGCTGGAGCTTCCGGAAATAGACAACTACCAACCCTCCGGCACGGGCGAAAGCCCGCTCGCGCGGGCGGCGGACTGGCTGAACGTAAAATTCAACGCCGCCACCGCGGAAGTGAGGCCCGCCTCGCAGGCGCAGGCCGCGGACGCGGGCGGAGAGTGGTTTGACGCCCGCCGCGAAACGAACACCATGCCCCAATGGGCGGGCTCGTGCTGGTACTATCTGCGCTATTGCGACCCCTTCAACGACAGCGCCCCAATCGGCGAAAAGGCCGGGCAATACTGGCGCTATCCGGACTTCTACATAGGCGGGGCCGAACACGCCGTTCTGCATCTGCTGTACGCGCGCTTCTGGCACAAGGTGCTGTTCGACTGCGGAATAGTCGCGGAGGACGAACCGTTCAAGAGGCTGTTCCACCAGGGGATAATACTCGGGCAAACCGAGTACGTCGGCTACCGCGGCGCGGACGGAAAGTGGATTTCGGCGGACAAGCCGCACGAAGGCGCCCAGCAGATAAAGCTCGACGAATCCGAAGTCGAGAAATGCGGCGCGAATTTCGTCTTGAAGGCCGACAGGAGCGTCCTTGTCGACGCGCGCAGCTTCAAGATGAGCAAGAGCCGCGGCAACGTGGTCAACCCGGACGACGTAATAGCCTCCTACGGGGCGGACAGCCTGCGGCTGTACGAGATGTTCCTCGGCCCGCTCGAAGACCAAAAGCCGTGGAACACAAACGGTATAGAGGGGGTTGCGCGCTTCTTGAGAAAGGTCTGGCGCGAATACGTGGGCAAGGACGGAAAAATATCGGAGAAAATCTCCAAAAATGCGAAGGATTCTCCGGCCTTCCTGAAGATTCTCAACGAGACCATTTCAAAAGTCGGCTCCGACATAGAGGGGCTGCGCTTCAACACGGCGATTTCGCAGATGATGATTTTCATTTCCGCCATGCAGAAGCAGGCGGAAGTGTCGCTTGATAGCGCAAAGAAATTCGTGCAGCTGCTTGCGCCGTTCGCCCCGCACATATCGGAGGAGCTCTGGGACAGGCTGGGCGGAAAATTCTCCGTGGCGAAAGAGCCCTGGCCGGAGGCCGATTGCGCGCTGCTAAAAGACGAGCAGATTAAGATGGCCGTGCAGGTCAACGGCAAATTGCGCGGGGAGGTCTGCGTGCCGGCCGAAGCCGGCAAGGAGGAAATTCTGGCGGAGGCAAGAAAGTCGGTCAAGAGCCACCTCGACGCAAAGACGATACTGCGCGAGATATGTGTGCCGGGCAAAATAGTGAATTTTGTCGTAAAGTGACATGAAGAGAATCGCGCTCATATTTGCGGCGGCGGCGCTACTGCCGGCATTCGCGGGGGAAGATTCCAAGGTCGCCTCCGCGCGGCGGCAGCCCGCGGGCGAAACCGGAACCGCCGGCGCGCCGGCTCCCGCGCCCGCGCCGGTGTCCGAGACGCAAACCGCGGAAGGGACAGGAGCCGCTGGAGAGGCAAAAGCCGCCGACGGCGCAAAGCCCGCGCAAGAGCTTATCGACGGCGCGATATACGCGCATACGCTGCGCCGTCCCAAACCCCTAAAGAATGTCTTTTATTTTTGGCGGATAAAGGCGGACGCATTCCCCGCAAAGGAGTCGGCGCCGGCGGAGGGATTCTCCATAAAGCTCGGCGCGGGAGAGAGCGCGACGTTTGCGCTGTCGAACAACATGGCAATCTACGCGGCGCAAGATACGGAATTCAAGGTGGACTCCTTCAAAATGGGCGCGAACGACCTGGCGAACAAATTTTCGAACGCGTCGAAGCTCGAGCTCTCCCTTCCCTGCGGGACGCTCTATTTCTACGCCCCCGACTTGACGGCCATGACGCCGTATTACGTCCGCACTCCGGCGGGCACGTTTGAAATAAGAAGCTCGCAGGCGGAGGTGTCCGCAGGCGACGGGAAGGCGTATCTTGCGATTCTCGACGGCTACGCGAACTTCACCCCGAACGGCTCCGGCTCCGGCGAGTTCATCAACCGCGGGAATTACTTTCTGGCCGTTGCGCAGGCGGGCAAAAGCGCGCTGAAAACCTCCATAGCCAACTTGGAAATATCAAGGGCCGACGCAATGCGCCCGCCCCTGGAAATGGCGAAAACGGCGAATCGCGCCGTGGGTTTTAGCGTGTCGAAAGACGGCAAAATCGCGGCGGAAAGAATCGTATCGCCAGACTTCCTGGAAGATAGAAAAAATTAAGCCCCGCCCCATAAACCTAATACCTCCCTGCAATGAGCGCGAACGCAATTTCAAAATTTCTGCCGGAGGGCTTCGACCGGAGCCAAACGGTGGCCCTGCTCGCCGGGAAGGGGGAATACCCAAAAATTGCGGCGGAGAAAATGCGCGCGTTGTCTATTCGGCTAAAGCTCGTGGCCTTTGAGGGCGAGACCAATCCGGAGCTGGAAGATTCGTTCGCCGACTCCGACAGGGTCCGCATAAACGTCGGACAGCTCGGAAGGCTGCTGAAGGCCCTCGGAAAATTCGGCGCGAAGTACGCGATGATGGCCGGGCAAATCACCCCCAAAAAACTCTTCAGGGGAATGACGCCCGACCTAAAGGCCGCGCTGATTCTGGCGAGGCTGAAGAGGCGCAACGCCGAAACCATATTCGGCGCAATAGCCGGAGAGATGTCGAAGATAGGCGTCGAGATGCTGGACGGGCGCAGCTTTCTCGACGAATGCGTCGCGCGGGAGGGGCTGCTCTGCGGGGGCAGCTGGAAAATCAAGCCCGAGCATCTGGAGCACGCGCTGACGATAGCCCGCGAATGCGCGCGGCTCGACATCGGCCAGAGCTGCGTCACGGCCGGCGGCACAGTGCTCGCCGTCGAGGCCTTTGAGGGAACGGACAAAATGATAGACAGATGCGCCCAATTCGAGGCCCAAAACGCGCTGTTCACAAAGACCGTAAAGCCCAACCAGGACTACCGCTTCGACGTTCCCGTCATCGGGGAGCGCACGATAAGAAAACTCGCGCAGGCGGGAATCAAATACGCGGCGATAGAGGCCGGCAAGGTCATCGTGCTCGACGCCCCCGCCGTCTTCGAGCTCGCGCGCAAGAACGGCATAAGCATATTCGGCGCATAGCTTAGCGCGGTGGGAGCCGGGCCGAAGAATCCGAATGTCCGAAAAAAACTTTTAGAAAAATGAACGCTGAAATAGAAAGAAGGAGGGCCGCTCTCGAGGAGGAGTACGGCTACTTCGCGGATCCGCAGGAGCTGTTTGAATATATAATAGCCAAGAACAAGGCCGCCCCGCCCCTGCCCCCCGAATTGAAGCGCGACGAATTTTTAGTCAAGGGGTGCGTCTCCAGCCTCTGGTTAGTGCCGTCGTTTCGCGGCGGGAAGTGCTATTTCCAAAGCGACGCCGACAGCATCGTCACGCGCGGCGTGGCGGAAATAGTGTGCGGCATGTATTCCGGGCTGACTCCGGACGAAGTGCTGTCGTTCGACTGTTCCGCGCTCGACGAACTGGGGATAAGCAGCCAGCTTTCCCCGAATCGGCGGAACGGCCTAAGCCAGCTATGCAAGAGAATCGCGGATTTCGCAAAACTCGAAAAAAACGCCGGGGCGCAATAAAAAAATAAAAAGCTTGAATAAGGGAATAAAATCCGACATATTTCTTGGAAAACGCACGGCATATTGCGATTCTGTGCGGTGAGGAATTTTTATATTATACAATTGAAAAACAACTACACAACAATGAAAAAACTACTGCTCATTCTCATGCTTGCGTCGGCGTCAATGCTCGGCCACACGCTCGCCGCGCAAGACACAAATGCCCCCACTGAAACTGCAGCGGCTCCCAACGCCACCCAAAAATCCCTCATGGACATGTGGATCGCCGGCGGTATCACGATGTATCCGCTCGGTTTCTTCGGAATATTCGGAACCACGCTTGTAATTTACAATTTCATAGCGATTCGCAAGAAGAAGTTCCTCAATCCCGTCGGTGTCGCCCATGTTGAGAAGCTGGTCAACCAGCTTCAATTTCAGGAGGCCGTGGAATACTGCGAAAAGAACCCCTCCCCCATCACAAACATCATAGGCTGCGGCCTTGCGCGCGCCGACGAGCGCGAAGTCGATACCGACGCGGTGGCCGCCGCAATGGAGGAAGCTTCCGTAGAAGAATTTGCCGGCCCGTACGTCCTCATAAACTACCTTTCGGTGACGGCGTCTCTGGCGCCTATGTTGGGTCTGTACGGAACGGTCAGCGGCATGGTCAAGGCGTTTAACACCATCGCGGCAGAGGGCGCGGGCAGCGCGTCGAAACTGGCTGACAACATCGCTGAGGCGCTCATCACGACGGCGGCGGGCATGATTGTCGGCATTCCGGCCATGTTCTTCTTCTTCTTCTTCAAAAACAAGTACGGCGCCATCATTTCCGGCGCGGGGCGCATCATAGGCGACCTCGTCTTTGCAATGAAGACCGCGCTCAAATACGGCCCGCAGGATATTTCCGAGCTGGAGGCCGACATTGACGGAACTCCCGCCGAAGTAGTTGAAAATGCCGCGGCGGCTGCGGAGGAGAGCGAAAATAAATCCGAATAGTTTTGGGATTTCGCGTAGATGAAAACTTGGAGACCTGCGGAAAACGACGGCGGATTTGAGCTCACGCCGATGATCGACGTCGTTTTTCTTCTGATTACCTTCTTTATGACCGTCACCAGCTACGCCAATGCGGAGCTAATTCAGGTTCAGATGCCGAAGGCTCCGGAGGCGGTTGTGCCCAAGGTCGTGGGCGACAGGCAGTTCATATCGATAGCCGATAATGGCACCTACTTTCTGGGCGCGTTCAAGTCCGACTTGGACACAATTAAAAAAGTCCTTGCGGCGCGCAACCAGAAGGAGGGCTTCAAGGGAGCCTACATTAGGGCCGACGCAAACACCCCGCACAAATACGTCAACGATCTCATGAAGGCCTGCGGCGACGCCGGGGTTTACAACATTCTCTTCGGAACGTTGAAGGACTGATTTACATGGCAGACAGATTAGAAGTATTGCAGTCGGAAGACAAGTTTGACATGACGTCGATGATCGACGTTGTGTTCCTTCTTCTGATTTACTTTATGTATCTTCCACTCCAGCAGGAAGCCGATTTGCCGTTCACCCTGCCGGCGTTCGGAGCGGCGAGCGAAAACGTCGTCATGCCGAGCGAGCAGATAGTGGAAATAAATCCAGACGGAAGCGTGGCGCTCAACGGAACGCCGTGCGATGCTCCAGGGCAAATCGAATTTAAGGAGCTTGCCCGCACGCTCGCGCGCCTGAAGGCTAGCGCGGACAAGAGCAAAATATCGACGATAGTATCCATATCGGCCGATCCGGATTCCCCGCACCAAGCCTCCATGTCTGTGCTTGACGCCTGCGTAAAGGCGGGAATAAAGCAAGTCTCGTTTGCCGAGACAAAGTAGTTTTTTTCAATTTGGCAAACGCCGGCATTTCGCCGGCGTTTTTTTTGCGCGGCCGCCCCTCCATTTGCCGCTTACGCCAAGCCCTTGCACCAAGCCGAAAAGGCGGATTGGCGGACGCAAAGAAATGTAAACCTTGGGAAAAAATCGAACGGCGGCGGTTGGAAAGGCAAATATTTTTACCGCTAAAAAAGGCGCGCCTTTTGACGCGCAATTCTGCGGCAGGCAAAAGGCCGCAATCTAAAACTCGCATCTTCCGCAGGCGAAAAAGCTTTACAAGCGCCCGCAAATGGTTTGTTTTTTTGCGACAATGCCAGGCTCCCGGAGGGGTCTGCATAAGGCGGGCGGTAGCGCAGTCTGGTAGCGCATCTGGTTTGGGACCAGAGGGTCGGGGGTTCGAATCCCTT
>CALXMX010000142.1 GCA_944389575.1 uncultured Opitutales bacterium
CTATGAAGCTTCGCGTGGGGTCGGACTGCTGGTAGCGCCCGTTCATTTCGGTCATGTACGACCATATGTCGACGACTTCTGCCCCGTATTTTTTCGCCGCGGCCTTGTTGGCCTCCGCCGCCCAGCCGAGAGCGTCGTTGCAGCCCAAGAGGTTTTCCCGCTTGCTTTGCACGGTCTGGTCGAAAATCGACGGTGTAAATACGATTACCCTCTTGCAGTTTTCGGCGAGCGACGCCAAAACCTTGTCGAAAACGGCGGGATAATTTTTGTGGAAGCTCTCTATGCGCGCGAGGGCCTTCGGCGTTCCGCGCACGCCGTCGGCGTACATGCCGCGCGGGGCGTCGTTCATTCCTATCATGATAATGCACGTATCAGGGGCGTAGCGTTCGTAAACGTCCCACTTCAGCCTGTTCCAGACGCCGCCGACTCCCTGCCCGCTCATTCCCGCGTTGCAGAAGAAAATTTTTGCATGCGGATAGCGCGTGGCGTAAAAGAGCAGTATGTTTTCGGTGTAGAAACCGCCGTGGGCTATGCTGTCGCCAATCATGCATATTTTTTCGCCCGCCTTGAAATGATTTGGGCTGCGGACTGGCGCGGCGCCGGCCGACGCTATGCAAAAGGCCGCGAAAACCGCGGCGGACAAGACGATTCTTTTCATGTTGATTTACCTCCCCTTTGAATTTTTTTCGGGTGGATTTTGCAAGGCGGCAGCTTAGGATATTCCGCCCGCGCGCCGCCAATCGCCGCCGGCCAACCCGCATGCGAAAGCTTGCGCGAAAATCCCATTCCGAAAATTGCGTTTAAAAATCCGTTTAGCGCGGGAAAGCGCGGTTTTTCTTTCCGCGCGCCGGACGTCCTAATGAAGGGGTCTTTTGCCCGCCTTTTGCGTCCGCCGCCGCGCGCCAAATCTGCCGGCGCCGGCAGGCTTATGCGGCCGGCACAAGCTCAAACTTGTGCTCGACGGGTTTTGCCGCGTCGTACGCCTGCCTGATAGTCTGCTGGACGCCCTCGAGAAGCTCGGCTTCGCGCGGCTTGTTGATCGGATAGGCCTTCGCCCATGCTGTGTCGCCGCCGGGCTTTATTTTTCCCTCTTTCAGCTGTTGTTCAAGCGACCGGCAGCGCTCCTCCACCGTTTTTAAATGCGATATGTTCAGCCAGATTTCCGCTCCGACTATCGCGCGGCAGGTTTGCGTCTGCCCCTTGAATTTTCTGCACAGCTTTGCGACTTCCTCCGCCTGGCGGTATTGCGGAGTGTCTTTGTTGGAGGCCAAATTTACCCCCTTTTCAAGCTGCGCGGAGGAATAGCACCCGACCTTCTTGCCGTCGATTTTCAAATCGTAATCGCCGGTTTTCAGGCCGGAGACTTTCAGAATCTGCCTGTTGAATGTGTCCGTGAAGTTCAGCACCTTGTCCGCCTCGATTTTTTCGGCGGTCATGGGGAACGGGAGGGCCTTCTCAAGTGCGGTAAACGACAGCCCGTTCGCGTCGGCTTTTACGTCGGAAACTTTTGCGTTGATTGTGCCGGCGGAACTTTTGCTACCGGCGTCGATCTGGATTTGTGAGACGATCGGGGATTCGTTCATATCAATGGCGACCTTTGCCATCATTACGAACCCGCCCAAGTCGCGCGGGTGGACGCGGTCGAAGTCTATGAAGCTTCGCGTGGGGTCGGACTGCTGGTAGCGCCCGTTCATTTCGGTCATGTACGACCATATGTCGACGACTTCTGCCCCGTATTTTTTCGCCACAGCCTTGTCGACTTCCGCCGCCCAACCGAGGGCGTCGTTGCAGCCCAAGAGGTTTTCCCGCTTGCTCTGTACAGTCTGGTCGAAAATCGACGGCGTGAACACGACGACTTTCTTCGTGCGTTCTGCGAGGGCTTTTACAACCTTGTCCATATCGCGCGAGTACCTCTCGTGAAAGCCCTTCACTCGGCCGGGGAAGCTTTTGTGGTTGCGCCATTTTTCGGCGTAGGCTCCGCGCGGAACGTCGTTCATTCCTATCATGATTACGCTGACGTCGGGCTTGTTGTTGAATACGTCCCATTCGAGGCGCTTCAAAACTCCGCCGACCCCTTCCCCGCTCATGCCGGCATTGTAGATTTGCATGCGGGCGTCCGGGTAGCGGGTGGTGTAAAACAAGAGCAGATTTTCTATGTAAAAGGCGCCGTGCGTAATGCTGTCGCCTATAAAGCACACGCGGTCGCCGTCCTTAAAGAGCTTGGGCGATTGTTCCGGCGCGGGTTTTTGGCCGGCGAAAATTTGCGGGACGCCCAAGAGCGTCAAAGCCAACAGGGAAGAAATAAATGTCTTCATTCGCTTAAGTATTTAACGTTAATACGGGTATAATAGAAATAATGCGCGTTGCAACCGTAAAATTGGCCGAAAGCTCGTTTGCCGCATGAAGGTTCGCAAAGCGGATTCGGGCAAAATGGCGCGCGAAACTTTGGGGGAATGCGCGAAAAATATTATTGTATTTGGAAAGAGACCGATTTTAAATATAAATATTAGTATAGATTTTAACCCCTGAATGCAATCGGTTCATACCGACACATCAATAAACAAATTTGACAAATATGAACTCCATGAAAACCGGATTTATAGCAGTTGCGGCATTCCTTTTGGCCGCCGTCCAAGTTGTCGCGGCCGACTACGTCATCACGGCGCTTCCGAATCCCGACAAAGAGGGATACAATTATGACTTCATCGGTTTCGACCACACTGAAACATATACGAGCAATATACCCATACCGCCGAATCCCACGACGGACGACAATGTGACGATGTACGGCTTTTACGATTTAAAGTCGGGCGCGTCCATTTCCGTAGATGTGCTTAATTTTTATTCGAGTGGCGCGCACGGCAACGGCACCTCATGGTATTCAGGCGTTAAAATTACGGCGAGGGAATTTAACATATATTGTAAGAGCAAAGACGCCGAGGACTACTCGAACGCGAGTCCCGTGGACTTCGTAAACGTATTTCATACTTACGACAATCCCGTGGAGGTTGCGGTTGGGAGCATGAGCATAAAGGCTCTCAATGTCGGCGAGAACTATGTGAACGGAAACGCCGAAATAGTGTTTTCCAAATTTGACGACGAAATCGGAGGGGCGGTAAACATTTCAACCCTGAGATTCAGGCATTCTAAGACGGAAGGGCAGGTCTGCAATACCACTCTGACGATAAACGATAAAGTTTCGCTTAATGTGGAAAATTTTTACGCGGATAATAGCGGGGTGGCCGACGGAAATACCTCGTTGATTCACATTAACGGCGGCACATTGAGCTTGGGATCCTTTACGCACCGCAATGTGAAGGACATATTCACGATAAGGCACTCTTCCGGAACGCTTGCGGCTGCCGCAAATTTGACGATAGACGCGGTTGCGGGCGGTTCGCTCACCTACGCCATGGGGGAAAATTCCATTTTTGACACGAACTCCAACACCATTTCAATCGGCTCCGGAGTGACAGTCGCGGCGGCGGACGGCGCGGCGGGCGGATTTACGGTGAAGGGAGGGGGTGCGCTCTCGATAGCCGCGGACGTGTCGGGCATTACCGGTAAGGTGTCTGTTGAAGACGGCAGCAGTTTGAATCTCTCCGGCGGCTGGATTTCCAACGCGCAGTCGTTGGCTGTCGGCGCCGGCAGTTCTGTAAGCTCTTCGACGGACATTCTCCTGAACGCCGATTCCCTCATGGTTATAGGCATTGCGGGAGGGGACTCCTACGGAAAAATTTCCGGAGAATTGGTGGGTGATAGTTTCGGAAAACTTTATTTTCAAGTTGATTCTTCGGCCGACGGGGTGTTTTCGATAAACTTGTCCGACATAATACAGTCGGAGTCCGATATTGACTGGAGTAAATTTGAATTTGATTCCAACGTCCAGTTTGGCGTGGAGAACGGAATTGTTTCTTTCAATGTTCCGGAGCCAGCCGAATGGGCGGCTTTGATGGGATTTCTATCGCTTGCGACCGCGTTTGTCCGCCGCCGCAAGTAGGCTGGCCGAGGGCGCTTTGCCCCGCAAAGTTGCGTTGCTAAAAAAAATATTTTTTAACGTCGGAAGTTAACGAGGATAAGAGTTTCATTCCTTTTGCGCGAAAATATTTCGCCCGCATTCTTGCCTTTGAATTAGCCGCCTCTTTTGGCGGCTTTTTTTTGGGATTTTTTTGAGGGACAAGGATTGCGGAATTGTGTTAGGCGCAAGAATTGCGGTATAGCTTTTCCGCCTTCTTCCTGTTGTGCGTTGCGCCGCTTGTTTGCCGCATGGTTATGCCCTCGCGTTTGGAAGAGTCATTGGCTGGCTGAAAATTCTGTGCCGAAATTTGTAGCGGCCGACTTGCGAAGAAATTGCTTGTGAAATGCGAATCGGCGAATCCTGCTGCCGTTTTTCAGGAGGGATAGTAGGCGCAAGAATTGCGGTATAGCTTTTCCGCCTTCTTTCTGTTGTGCGTTGCGCCGCTTGTTTGCCGCATGGTTACGCCCTCGCGTTTGGAAGAGTCATTGGCTGGCTGAAAATTCTGTGCCGAAATTTGTAGCGGCCGACTTGCGAAGAAATTGCTTGTGAAATGCAAATCGGCGAATCCTGCGGCCGTTTTTCAGGAGGGGGGTATTAGGCGCAAGAATTGCGGCAGAAGGCGCATGGGGAATTTTTCGGCTTCCCCGCCCTTTCCCCGCGCAATGTTTTCCGCGGTTTTAGGCGCAGCTGCTATTGGTTGGAAATGTCCGCAGCCTTAATTGCGCAATATCGCGCGCGCCGCGGTTGCGCTTAAATAAGAGAGGCGTTTTTTCTGCGCCCAATTTCGCCTTGCGAAAGCGGAGTTTGCACCGCCGCCGCGCCCGCTTGCAACGGCCTCCCATATACGATGGCGAACGCCGCTTTAGTGCTGGCGCTTTTTCGCCTTTGTCAGCTTCTGCGCTATCGAGAAGCGCGCTATGGATTCTAAACGCTCAATTTCCGCGTCGTCGACGTGGGGTTGGCGGCGTATTTTGTCCAGCTCTTTCAAAGCTTCAATCCGCGTTTTTTCAGCCTGTTCCTCGTCTATTTCCTCGACATTTATGGCCGCTTCGGTCAGCACCGAGACGACGTCGCCCATACAGCGCGCGTATCCCTCGTCTATTGCAAGGCTGTTTCCGCTTTCGCCTATCTGCGCGATGAGCGACCCTGCGTTCAATATCGTCAAAATTGGAACGTGCCCTGGCAATATCTGGATTTCTCCGGAGGCCGCGGGCAATGTCAGCGCGTCCACTTTGTCGCTCTTCCAAGCGATTCCCGCGGGTGTCACTATCTCCACCGTCAAGGCCATTAATGTCCAGCTTTCGTCTTTTCGTGGCTTTCGAGCACCTCTTCTATGGCGCCCTTGTTGTAGAAGTCGTTTTCGTCGACGTGGTCCAGCTCGCCGTCGAGAATCATCTTGAAGCCGCGCACGGTTTCGGACACGGGAACGTATACGCCGGGAACTCCGGAGAACACCTCCGATACGTGCATGGGCGCCGACAGGTACTTCTGAACTTTTCTGGCGCGCGAGACCGTCAGCTTGTCCTCGTCGGAGAGCTCGTCTATACCGAGAATTGCGATTATGTCCTGCAAATCCTTGTACTTTTGAAGGACCTCCTGGACGCCGCGGGCGACTTTGAAATGCTCCTGCCCCACGATGTCCGGCGAAAGCGCGTTGGAAGTTGAAGCCAGCGGGTCGAGGGCGGGATATATGCCCAATGCGGCTATGGAGCGGTCGAGGACTATGGTCGAGTCCAAGTGGGCGAAAGTGTTTGCGGGCGCGGGGTCGGTGAGGTCGTCCGCCGGGACGTACACCGCCTGGAAAGAGGTGATGGAGCCCTTTTTAGTCGAGGTTATTCTCTCTTGAAGCTCGCCCATTTCCTGCGCGAGGGTCGGCTGGTAGCCCACGGCCGACGGAGAGCGCCCGAGCAGCGCGCTGACTTCGCTGCCGGCCTGCGAAAAGCGGAATATATTGTCGATGAACAAAAGCACGTCCTGCCCTTCGACGTCGCGGAAGTGCTCCGCCATCGTCAGCGCGGTGAGGGCCACGCGCATGCGCGCCCCCGGAGGCTCGTTCATCTGACCGTAAACGAGCGCGACTTTGGATTTTTCGGGCTCGCTCACATTTATTACTCCCGATTCCGCCATTTCTTTGTACAGGTCGTTGCCCTCGCGCGAACGCTCTCCGACGCCGGCAAATACGGAAAATCCCCCGTGCGCCTTCGCAATGTTGTGGATTAGCTCCATTATGACCACCGTCTTGCCGACGCCGGCCCCCCCCGAACGCGCCGACTTTCCCACCTTTCAAAAACGGGCAAATCAGGTCTATGGGCTTAATTCCCGTTTCGAGGATTTCCGTCTGCGTGCTCTGCTCCAGCAGAGTGGGCGCGGGGCGGTGAATCGGCATTCTCTGCTTGCATTCGACAGGCCCCTTTTCGTCCACGGGATCTCCCGTGACGTTGAATATTCTGCCGAGAGTGCAGGCCCCCGTGGGAACCTTTATCGGCGCGCCGGTGTCCTCAACTTCGCTCCCGCGCATCAGGCCCTCCGTGGAGGTCATGGCGACCGTCCTGACAAGGCCGTCTCCCAAATGCTGCTGGACTTCAAGCGTGATTTCGGATTTCCCGCCGTTTATGGCCGCCTTCAGCGCGTTGTATATCGCGGGAATCTCCGCCTTGTCGAACTTTACGTCGACTACGGCTCCTATAATTTGCGTCACTGTTCCTCTTGTCATATTTGTCGCCTTTTAAAGTTGTTCGTCCGAGACCGCCGCGGCGGCGGCGAGCTCCTGTATTTCCGTGGTTATTGCGGCCTGGCGGGCTTTGTTGTAGTCGAGCGTCAGGCTGTCGACCAGGGCGTCGGCGTTGTCGCTTGCCGCCTTCATCGCCACGCGCCGCGCCGACTGTTCGCTGGCCTTTGCGTCCAACGCGAGCTGGTGCAGCGCCTGGGTGAAGTAGTAGGCTGGCAGCTTTGAAAATATCTCCGCCGCGCTCGGCTCGAAATTTATCCGGCGCGACTCCTCCGGCCGCGGCTCCGTCTTGAGCTTGTACATCTTGCGCATGCGGTTTATAAACCAGTCGAGATTGTCCACGGGCGCGAGCTTCACGAGCGTCGGCTCCTGCTTGAGCGTGTTGATGTACATCGAATAGAGCACCTCAATAGTCCCGACTTTGCCCTCCGCGGCGAGCTTTGAGGCAAACTTGGCAATCCGCCGCGTCTCGGAAAATTCGACTTTGTCGGAAATTCTCATCGCGTTGACGACGTTTCTGCCGGAGCGCGCCAAAAATCTCTCCGCGCGTTTCCCGACCGCTATGAAGTCGCATTCGTCGCCCAATTCGGATATTTTTCTGAACAGGTTGGAGTTAAGCGGGCCGCACAGCCCCTTGTCCGTGGATATGACTATTATGAGCCGCCGCCCGCACTCCGGATTTGAAAAATAGCGCGAGGTGTCCATGCGGCTTTCCTCCGCGACGCATTCGGCGGCCATGTCCGTTATGTCCATCAGCAGCGCGGCGTACGGATGCCCGGCCTCCGCGCTCTGCTGGGCGCGCTTCATCTTCGACGAGGCCACAAGCTCCATCGCGTGCGTAATCTGCCCCGTGCTTTTTATGGCCTTTATCCGGTTGCGTATCTCGCGCATTCCCTTCATCTGGCGCGTCCCTCCGTTATGCGAATGTCTTGCGCCATTTTGCGCATGCGTCGCCGAGCGCGGCCTCGAGCTCGCCGTCAAATTCGCGCTTTTGGGAAATGGCCTCCAAAACTTCCGGCGCCGACTGCCCGAGATATTCGCGCAGCTTTTGCGCGGCTTCGCCAACCCTGCCTATCTCAATGTCGTTGAAAACTCCGCTCTTCAGCGCCCAAAGCGTTGCGACCTCCTGCGGGACGTCCATGGGGGCGTTGTTGGACTGCTTCATGAGCTCCACAATCCTATCCCCGTGGTCGAGCATGGCTTTTGTGCGTGCGTCGAGGTCGGAGCCGAACTGCGCGAACGCCGCCATTTCCTTGTATTGCGCATACTCGCCCTTCAGCTTGCCGGCAACCTGCTTGAATGCCTTTATCTGCGCCGACGAACCCACGCGCGACACCGATATCCCCACCGAAATCGCCGGGCGAACGCCCTGATTGAAGAGGTCGGTATCCAAAAATATCTGCCCGTCCGTTATGGAAATGACGTTTGTGGGTATGTATGCGCTGACGTCGCCGGCCTGCGTCTCGATTATGGGAAGCGCCGTGAGAGAGCCGCCCCCGTTGTCCGCATTCAGGCGCGCGGAACGCTCCAGCAGGCGCGAGTGCAGGTAAAATACGTCGCCCGGATAGGCCTCGCGCCCGGAGGGACGCTTGAGCAAAAGGGAAACTTGGCGGTATGCCGCCGCGTGTTTGGAAAGGTCGTCGTAAACGATGAGCGCGTCCATTCCGTTTTGCATGAACCACTCGCCCATCGCACAGCCCGAATAGGGCGATATGTACAGGTTCGCCGCGTTCTCCGCAGCCCCGGCGGCGACTATGATCGTGTATTCCATCGCCCCGTGCGCCTCCAAAAGCTGTATCGTGCGGGCTATGTTGGAGTTCTTTTGCCCGATTGCCACATATATCGAATACACCGGCCTGAACGACGGATCCCCCGAAGCCTGCCCCGCCCTGTTCAGGCGCGCCTGGTTGATGATTGTGTCGAGCGCTATCGAGGTCTTTCCGGTCTGGCGGTCCCCGATTATCAATTCGCGCTGCCCGCGCCCGATGGGAATCATCGCGTCAACTTCCAGCAAACCCGTTTGCAGCGGCTGGTTTACCGACTGGCGCGGCAGTATGCCCGGCGCGATCTTTTCCACCGGATAATACTCCTTTGCCGCTATTTCACCCTTGCCGTCGAGCGGCCTGCCGAGCACGTCCACCACGCGGCCGAGCAGCTCCATTCCCACGGGGACGCTCAAAAGCTTTCCGGTCGTGCGCCCCTGGTCTCCCTCCTTCACTCCGCTCACGTCGCCCAGCAGCACGCAGCCGACCTCGTTTTCGCAGAGGTTGAGCGCTATGCCGAACACCCCGTTGTCGAAGGCTATCATCTCATTGTACATCGCGCGGCTGAGGCCGTTCAGATGCGCGACGCCGTCGGCAAGCGAGATGATCTCCCCGACGTTCTCGCGCCTGTTGAGACTCTCTATCTTCTCTATCTCGGCATTGATTTCTTTGAGTATCTCGTTCATCTGTTCCCTGTCTTTAAATTTCAACTTAGCGCGCAAATTTAACTTAGCGCGCTCTCAATGGCCTGGCGCGCGCTGCGCTCTATGATTGTGTCGGCTATCGTCAGGCGGACCCCGCCGAGCAGCGACGCATTCTTGCGAACCTCCATGCGCCCCGGCTTTCCCCCGCGCTCCCTCTCGACGATTTTGCGCAGCAAATCGAGCGCGCGCTCCGTGGCCTCGCCCGACAATTCCGCCACTATGCGCTCCTTTTCAAGCAGGGGAATCAACTCCCTGCGGTACGCGCGCAGAGCCGCCGCCTTCTTTTCGTCCGAACAGTCCAAGCCGCCTATGTAGGCGCATATCGCGGCGGCGCGCTCGGCGTTTGGGATTCCGTTTTCGTCGAGCGTCAGCCTTACAAAACACTTTGTGCGCGCTTTGGGATTCACATCGTCGCCCTCCCTAATTTTCGCGCGAAAGTTTTTCCGCGGCGATTTCCGCCAATTTGCCGCGCTGTTCGTCCGTCAAAACTTCCGACACGGCCGCTTCCGCCGCCTTAACGACCAATTCGGACAGCTCCTCCTTCAGCTCCCGCTTCATCTGAGCCTTGTCGAGCGCGATTTGCCTTTCGGCGTTCTCCCGCATTTGCGCGGCCTTGCGCGCGGCCTCGGCCGCGGCGTCCTCGACGGTCTTTTTCGCGCTGTCCCGCGCCCTCTCGAGTATTTGCGAAGCTTCAAGTGCGGTCTTTTGCAGTTGCGCCTTCGCCTCGTTTTCTGCGTCAGCAAGCCTTGCGCGCGCGGCCTCGGCGTCCTTCAACCCCTGCTCTATTTCAGCCGTGCGCTTTTGCGATACGGCTATTACGGGCTTGAATACAAAATAATACAACGCCGTCGCGACTATCGCAAACGACACCCCCTGACTTATCAGAAGCCGCCACTCAACGCCAAATTGCGTCAAAAATTCCAGCGGATTTCCCGCCGCAATCGTCGCATAATTCATGGCTTATTTTCCCAGGAAGAGCGCATAGAAGGCGACCGCTTCAGCCAGCGCCATTCCCAAGATTCCGAGCACCATTATTTTGCCGAATGCCCCCGGATTGCGCCCCGTAGCCTCAACCGCCTTCGCGCCGACGAATCCAACGCCCAATGCCGCACCCAGGCACCCGAGTCCGCCCTGTATGCTGCCGCTCATTGATGTCACTTGATTTGCCGCGTCTGCGAGTATCTCTATCATTTTTGTTCTCCTGTTTTATTTGGTTATATTAAAGTTATTCGTTTTGTTATTCGTTTTCATGGTTCGTCAGCAGGCCTATGTAAACCGCCGTCAAAAGCGTGAACAAGAACGCCTGTATCAAACCTATCAAAAGCTCCAGCAGATAGAACGGAAGCGGAATTATCCAGGAAAACCAGCGCGGCAGGCCCAATGCCATTTCATGCATGTTTTCAAGGAGCGCCTCGCCTCCGAAATTGTTTCCGTAAAGTCGGAATGAAAGCGACAACAGCCTCATTATGATAGATATGACGTCGATACACCCCACCGCGAAAAATATTACAAACAGAAACAAATACAGCACGTACGGCGTCTCCGACTTGTCCGCCTTGTTTCCGAATGTGTCATGCAGGAACACTTTGAGCCCCGCGTACTTGAGCACGAATATTATCCACGCCACGAACGAGATTATCGCCAGTGCGAGCGTCGTGTTCAAATCGGTGTTCGCTGGGCGCAGAAAGGGAACGAAGTGGGCGGCTCCGCCCGCGGTTTCGGCGGCGCGCTCCTGCCCGATTGAACCGACCCCCGGCAGCAATCCGCTCCAATTCATTATTAAAATATAGGCGAAAAACCCCAGCAGCAGCGGAAAACACGCCTTGAACGCCCGCTTCCCCATGAGGGGCTCCAATATTCCGGAGAGCGAGTTTATCATGCTCTCTATTGCGAGCTGCCCCTTGCCCGGCACGAGCCGCGCGCCGCCGCGCAAGAGGACGAATCTGAAAAACAGGATTATTATCGCCGTAAAAATCCAAGTCGTCAGCATTGAATTAGTGACGGGGAACCCTCCGAGGTTGAAGAGTTCTTCAGCCTTCACTTCTGCCGCCGATGCCGCGTTTGAGAACGTCCATAACCCCAATACTACGGCCAATGTGGTTGTCCGTTTCAGCGTTATCATTTGCCCCTTATCTCGAGCATTCTCTTGCCGGCAATCGAAATTTGTCAAGGAAATTGCCGATATTTTTTTTGTTTTTTTTCGGGCGTTTTTATGCGGTTTTTAAAGGCCCGATTTCTTTTTTTTCGCGCCGTTCGATGCAATCGTCCCTTACAAATTTGCCCGCGCGGCGCGCGCTGCGCGAAGATTTCAAAAAAGCTTAAAAAAAGGGCAGTTTCCCCATGCGTGTGGATTGAAAACACTTTTGTTATCAGCTACATGCAAGTGTTCCTCGCGTTTGTGCGAAGCGGGAGTAAATCGGCTTAGATAGGCTTGGTTTTGCCGTGTGTATGGGGGAATGCAAGGCGCGCAAGTATAGCGTGCGAGTTTGCGAGGGCGATTGCACCATGCGGCGCAAGTGAAGCGCCTGCCCGCGTTTTCTTAAGCGAATATTTCTTGGAGGAAAATTGTCGGCGTAAGCGTTCTCCGAATTTGCGCGAAGCGGGAGTAAATCGGCCTAAGATTGGCTTGGTTTTGGAAGCAAGGCGGGGAGGCGGTCGCATTTTAGAATAGCGCGGGCGAACAATTACAGAAACGCGATTAAGTAAGAAAGCGCCAAAGGGCGCCGGCGCGTAAGTTAAACGAAGCGGCAGAGGCGGCGCGTTCAATTTTCGTTGGAAACGGTTGCAATTTTTATTGTTATTTAGTTGATTATTCGCGTCTTAAAGCGTTTTTTCCTATTGCGCTCCGCCGCGTTTGCACGGTTCAAGCGCAGTCTAATCTCTTGCGGTTTTTAACGCCGCGCGTTTGGGATTTCATTTTCAGACTAATCCTTCCGCTTGAACTTGCGGGTTGCGAAATTTATTGCCGTATGTTGGAACTTTTGAAGCCGCAGGAGCGGCGCATCTGCGTTCCGGAGAATGGGAACCCGCCGCATTTTTTATCAGCGGGCTATACATAATCGGTTTGTTATATAAGCGCTTCCAAATTCCCCGCTGCGTTTCTTCCGTCTCCCATAAGGCTCTTTTCAGCTTGCGCGCTTTGGCGCCGCGCGCCCGCGCGTTTGCGCCGTCTATTTTCCCGCATTTTCCCAAGATTCGCCGATTTTTCTTGCACGCGCGCCGAAGAATAAAATCATTCCGCTGTTATGCCAAATACGGGCGGCGAAAATGATTTTGACGTGATAGTTTGCGGCGCGGGCCATGCGGGCTGCGAAGCCGCGCTGGCCTGCGCCCGCATGGGAGTGCGGACTCTGCTGTTGAGCGGAAATTTGGACACGATCGCCCAAATGAGCTGCAATCCCGCAATCGGCGGGCTCGCAAAGGGGCACATCGTGCGCGAAATCGACGCGCTGGGCGGGGAAATGGCCGTCAATGCCGACGCTACCGCCCTGCAATTCCGCCTGCTGAACGCCTCCAAAGGTCCAGCCGTCCAAGCGCCGCGCGCCCAATGCGACAAAAAGGCCTACCAGTTCCGCATGAAGCGCGCGGTCGAAATCCAGCCGAATTTGCGGCTCTTTCAGGCGGAAGTTGTCGGCCTGATTGTCGAACGCGGGCGGATCCGCGGCGTCCGGACGAATCTCGGCGCAGACTTTGCCGCTACGTCTGTGATTCTGACTGCGGGGACGTTTCTTAGGGGGGTATTGCATGTCGGCTCCGCCACAAACGAGGGCGGAAGAATGGGAGATTTTTCGTCGAAGCGGCTGTCCGGAAGCCTGGCGGAAAACGGCATACGGCTCTACCGCCTCAAGACGGGAACCCCCGCGAGGGTTTTGGGGAGCTCCATAGACTTTTCAAAGTGCGCCGAGCAGCCCGGGGATTCTTCCGCCGTACTCTTCGGCTTTTACGACACCCGCGATGCGGCCGACGTTCCCCCGGGTGCAATGTTCCACGTGGAACATCTCAAGGGGGCCCGCCCGCTTCCGGATTTTTCCTCCCTGCCCCCCGACGTTGCGCGCCTTGCCCCGTCGCTTTGTTTCGCGAATTTCGAAGGTTTCGGCTTGAACCAGCTGAGCTGCTATGAGACTTCCACTTCCGCAAAGACCGCTGAGGTTATCCGCGCAAATCTTTCCCGGAGCGCAATGTACGGCGGGAAAATCGAGGGCATTGGCCCGCGCTACTGCCCCAGCATAGAGGATAAAATCGTGCGGTTTGCCTCTCACGCGACCCACAGGCTGTTTCTCGAGCCGGAGGGGCGCGACACCGACGAGTGGTATATAAACGGCCTTTCAACCTCAATGCCATTTGACGTCCAGCTGGAAATTATTCGGAGCGTACCCGGCCTTGAACGCGCCTTGCCCGTGCGCCCGGCCTATGCGGTGGAGTACGACGCGGCCTGTCCGACGCAGCTTAAGCGCACGCTCGAAAGCTCGGTCGTCGCGGGGCTGTATTGCGCCGGGCAGATAAACGGGACAAGCGGATATGAGGAGGCCGCCGGACAGGGATTGGTTGCGGGCGTCAATGCGGCCGCGTCGCTATTGGGGCTTGAGCCGCTGGTTTTGGGCCGCCACGAAAGCTATATCGGCGTACTAATTGACGATCTCGTCACAAAGGGCGCCCCGGAGCCGTACAGAATGTTCACAAGCAGGGCCGAATATAGGCTCTTGCTCAACCACAATAGCGCGGAAATTCGCCTGCTAAAATACGCGGAGCGCTACGGCTTGGTCTCCGCAGCGAGGCTTGCGAAGATGCGAAAGAAGGCGGAGGACGTCGCCTACTGGACTGCCGCGTTTGAAAAGAGCGGCAAGGCCGACATGCTGCGCCGCGGCGATTCTTCCGCCGCCCTGCCCGACACATTCCTTGAACTTTCGGACTCCGCGCGCTCGGAAGTCCTTTATCGCACCCTTTATAAGGGGTATCTCGAAAGGGATTTGCGGCAGATAGAGAAGATGGGGACGTTTGAGCAAATGCCGATTCCCGCCGAATTGGACTTTTCGGACGTCAAGGGTTTGAGGCTTGAAGCCGCTCAAAAGCTGGCGCAGCTACGTCCGGCCACCGTCGGCCAGGCCTTGCGAATTTCGGGAGTTTCGCCCGCAGATGCCAATGTGCTAATGGTTTATCTCAAGGCTCTTAGACAGTAGCCGTTTCGCCTCTGCCTCGCCCTGCCCCGCGCGTTTCTACCCACACCACACCGCTTCGCATCGTATTGCTTCTGTTCCGTTCCTGCTTCTATCCGGCTGTCCGCATTTTGGTAGTTTCTCCGCCCCCGTTTCTTTCCGTTTGTTTGCGCTCTGGGGGAGATTCTCCGCTTCCGCCTCTCGCGTTCTACGTTGCGCTTCCCCGCGTTTAGCATCTATGTTTCGCCCCGCGCGCTCCCAACTATCCCGCTTCGCCGCGCTACAGTCTCGTTCTTGTTTCCATTAGGCCGTCAGAGTTTCGGGAGTTTTTTTGCTCTACCCCTGTTCTTGCTCGTTTGTTTGCGCTTTGGGGGAAATTCTCCGCTTCCGCCTCTCACGTTCTATGTTGCGCTCCCCCCGCGTTTCATGTCTATGTTTCGCCCCGCGCGCTCCCAACTATCCCGCTCCGCCGCGCTTCACTCTCGCTCTTGTTTCCATTAGGCCGTCAGCGTTTCCGGGAGTTTTTTTGCTCTACCCCTGTTCTTGTTCGTTTGTTTGCGCTTTGGGGGCCTCTCCCGCCTCTCGCCCCGTGTTCCGTGTTTGCGGCCGATTTTTCAGGTTGGGATTTTTTATATTAATCCTCTTACGGAATGTATTACGGTTATTTTCGCGGCGCAAACTCCCTTCGGAAGCAGGCGAATTTTCCTTTGGCGGCCTCTATTTAAAATGGGCGCTTGTGCGGCCGAAACTGGCTGGAACGGGTTTTCAATGCGTTCGCCTCTTAATAATGGGAAGCGTATAATTTTTTGGAATTATTTGCCGGGAAAACGGCTTAATAAATGTCCGGCAAAATGCGGTTGGTGGCAGTTTGGCGGAAGAGTTTATGCGTTCATTGGACGCGCGTTGGGAATAGCTGAATTTGCCGGCGCGAAGGATAGGAATTTTTTGCCCAAACGATTGTAAAACATCGGGGCAAATGCTGGGCGGACTAAAATAATTGTATTTCCGCATTGCGCCGTCGGGCGCTCATCTTCGGCGGTTTGATATTGCGAAAATTCGGCGTCGCATTTTAAGCGAGCCGGCTCATGCGCGATTGCCGAAGCAAGCGTGGGTTGATTTTTGCATTAAGTGTCGGCAGAATTGTTTTTTTAAGCGGCCGCAAATCCAGTTTTTCCATTTGGCAAAGTTTTCAGTATTTTTGTGAAAATGAATTTTTTTATCCGCAATATGTAATTTTTTGCTCGAACTTGAAAAAAATCGGCCTTCAAAAATGCCCCTATTTTGAGTTTTTCCGGCTTTATCCATAGCTGTGTAGCCTTGAAGGGGTAAAACGCGTTTAAGGGGCTTTTTTTGCGGATTTTGACGTTGTCTTTAAAAATGCGCCAAATGCGGGATAGTTTTGCCTTTTTTAATAAACTCCGTTTTTGTGGATTGGTGAGGGTGGAAAGTGCGGTTTACATGGAAGGCCTATTTTTTGTTATCGGCCGTATTTTCGCATTGGCGTCGGTTCTTGAGAATCAGCTATTGCGGTATGCGGTTCGAATCGGAACGGCAGGTTCAATTTGGAACGATTTTTATTTTTGCCGCAAGGGATAGCGAAGTGCGCGTTAGGGCGATTTATATAAAAATTTTACACTTCCCGCAGTTTTTTGAATTTTTTATCGGGCGGCGAAAAGGGCTGCCGCTTTGTCGCGCTTGAATCGGTATTGTCGCAAGCATTTGAAAGAGGCCGCGGCTTTTAGGGAGGGGAGGGAGGGGATTCTATTGCTACTGGAATTTCGCGTTTTTTTTGGGGGGGGGGCAAGCGGTTATGGCAGGCGAGGGGCGGAATGTATTTTTTTGAAAGCGCGTCTTTTTATCGCCCTCGGCGCGCACGTCAATTTTGATGCGGCCTAATCCCTTGCGGTTCGCAATGTCGGAAAGCGGGGGGGGGGGAGGGGGGTATTTTTTCTGCGGATTTGGCGTACTCCACCCGGCATTTTTGCATAGGAGCTGGAATGTTCCACGTGGAACATTTCGGCTTTCTTTGTGCCGCATGGGTTGTTGTGGGCAAAGCTTACACAGCGGGCAGGGAATTTGTGCCGTCGTTTGCCAATGGGCTTTTCAAGGTAATTAGTATATTTGTTTTCCCTCAATTTTTGCTGCCGGCTTGTTGCCCATTTGGCGGATTTTTTCGGGATTTAGCCGCAATTTTTCCCATAGAAAAAGGGGGAAGGGGGGGCGGCGTGTGATGGTATTGGGGTAGGCGGCGATGGAATTTTTGCGGGAGGCGAGGGAAGGGGGGGGCGGCGGGCGTTTGCCGTCGAATTTGCCGCTTGCGCAAAAGGCGGATTTTCGGGGTCGGGGTGTGGATTAAATTCCGCGGGAAATCTCGGCTGAATGGACGCGGCAAACTGGTCGGCGTGCGCATGCGCCCCGCATTTTGCGCCGTAGGCGGTGCGGAAATTTTCGATTTACCGATCCCGCAAATTGCGGCGCGCTACCTGCCGCCTTTCGGCGCGTGGATTCTCGGGCCCTTGCCGGGAATGCCGGGAATGCCGGGAATGCCGGGAATGTCATGAACATGGTGACTGCCGGGGAGGCGCTTGAAGGCGTTGTAAAATTCTTTAAAGCCTTCGCGCGAAAGCAAAGGCGTCGACATTCTTAAAGCCGGCGCGTTTCAGCGTTTTGGCGCATTCGGAAAGCGTGGCGGAGCTTGTCATTACGTCGTCAACCACGACAAACCGCGTCGCTTTATCGAACGCGGCTTTCGCGGCTTTTTCGTTTGACAGCGCAAATGCGTTTCGCACATTGCCGGCCCGATGTTCGCGGTCCAGCGTCGTCTGCGTCGGAGTTCGCCTGATGCGCTTTAAGATTTTTGCAATGCGCAGGTTCGCGTCGGGGAAGGTCTTGGCAATCATGCGGCAGATCAGCTCGCTTTGATTGTATCCGCGCTTGAGTTTGCGCGAGTAGTGCAGGGGAACAGGAACGAGCACGGCTTTGTCGAAAAACGCGCGCGCGGGCCTCACTTCCGCCAGCAGGCGCGACATGTCGGCCAAAATGTAAGTTCCGTTTCTGTATTTCAGCTCAATGGACATTTGCCGCACGGCGTTGGTAAATGAACCGACGACAAGGCTTTTGTTGAACCAGGGCGGATCGTCGCGGCAACGGGCGCATGTGGGCGTGTCGGGAATGCCCTCCGTTCCGACTATTTCGGAACAGCGCAGACAGCGCGCCCCGCGCAGTATGTCGGCTTCGGGCGAACATCTTTCGCAAAAGTGCAGATATTTTCCGTCCGGATTTACTTTCCCGCAAAGAAGGCAGCGCCGCGGAAAGAGAAAATCGACAATGCGCGATAATATTTCTGAGGCGGCAATTTTGTCAGATACCGTTTTCTCCATGTTTTCCATGTCTACAGTTCATCGACAAGTTCGATTATTTTTGGGGCGAGCGGCGTTTCTTCAAGTAGAAATTTCAACAGAAGTTTTGGCGGATTGCATCTGTGTGTTGCATTGAGCCAAAGAGCCTGGCAAAAAGGCGTAAAAATTCGTTTGCGATGCGTTTTTTCTATCGCGCAATTTGTTGTAATTTAGATTATTCGGAAATTTCATTTCTTTTTATTGGGTGCGTCGCGCATCGCCTTTAACGGCGAATTTGGCGGGACGGCGATTTTATGGAGAGATTAAGTAATTTGTTATTAGCCTGTTGCGATAAAAAATAAAAAATTTCAATTTTTTTCTAAAAAAACACTTGCAAACGCCGAATACATCTCACAATGTGTAAACCATAATTTCACAATGTGGTGCTTTCGCAAGTTTACATTCTGAAATGTTCTTTTAAAGGTTTGTTCGATCGAAGATTGTTATTTTTTATAAGACATTCGACGGGCTTTTGCGAAATTTTGCCGAATCATCTTTTGCTTATCTTTAAGGTGATTCGATAAGATTTTGTTGAGGGTCCGCATAAGGACAGGTCAATTTTTTAAAGTTGCGGTTTATCTTATAAAAAATGATCGGGAGCGCGGCGGGTTTGCCGCTGAAATTTTTTGTGAAAAAAAATGAAAAAACGCTCTTGACATTCGATGGACAAAGTGTCCATATGGACGGCCTTTCAATTAAACAAGCGGGCTAAATTTTTTATCCCCGCGTTTATTGCGAAAAGCGGGCGCCATCAGGCCGGTATTTTTGCCGTTTAAGTTTGGCAAGAACAGACGGAAGATCGCGTTTGCGGGGCAGGGGCTTTGCATTGCGAAGTTTCGGCTCATGGAAAGGAAATTCGCCGCCTTATGTTTGCGCGTTTACGGCAATGGGAGGCATCGAGTTTTTTTTCAGTCAGTTCTTTGAAATTTACTAAGTACGATTGTGCGAACCGCCCTGATGGTTGAAGAGGAGCTTGAAGTGGAGAGATCCATGGAGGGTTGTAGATTGGCCATTGGGGGTTAATAGACGAGAGAGAA
>CALXMX010000143.1 GCA_944389575.1 uncultured Opitutales bacterium
CGGACGAATTGCGCGAATCGGCCGAATTTTTTTTAAGTTGGTTCCGTTTGCTGACGCGCGGTGGCGGCGGGGGCGGGGCGTTGCCGAATGCCTTAGCGCGGGCGCCGGGCGGCTTTGCAATGCCGCGCGGAGATTGCGCCGCAAAAAAATCGCGCGCGCTGTAAAAAAATTATGTGTGCTGTAAAAAAGTTATGCGCGTTGTAAAAAATTTATATATGTTGCAAAAAATCATGTGCGCCGCAAAAAAAATCACGCGTGTTGCGAAGAAGCATATGTGCGCAGAGAGGCATGCAAGCCGCGGAAAGTCCCGCGGAAAATCACGTGCGCCGCGGTAAGTTATGCGCGTCGCGGAGAGCCGTGTAATTCGCAAAAAATCATGCGCGCGGTGCAGGACTTTCTTAGCGTATTTGGGCGTTTATGGAGCCGCCGGGAGGCGGTCAAAGGGGTCTCAAAGCTTCAGGGCCTCGTCTGCGCGCGTTCAAGCCTGTCGTTTATGGCGAGTCCCACGCCGGAGTTTGGAGCGCGCTGGCAGTACAGGCCGTTCGGGGAGATTTTATCGAGCCTGCGCAACAGCGCAAAGAGATTGGCCGCCGCCTCAGACGCATCGCCGGCCTCGGACAGCCAGTAGTGATTCTTTGCCGGATTCTTCGGCCTTGAGAAGAATATTACGTTGGCGCCCGCAATTTCCCCGATTTCTTCCGGAAAATTGAAAAGCGTCAGCTTAGAGTGCGGGCTGTAATGCGACTTCAGCATGCCCGGGGCTTGCGGGCGAGCCTCGTTGACTTTCGGGGAAATGTCGATTCGCTCGCTCAATGCGCGTTCCAAATCCTCCGGCGGTATCGGGCCCGCGCGCAGAAGCTTGTGGACGCCGCCGCCTTCGGAGAGCATGAGTATTGTGGATTCGACGCCGCGCGCGCACTTTCCGCCGTCCAAGATGAAATCGATTCTGTCGCCGAGCTGTTCGGCGACGTGCTCGGCGCAGGTGGGGCTGACGTATCCGAACGGATTTGCCGAAGGCGCTGCAATCGGCCTGCCGCAGGCCCTTATCAGTTCGAGCATTAGCGGGTGCGAAGGCATGCGCACAGCCACAGTATTCATTCCCGCCGTCACAATGTCAGGCACGGAGTCGTGCTTATTCAAAATTAACGTCAGCGGCCCCGGCCAGAATTTTTCGGCGAGCGTCCTTGCGCGACCGGTGAACGCGGCGACCTTTTCGGCCATTTGCATGTCGCATACGTGCACTATCAGGGGGTCTATAAACGGCCTCCCCTTGGCCTCAAATATCCGGCGCACGGCGTCCGGATTGAGCGCGTCGGCCGCAAGGCCGTAGACGGTCTCCGTGGGGACCCCTCCGATTCCCCCCGACAAAATAAAACCGGCCGCCTGAGAAACGTCTCCAGACGGCCGTACAATACGCTTGCGCTTTTGCATATGGGATTCAGACGCGCGGGCGTCCTCAAATCGCTACTTCATCAGAAGCATGTTGCGCGCGTGCTTTATGGTCTTCTTAATGTGGCGCTGCTCTTTCGCCGTCAAACCGGTAAATTTGCGCGGAAGAATTTTGCCCGTCTCCGTCACATAACGGTTGAGAGCCTCGGTTTCCGTAAAGGAAATTTCGGACGGATTCTTTTTCTTTGTTTCTTCGGTCATGTCTGTTGTCTGTTTTTATGAAGACCCCCCGCCGGATTGCTTCACGGGGCGGGGCGGCCGCTTTTCTTCTAAAGTGCGCGCCTGGAGGGAGTCGAACCCCCAACCTTCTGATCCGTAGTCAGAAGCTCTATCCAATTGAGCTACAGGCGCGGAGTATTTCAATTCGGACGCGTCGCTGATCAAGTATATGCGCTTAATCCAAATTGAAGTTTAGAATCGTCTTCAATTCTCGTTCCATTGCAAGAAAATTTTTTTAAAATTTAAAAATTTTCCTGTCGGCGCTTTGCGCGCGGCGGCAGAGGAAAGCTCCTAACTTTTAGGCGGAGGCATAACTTGGCTATGCCGCCTTGCCCGCGCCGCCCTGTCTTTCGCCGCGGCGTTGCTCGATTCGGATTGCGCGCCTTTAGCGAGGCGGGGGGAGTTGGCAATCGGGAAGGGCACCCTTTGGCACGCTTGAACTCCAGAAAAAAGCGCGCGCGAAAGCCGCGGGCGCGCACAGTATCGCGCGAAGGTGCGGCGGCAAAAATGCGGTGTCGAAGATGTGGTATCGAGATGCGCCTTATTGCGGAAGTCGTCGATTTTTATGTCCCTTAAAAAGCGCCTGTTCGCGCCTATTTTGTGTGCGCCTATTCGGCGCCGGCGGAGGTGCCGCCAAAAATAATTTTCGGGCGCGCTCTTTGTGTAAATTATTGCATATAAATGACATTTATGAAAATAATGAAATGGCGAATCCGATGCAAATGAAACTTTTTAGACTAAAAATTGTTCAATTATAACGCGATTTTGCTTTTTGAAAAATGCCCTTCATATCCGGTAAAAAGTAAATTAGTAAAAAATAAGTTAAAAAAAACTTGTGCTTTTAGATATTGTATTTTTATTATAAAGACATATTAGGAATAATTGTGCCGATTTTGACGCATTTGTTCCGTTAATGAAAGGATAAGAAAATGCCTGTGAAATCAGAATCAAGGACGAAGAAATCAGTCAAGTCCGTTGCGGCAAAGACCCCTGCAACGACCGCTAAGAAGCGCGCCGTCAAAAAGTGCGCAAAGAAGGCTGATTCCCAGTGCGCATTGGCGTCAAATGCCGCAGCCTCCGCGAAGAGCTCGCCCAGCAAGTTGACGAGGATAATCGTCAAGTACAATGTCGGTTGGGGAAATCAGCTCTATATCCGCGGAACTGGCGCCGGGCTGACATGGCACAAGGGCGTGCTTATGCAGTGTGTCGGCGAGGACGAGTGGCTGTGGGAACAACTCGTGTCCAAGGGAGGGCTCAAGTTTAAAGTCCTCGTCAACGACGAAGTTTGGAATTTGGACGACGACAGTTCCGTCGAGGCCGGCGAGACTGTGATTTTCCACCCCAAATTTTAGCCGTTTTCGCATGCCGAATTGAAAGGATACCGATTCCCGGTATCCTTTTTTTTGCCGCTGTCGTTTTGAATTTGCCGCTTGCGTTCTTCCGCCGCCTGAATTTTGCACGCGCATTGCTTTGCCGCCCGCATTTTTTTTCAATTTTTGCGGTTTTTTGAAATGCGGTTTTGCTTTCAAATTTAGGCATTGCGGGACTATTCGGGCGTTTGGGGTAGGACCAATGTCCGCGGCGGGGAATACATTTGCGTGCGTTTGGCCGAGGCGCGTTCGCATGCGCGTTGTCCGCCGCCGTTTCGGGCGTCGGGTTTTATCCAGGGACTGTTCTGCGCATAATGCGGCGAGCTCGGCGTCAGCGGCGGCATAGGAACGGGGCGCGGAGTCGGGGAGCAGCGCGCGGATTGCGTTTCGGCGCAAAAGTTTTGCATGTTAAGCTTTGAAAAAGTCCGGCTATAATTTTAATGGGATTGCGATGAAGAAAAAAATGATAATTCTGCTGTCGGCGCTTGCGGCCGTCTGCCTCGACGCTCGGCAATTCGGAAATTTTGAAATTGAAGGCGCGGATCTCACGCTCGGGATAACTCCGTTGAGGTTTACGTATTTTGACAGCAATTGGAATGTAAATTTCTTCGGGGACTGCGCGGCGCACGCCGGCGGATTCCCGAGGGCGGAGGGCGAAAGGTCGTACGAGACAAAAGCCTTAGTGAGCGTAGGCGGCAAAAACACGGGGACTCTGCGCGAAAAATTTTTCTTCGAGGCCCCGAATGCCTGCCGCTTTGAGGCACGCTTCAAGCCTTCCGCCGGAGCGAAATACAGCGAAATATCCTACTCTTTCAACTTCCCGATAAAAGGTTCGGCATTGCGGCTTGACGGAAATTCGATAAATCTTCGTGATTCCGCGAACCTCCAAAAGACCTTTCGCGCGGGCAAAGTTTCGGTTGAGACGGAGCGGGGGATTGCGGAATTTTCGGGGAATATTGAGGTTCTCGTGCAGGACGAGCGCAGATTTAATTCCCAAAGTTTTTCGTTGAGGTTCAAGCCTCGCGATTCGTCCGGCGTCCTGGAATGGGATATGAGAATATCTTTTGAAAAAGTGGGGGGCGTTGCGGTTTGCTTGGTGGGCTCCTCCGACATGGGAATACCGGGGTTGCCCGCGGGGCGGCTCAAGCTTGGCGGAATAGACTTCGACTTTTCCCGGCCGGCCGGGGCGGGGCTTGTCGTTAAGGCGGGCGGGGAGAAAAAACTCGCCGCGGGCGGGGGCGGAAGGCACATCTATATAATAGGAGCTTTTGATGCGGAAAAAGTTTTTTCCGAAAACGATTGCGTCGAAATCGGCGCCGCGTATGCCGGCGGGAAAATCCGCACTGCGAAGATTCCCTGCAAAAGCTTCGGCGCGCTGCAAAACCGGGGGGATTCCGCCAAGCCCAATGCGGTATGGACGTCCAAAATCGGCGATAGAACTTACAATCTGTTCGCCGCGAAGGCGGATTTGGGCGCTCCGAATCCGGAGTCTATAACGGTAAAAAATCTCTCAAAATCCGACTGGAAAATCGCGGCGATTTCCCTTTGCCCGCTGCCCGTGCCCGCGGAGAGGCTTGCGGGGGCGTTTGTCGCGCAGTCGGAGGAATACGCGCCGTTTGAACCGGCGCGGGCTGTCTTGAAAGGCAGCGCGCTGGACTTCTCCCGCCTTCTCGACGCGCCGGCGGGCAAGTACGGTTTCGCTTTCGCAAAAGGCGGGGAAATATTTTTTGAAAAGCGTCCGGATATTCCCGCGCGCTTCTACGGCAGCAACCTCTGTTTTCAGGCAAACTATCCGGACAGGGAGAACGCCGACAAGCTCGCTGACGAGTTCGCCGCGACGGGGTACAACATATTGCGCCTGCACCACTACGACGATTTGCTCATAGACAAGTCGTCGCCGGATCTCCTCTCCTTCGACGCGGAGAAGCTCGACAGGCTCGATTATCTCGTGGCAGCGATGAAAAAACGCGGCGTATATGTCACGACCGACCTGTTCGTTTCAAGAAAGTTCGCCGGAAATTCCGTGGAGCCGGAGTTCGGCTGGAACGGGGAAATGAACGCCACCAAAGCCGCGTTTTATGTGTCGCCCAAGGCGGCGGACAACTTTCGCGCGTTCGCCAAAAAGCTGCTCGAGCACGTCAACCCGTACACGGGGCTTGCGTGGAAGGACGATCCGGCCATCGTCTCGCTCAGCCTCGTGAATGAGAACACGATTTTTGGCGTTTACGAATCTCTGCGCCCGTATTTCGACGGGCTTTTTAGGGAGTGGCTCGCGAAGAATTCCATCGCGGCGGACGAAAAAAATTCCGACTTTTTGCGCAAGCGTTTTTTGTCAGAAATATGCCGGAAATTCTTTGGCGAGCAAAAGGCGTTCCTGCGTTCGCTCGGCGTGCGCGCGATGCTCGCCGACCAGAATTTTTGGGAGGGTTATCCTGTCGCGCTGCTGCGGAAGAATTGCGACATAGTTGACAGCCACATGTATTTCGGCCACCCGCACTTTATCGAAAAGCCCTGGCGGCTGCCCGCGAAAATGAAGACCGAAAGCGCAATATCGGAATACGGCGGGTGCATAGAGTTGAGCGCCAGCCAGATTGCGGGCAAGCCCTTTTCCATAACGGAGTGGAATTACGTCAACAACAACGATCACGCCGCCGAGGGCGCGTTTCTGATGGGGGCTTACGGGGCGCTGCACAAGTGGGACATGCTTTGCAGGTTCGCGTATTCTCACGGCGAGATAGATTTCTCTAAGCCCGCGGGGACGATAGGCTATTTCGACACCAATACCAATCCCGTCGCCGCCCTCTCAGACCGCGCTGGCGCGCTCTTCTTTCTCAGGGGAGATGTGGGGGCGTCTAAATTTTCCATTCCCGCGCTCTTGCCGGAAGACTATCTGCTCCGCCCGGAAAACCGGTATAACCGCTCGCCGCTCTTGAAGCGGGTCGGTCTCTATGCCGCGACGGAAATCGAACTCAACCCGACGCCCGCGGGCTTTAAGATTCCCGCGAGCGTGCCGTTTGCCGTCGCCGCCGAAAGGTCGGTTGCGGAGCAAAACAAGTTTGACAGGCCCGTGCTCGTCGATTCCGCGGACTTCCTTCCGGAATTGCAAAAGCTCACAGCGGGGAAAATCGACATTGAAAACGAAGTGTACGAGTCCGAAACTTCGGAAATGGTGCTGGACAAAAAGAGGGAGACGTGGAAGCTCGCCACTCCGCGCAGCGAGGCCTTCATCTCGCCCGAAGGGGGGTTGTTTGAGGGAAATTTTGCCAATATAAAAAATTCCCGCGCCTGGAGCTGCGTCCTGTTGGCGAGCATAGACGGCAAGCCCCTAAAGGACAGTTCCCGAATACTCATACTGCATCTTAGCGACGTGAAAAATACCAACATGCGTTTCGACGATTCCGAAATGACAGTCCTGCGTGACTACGGGCATTTGCCGCTCCTTGCCCGCCGGGCCGAAAGCTCGGTGACGTTCGCGGACGCGCGCGAGGGCTGGAAGCTCTACGCGCTCAATCACGACGGCTCGCGAAAAGGTGAGGTGGAAATGGTGCGCAAGGCGGGAAGGGCGTGCGCGAAGCTTTCGACCGTAAGCGGAGGATCCGTCGTGTTTGCCTACGAGCTCGCCAGGCAATGACGGAATGCGGCGGCGAAAAAATGCGGCCGCGTTTTTTATGGGGATTTGCGCGGAATTGCGGCGGTGGTTGATCGGGAAATCAATATCGTTTTGCGCGGTTGTCTTGCGGGGAGGGATTATCTTTGGGGCTGGGTGCGCGGCTCACGAAGTGGAAAAATTTGTGCCGCGCTATCGGCCCCCGGTGCGCTCGTCCCTTGATTACCGCACTTGCCGAATGCGGATTTTCGCCGAATTTTTGATAGCTTATTCGCGAGGATTTTACCATTGGCATTTGCCTCGCCGCGCGGGCGCGTCTTGCGGGACGGCTATCCCAAAATTTCCCGCGTGCGGGCGCAATGATGGGCGGGGGAGGGGACTCCCGGCGGCGCGGCGTGCGTAAATCTAAATTGCCGCGCTTGCCGAATGCGGATTTTTGCCGAATGCCGCCGGGAACGCATGCGATTTTTTTGAGCTTAGCTTTTGCAAAATCGAGCTTCGCAATGCCGAAATCGAGTCTCGCAATGCGGCGCCAAATATTGGCGGGTGAACCGGTGCGGCAAAAAAAAATATCCCGCTTTGTCAAACGGGATATTTTGCAGTTTAAAACGAACGCGAGGCGCTAAAAGCGCGGGGTGGTTCCGATGCCGCCCATTCCGGGCAGGCCGCCCTCCCACGATGCCGGGCGATCCCACGGAAGTTCGGAGCTTCCGCCGCGTTCGGGATATTTTTTCTTCTTTTCGTCGTCGGACGAACACGCCGCAAGAAACGCCAGCGATGACATCAAAATCAATACGAGAAACTTTTTCATGCAGCAGACCGAGAGTGACTATTGGAGTGAATCTTGTTTTAAAATTCCGAAGTCGAGGCTGTCGCCGGAGTGGAACTGCTTTGGATCGCTGCCCTCGGAAAATCCGGCGTTGATTTGTTCGGGGTAGAGCTCGACAACCGTCACTTCGGCGGCGGGCTTTCCGTCTTTGTAGAGCAGGATTTTCTGTTCTTCCTTAAAGCCGTCGTTAGAGCCCAGGCTCAGTATTATATTCTGCTCCTCGACTGCGACTGCGAGAACGCCCATCTTTTTGCCCGGAACCTTCTTGTAACTCTTTTCCAGCTCGAGAAGCGCCGCGTTGGGAGCCGCCGCCGGCGCGGCCGCCGTTTTTGCGGGAGCGGCAGCCGCGGGCTTTTCGGCTTCCGCCTTTTTCTGGACAGGCTGCGCGGCGGGAGCCTTGGGGGCGGCAGATTGGGCGGCCGGCGCCGCTTTTGCGGCGGATTCGGCGGAGTTAGGGGTATCGCCGGACTGTTTTGAACACGCACATATCAAAAAGGCGGCGGAAAATATTGCAATGCATCTTTTCATGACTTTTCTCCTTTCAGTTATTCTGCCGTTTAACTGTACGATAAGTCGAATAAATTGCAAGTATAAGAATTTTTTTATTTGGACAAAATTTTTTTGGGTTTTTTCTCCAATCTCCATTATTTATTCTCCATAATACTCCATAATAATTGGCGCGTTCGGAGGGGCTTTCAAGGGGAGGGGAAGTTTTGCCGGGCGGAGCGTCTGAGGCGTTTTGCTGTTGGGGAAGCCGGAAAACAGCCTATCGGCGAAATTGCATTGTGATAAGTCGCGTTGTGATTGCGCATTGGCGGTCTGCGTTTCCCTTTTGTCGATGCGGCGCGGAAGGCGGCGCGGCAGCGGTGTAAGTAATAGCGATACAATGGCGGAAGCGGTGGCGGAAGTAATGGCGGCAAAATCGTTTTTTGCGCAATGTCTCCTCAAAGTGGGGTGGCGTTGAGGGTAGTCGTTATTACAACGCGTATGCAGATCTAAAATTTAACTTGAATGCGCGAAGTTCCAAAGATATTTTATACCTATGAAAACAAGGCAGTTCGGTTTCATTCAATATGCGATAAAATTTTGCGGTTTGTTGCCGCTTTGCGTGATTTTTGCGCTTTTTGCCGCATGCGCGTCGCAACCGGGGTCTTCCAATTCTTGCGGTGCGCCGCAAGCGGAAAATTCCGCATCCTCTTCCGCCGCAAAATCCGGATACGACGTAGCCGCGATAGTCTGGCCGGCCTACCACCCGGAACCGCGTTGGAAAGAGCTCGGCATTTTTCCCCACGGCACGGGCGAATGGCAGAATGTGTATGAGGCTAAGCCGAAGTTCGAGGGCCACAGGCAGCCCATAGTCCCCTTGTGGGGTTATGAAAACGAAGCCGATCCGGTAGCCGTGGCGCGTAAAATCGACGCCGCGCTCGCCGCGGGAATCAACGTGTTTATGTACGACTGGTACTGGTATCGAAACCGGCCGTTTCTTGAGGGCGCGCTGAACGACGGCTTCCTAAAAGCCCCCAACAACGAGCGCATGAAATTCTTTTTAATGTGGGCAAACCACGATGTAAACAACCTTTGGAACAATAAAATAGGCGGCCCGGAAAAGAAGAAAGTCAATTGGAGCGCGGACGTTTCTTACGACGAGTTCACAAAGGTGCTGGCGCCGCGATTCATGGAATACTTTAAGAAACCGAACTACTATAAAATCGGCAACAAGCCCGTGCTGGCCGTCTTCCAGATGCGCAACTTCGTGCGCGGCGCGGGCGGCCCGGAAAGGGCGAAGGCCGCTCTCGATTTTCTCGATTCCGAATGCAAGAAAGCGGGATTTGCGGGGTTGCATTTCATGTCGATGAACGTTCCCGGCGGCGTTCCCGTGCCCGGCAAAGAGCGGGCTTCTCTAAAAGAAGTGGCCGAATATTACGGTTTCAATTCTATGAGCTGCTATAACTGGATCGGCTCAAAAAAGGGAGGATACGCCGCTTGGAGAGACAGAAATATGCCCCAATGGGAAAAGTACAAAAATGACTTCGGCGTATTTTTTCCGATAGTTTCCACGGGGTGGGATAATAATCCGCGTTATCCCCAGGACGAATTTACGGAAATCTGCGAGGGAAAATCCCCGGAGGAATATGAGAAAACCCTGCGTATGGCAAAAGCGTGGGCCGACAAAAACATTCCCGCGGGCAGCCCCAAGCTTATATTTATAAACGCATGGAACGAATGGACGGAAGGCGAATACTTGGAGCCTGACAGCTTTTACGGCTACGGCTACTTGAACGCCACGGCCCGGGTATTCGGCGGAAGCGGGCAGTCCGAATAGCCGCTTGCGCCGGCCGGCTCCCGCATATTTAAATTCCTCCTCGCTGCGGATTTTGCAGGTTAAAATTCCGAATGCCGCCGCGGCTTAATATGCCTTGCGAGTTTCGCTGCATGCGCGTTTTCGCGCTTTCGCAATTACGTTGCATTCTCCGCTTTCTATGCTGTTTGCCGCAATCCGCGCAACGCGGGATTCTTCCCGCGTGAAATTTCATATTTGCGAGAAATTCCATATTTCGCAGTTTGGCCGAATGGAGGAAAACTATTTCGCGAGAGAATGGAATGGGAAAAATATCAAATGAAAATATATCGAATAAAAAATTTTCGCCGGCCTGCTTGTTGGAATTTTGCGGCGCGCGTGTCCTTTAATAAAAAGCGTTCCATTTTTTCAATGGAACGCTTTTGAATATTAGTTTTGGAATTTGCTATGTGCGCCCAAAATTTTGCGGCGCTTTCGGAGCCGTTAGGCCGCTTGCGGCGCAGCCGCATTGTCCGCAGGCGCCTGAGGCGCGGAAGGAGCCGAAGGCGCGGAGGCTTCGTCGGATTGCGGAGCGGAATCCCCGTTTGCGGGAGCGGCCTCATTGGCCTTCTTTTGGAGCTCCTCGATTGCGGGATTGCACATTTCAAGCGAATCGCCCTTTTCGATAGTCTCCGGTATGGCGACAAAGCGGTTTATCATTCCCACGGATTTGTCGGCGAAAACTTCGGAAATCTTAATTTCGGAAACGTCCTCGCCGTCGCGGCGCAGAAGTATCACCTGGTCGAGCTTAACGCCGTTCTTGTGCCCGCGGTTGATTTCGACCAGTTGGTTGTCTTGGTCAACGGAAAGAACCGTCGCAATGTCGCCCTGCGGAATGTAGGGAACCTTGACGATCTTCTTGCGGATTTTCTGGCCCTCCGCGTTGGTCTCTATGACTTCCACTATTTCCGACATGTCGAGAATCTTCGCCTTTTTGTCGGCCTCTAAGAATTGCCTCTGCTTGGCCTCAAGCTGAGTTTCCAAAGCGGCGATTTTCTCCTTCAGCGAATCGACCTCCGTATCTTGCGTGACCATGGACTTAGTCTTGAGGACTTCCGCCTTCAGGCTCTCAATAGTCTTATCGCGCTCGGCCAGCGACTTCTTGTTGGCCGCGACCGTCTGGTTGAGCGAGCGTATTTCCGACGCCTGCTTGGAAAGCTCCGCGCTGGACTTCAAGTTCTTGGCGCGCTCTCCCTCGAGCTCCGAATTTACGGCGGCCATTTTTGATTCCAGATTTTTGAGGCTTTGGCTCAGGGCGTCATTCCTGCGTTGGCGCTCCTCGCTCTGGCTTATCAGCGCGGGGATTTTGTCGGCCTTATCCTGCAGGGATTCCCCCTCTACGCCCGACATCTTGTCAACGGCGTAGGAGATTTTCTGTCTGGTGTCCCACCATGTGAATATGCAGAATGCCGCCGCCAGCAAGGCGACTACTCTAAGTGCGATAGATAGTGTTTTCATGTTTTGATTAGTTTCCTTTTATAAATTTCGCCTCAAAACCGCTTCCCGAGTGGCGTGAAACGGAAGATTGCACGTTTGATATGAGATGCAAGAGCAATTTAAATACAGTTTCTTTGTCGTTTTCAAGCTTTATTTCTTTCGCAATTTCATCTACGGACATCGCGCGCTTCGCGGACTCGAGCGCGGCGACGATTTCCGCCTTTATTGCGAGTATGGAGCTTGCCGCCTTCTTTCCAGCCTCGACCCCCGGCTGGTGGTACGCGTTGATGCCCGCCAGCGACGCGTAAAAGCCCACCGCGCGGTCGTAGAGGGCTATCAGCATTCCGATTGAGCGCGGCGAGCAGTCCGCAACCGTTATGGTTATGCTTTCGCGCCCCTTTTCGGCGAGAGCCCTGCGCGTTCCGAGCATGAACGCCTGGAGATAGTCGCCGCTGGTTTCCCCCGCGGAGACCTCCGGGCTTGCGCCGCATCTGTCTTTCAATACCTCTATGAAGGTGACGAAAAAATTGTTTATGCCGTCGCGAAGCTGCTGCACGTAGGCGTGCTGGTCGGTTGAGCCCTTGTTGCCGAATACGGATATCCCCTGTTCGACCTTTTCGCCCTTCAGGTTGAACTCCTTGCCGAGCGATTCCATTATCAGCTGCTGCAGGTAGCGCGAAAAGAGCAGGAGCCTGTCTTTATAGGGGAGAATCACCATGTCTTTAAGCCCCTTGCCCCCGGTGCACTTCCACCACATTAGCGCGAGCATCGCCGCGGGATTTTTTTGCGCTTCTTCGACGCGCGTGGCAGCGTCCATATCCGCCGCCCCGCCGAGCATTTCGCCTATGTCTATTCCCTGAAGCGCCGCCGGCAAGAGCCCCACCGCCGCAAATTCGCTCGTCCTGCCGCCGACCCAGTCCCACATCGGGAAAAATTCCAGAAAGCCCCTTTGCTTTGCGAAGTTGTAAAGCTTGCTGTTTTCGCCCGTCGTGACGACCGCGTGTTTTGCAAAGTCCAACCCTGCGGCCTCCCATTTGGCAATCGCTTCAACCATGGCGTTGCGCGGCTCCGGAGTGCCCCCGGACTTCGAGGCGATTACAGCCAGCGTCCTGCCGAGCTTGCCCTCTAATTTGTCGAACACTATGTCGTAGCCGTCCGGGTCGGTATTATCGAGAAAAAATACCTTCATTTTGTCGGAGCGGGGGGAGCCGAGAGCCTCGCTGACAAACTGCGGGCCGAGCGCCGACCCCCCTATTCCTATGCACAAAATATTTTCAAATTTTCCGTCCGCTCCGCTTATTTCGCCGCTGTGGACTTTTTCGGCAAAGTCTTTGATTTTTGCGACGGTCGCCTCGATTTCGCCCCTTATCTGCGGAGTCGGCGCAAGCTCCGGCGTACGGAGCCAGTAGTGCCCTACCATTCGGCCCTCGTCGGGATTTGCCGTCGCCCCTCCTTCCAGAGCCTTCATTGCGGCGAACGCCTCTTTCATCGGGGCGTCCATCGATGCCAGAAAAGCGTCGTCGAAATCGACTTTGCTTACGTCCATTGCGAAACCGAGCTTTTCAAGCTCGATATAGTATTTTTTGAATCTTTCCCAAGACATATGGAGAGTAAATAAATATTTACACTTTAAAGCAGCCCCAAAAGTTGTCAAAATAAAAAAGGTTTGCGTGGTGAAGAATTTGGGAGCGCGTCTTATAAGCAATTAATATCTATTCGGTTATTGTGCAAATCAAAAGCGGGTTTTGGGCTGGGGATTGGCTCGGGTTAATCGCCGCGCCGCGAGGCGGGGCTGTCGAACGTTTACATGGGTAGGGTTGCGCGGAATTCGCATTGGCGCGCCGCAGGGCTTCCGGGCCGATATTTTGGCGGGTGTTGACGTTTCCGAATATTCCGCCGATTTTAAGTATTCCACCGGTTTTAAACTTCCATGTGCGGCCCATGTCTGAGGGTATGGCACGCGCGCGGCGCTGAATGCGTTTTGCGCGCGAACGGGTGCGGGTACGCGCCCTTGCGCCTTCCGGAGCCGAATTTTCATTTACCGATTGCCGAGGAGCCTTCTACTTCTATATTCGGCGCGTGTCGGAATGTTTCGCGAGCCTAAACGAGGCATTGGATTAATTGCGCGCAAAATTAAAAAACGCCGCCATTGCGCCCGGCGGAAACTGTGGCTGACTCGGCGGAAATTGTGGCCGAAAAGTTTTTTAATTAGAAATTGCGCGCCGTGGAAATTGTGTGTGAATTTTTTTTAAGCCGCGCGGCGAAAAATGCGGATAATAGTTTGTTGCGATCTGATAAAATAGAACGCGTTTTTTTTTGCCGTCGGCAGTTTACCACTCGGCCGCTACTCAGCCGTTAGTTAACCGTAGGCTTAGCCAAATGCGGGCATAAAAAAGGCCGTCCGGATTGGACGGCCTCGAATTATATATTATCCCCTAAAAATTCTTTCGCTTTCCTGCCGCCTATTTGCGCCTTCTCTTGTAGACGGCAAACGCAATCGCCGCAAAGCCGAGCATCGCCGCCCACTGCGCGGGCTCCGGCACTACAACATATGAAACGTACAGTCCGTCGGCCAGATTCTTAGCTGTAAATATGTAGTCCTCGCCATTGTAGTTATATACTTTGTAGCCGTCGGTGGCGGCAAAGGTTATGTTCGCGTCCGCGGCGGACTCCCACGATATGATTTTAAGTTCGATATCGTTTGCTATCATGAAGTCGATGTAGTCGTCGGCATTGCTGCCTATGGCGCTCAAATCTATGAGCACTGTGCCCGAGCCTGTCGCGCTTCCGTTGAAGGTTAGAGTGTCGCAGACGAGGCCGGTAGTGTCTTCATTGTAGTCCAATCTGACGCGTATTGTGCCGCCGCCGTCGGAGACTTCAAGATTTGTGAATACGAAAGTTCCGCCGACAGTGGAGGAGTTGTTGCCAAAGGTTG
>CALXMX010000144.1 GCA_944389575.1 uncultured Opitutales bacterium
ATTCTCATGGTGTCCGGCTGGCAGAGCGTGAACATCGGGGACATCGCGCATACGATAGGCCTGATTCAGACGTTTAAAAAATTTCTGCCCGAGGCGAAGCTGACGCTGTGGAAAGTCAAGCCCGACGCGGAGGTCGAAGCGATGATATCGCGCCATTTCCCCGACGTGGAAATTATAACGACCGCGCTTAAGAGGGATCTGTCTCCCACAGACGGCCGCCTTGCAGAGGCTGCTAAAAAGTGCGACATTCTCGTGCACGCCTCCGGGCCGTCCGTCGTGGCCAGGCGCCACATATCCGCATGGAGGAAAATATGCCCCAAGCCCTACGGAATTTTCGGCGTCACCATCGATAAAATCGACGAGCCGCTCAAGGATATTCTGCAAAACGCTGCGTTTGTCTTTACGCGCGAAACCGCGTCGCTCGAAAACCTCAAGGAGGCCGGAATAGACCGCCCCGTGTGCGCGTTCGTTCCGGACGCCACCTTCGCATTCGACGTGCGCGACGACGCAAAGGCGGACGCCTTTTTCGAGAGCCATAAGAACGTTTTGGCACCCGGAAAGTTCGTCTGTTTCATTCCGCGCCTGCGCTATACGCCGTATTGGAAGGCCAACAAGAAAAGGTATTCTCCCGAGGAAATATCCAGGCGCGAGGCCGTCAATGCGCGTTGCGAGCCCGTGGACAGCGCGAAAATGCGCGACGCCATAGAGTGGCTGTGCCGCAATACGGATCTCAACGCCCTGCTGTGCCCGGAGATGACGTACCAGCAGGAGCTGTGCAAAACCGCCCTTTACGAGCCGCTGAAATCCAAGTTTGCCGACAGGCTCGTAGTGCGCGGATATTGGATGCCGGACGAGGCCGCCTCCGTTTACGCGCGTGCGGCGGCGCTTTTTAGCTTTGAGTGCCATTCGCCCATATTGGCGCTTCGCCAGGGAACTCCCGCGGCGTACCTTCGCCAGCCGGAGGACACAATCAAGGGGCAGATGTACTACGACCTCCCTCTGACGCAGTGGGTGTTTGAGATAGAGAATACGGACAGCACCAAAATCATTTCCGCGCTGTCGGATATTTTGAAGAAGCCCGAATTGGCGCGTTCGCGCGTGTCCGCCGCAAACGCCGCCGCAGACGCCCTGCTGAAAAAGGGCGCGCTCATAACCGGGCAAAAGGCTCGGCCGCAAAAAGGCGCGCCCGCGTGAGCGGCTTGGCTTGCGCGCTCGGCGCGTCAGCTCCGCGCGCGTTTTACTGTGCCTGTTTTTGCCGCATGCGCGGTAGCGCGGCGCGCTTTCTTCCGCCGCCTAAAGAAACCTGAAAAATCCCATTTCGGAAGCGGCAAAAATATTTCCAAAGCCGAGCCGGAAATTCCGATTTGCGCCAATTCCCTTTAACTTTAAGATTCCTTTGAATGCGAATATCCGCGGCTGTTTCTCTTGCGGATATTTTTTCATTTGTTTTTCAAATTATTCTTTGGGGGCGCGCTTTCCGCACATTTTATGGTAGCGCAAAAAAACAGGCGCCCACGCTTGGACGCCCGAAATTTTGCGGATTGCCGGCAGAGCGCGGTCAATCCTCTATTATGGAAATATCGCCTTCAATATTTACGTCGACGGAGATTTTATTGGCCATTGCGCTGGCCTGCGCCTCTTTGTATCCGCGCCTGAGAAGCTCGGTAAAGAGATAGTCTTTGAGCAGTTCCGCGGCGTCGAGGTTCATGAATATCTCGTTCAGGAGCTTCTCAAAGCACTCGCAGCTGCCGGGATTGCCGGATTTGCATTTGCAGTTGGGATTTCCGCACTTGCATTCGCCGGCTTTCTCCCCCTTTGGCTTTTGGCATTTGGCCTCGGGTTTTGGCGCGCTCTTTTTAACCTGTGCGGTTTGCGCGGCGGCCTTCGCGGCGGTTTTCGCCGGCTTCGGAGCGGCTTTAACCGCTTTTGCGGGCGCTTTGGAAGGCTTTGCCGACCCCGTTTTTTTTGCTGGAAGTTTCGATGTTTTTTTCTTCATATTTTTTCCTCTCAATTATCATTAAAAAACCGGGTTGGCTAATTTATAGGGTTATGGAGCCAAACTAATTTTTCCCTCCGAAACTGCAAGACAATTTTCGCAGGTTTTTTAATTTTTCCGCCAGCGCGGCATGTTTTTACCCCTCCTGCGCGCGGCTTTTGCGCTGCGCATAAAATGCTTGAAAGTTCTCGCGTTTTGTGGAGTTTCATATGATTTGTATTTCAAACATATGAAGGTGCCACTACTCGATTTAAAGGCCCAGTACGCCGGGCTTAGGGAAGAAACTTTGAAGGCTGTCTCCGAAGTTTTGGAAAGCCAGTACTTCATAGGGGGGGCCTGCGTTTCCAAGTTTGAGGAGGCCGTTGCGGCCTATTCGGGAACGTCCCACGCGATCGGGGTGTCCAGCGGGACCGACGCCCTGCTTGTGTCGCTGATGTCCGCGGGAGTGTGCCGCTCGCCCCTCGACGAGGGCCCGGCTCCCGAGGTGATAGTTCCGGCTTACACGTTTTTTGCCACGGCCGGCTCCGTTTGGCGCGCCGGGGCGAGGCCGGTGTTTGCGGACATCGACGCCGACACCTACAATATCGATCCGGAGTCGGCGAAGTCGAAGCTCACTGCGCTCACCCGCGCCATAATTCCGGTCCATTTGTACGGGCAGTGCGCGGACATGAAGCCCATTTTGGATTTCGCAAAGCCCGCGGGGCTGTTTGTGATTGAGGACGCCGCGCAGTCTATCGGCGCCCGGCAGAATGGCGCGCGCGCGGGCAACTTTGGGGATTGCGCCTGCTTGAGTTTCTTCCCGTCTAAAAATCTCGGCGGTTTGGGCGACGGCGGAATGGTGCTCACTAATTCGGCGGATTTTGCCCAGAGGGTGCGCGAAATGCGCAATCACGGCATGGAGCCCAAGTACTTTCACAAGCGCGTCGGCGGGAACTTCAGGTTGGACGCCATACAGGCTGCCGGACTTCTCGTAAAGCTTTCGCGCCTCGACGAGTGGGGGCGCATGCGCCGCGCAAACGCCGCCGTTTACGACGAGGCCTTCGCAAAAATCGACGAAATCAAAACGCCGGTAATTCGCCCGGAGAATTACTCCATCTACAACCAGTACGTAATTTCCGTGCCGAATAGGGACGAAGTGCTGGCTCGGCTCAGGGCCGCGGACATCGGCTGCGAGATATATTATCCCCTTCCGCTCCACATGCAGG
>CALXMX010000145.1 GCA_944389575.1 uncultured Opitutales bacterium
TATAACGGACGACTACTTTGGAAAAATTCCGCCCGACCGCCTGAAGATTCGCAGCGGGCTGCTCTTAATGCGCGCCGACGGCAGAAGCAGGGGCAAAATCGGCGTCCCTCCCGAATGCTCAACGGGCATGGCCGCCGCTTACGACTCCGCAACCAAGACCCTCACTCTCGTCATCGCGCTCACGCCCGCAGGCGCCGGGGCAAAATACGTCAACAACCGCTGGGAAATCCAGAGGAATCCATTTGAGGGCGACGCCGTAAACGCCTACAACGACGGCCCCGTAAACGGCGCGCAAATGGGGCGGTTCTTCGAGCTTGAAACGACTTCCCCCGCCCTGCCCCTAAAGCCGCGGGAAAGCTTTGAATATTCGCAGCTGACAGTCCACCTGCGCGGCGACGCGGAACAGCTCGACAAAATTTCAAAAAAAGTTCTCGGCGCGAGAATCGAAGAAATATCGTCGGCATTTGCGCCCTCCCGCTGAAGGGCCCGCGGCCGCCGCGAAAGAATCCGCGTTCCGCACGCAGGCAAATCTTTTTGTCCGCAACCAGACTCCTTCCACACGTAAACAAACTCTTCCGCACGCGGACAAATCCGTTCCGAATGCGGGCAAATTGTTTCGTTCCGCATGCAAACTGTTCTATAGGCAGGCAAACATGCAAGCCGTTCCGCATGCAGGCAAATTCCTTCCTCCCCTCCCCGCAAGCAAACCCTTCCACACGCGAATAAACTCCCTTCGTCCGCAGACAAACTCCCTCTGCCCGCGGCGGCGAAACCGAAGATTTATTCGCGCATACAGACGCGTCAGCTAAAAATGCCTTGACGGCGCAGCCGCAAACGTATTTTCTTTCGTTTGAAAGAAAGTTGCCATATGAACTGTAAAAAATTTATTTCTCTCGCGCTCTCGCTTGCGCTTTTTTCCGGAGCTTTTTGCATCTGCCATGCTGACGACTCCGACTCAAAGGAAAAGGAAAAAGTTTCCAAAGCCGACCTGCGCGAAATCTTCAAAACGCGCATCGAAAAAAACGACTTCGGAGACTTAGCCATAGTGAAATTTCCGGAGGTGGATTTGAAGGAAATACAGAGCAAATCGCAGGCGCTCACCCAGCTTATGGCGATGCTGCTGGCGTACGTCGATTCCGATATAGACTACGTGCGCCTCAACAAACTTATGGCAAAATATTCGGGGGCCGACAAGAACGCCTCCGGGGGCCTGCCGATAAGGGGCCTTATGAACGGCATGAACAAATATTTGGCGAACAAGTCGATGGGGCTGTCGAAAACCAACTTCAGCGCGGTGAACGTGCGCCAAAAATTAGAGGACGGCGTCCCGGTGTTCTGCTGGCTGGCGACGGGAGCCTTCTACGACCGCGAACTCACCGACAGATACAAAGAGCGCAAAACTTTCAAATCCGCCGAGGAATGGCAGAAGGAACTCAGGAAGCAGGAGCTGAAAAAACTGCGCAAGGGGCGAATGGTCTCCGACGCGCTGTGCATAGGATTCAACCCTGCAACGAACGAATATCTCATCATCGGAGTGGCGAGAAACAATCCCGTCTGGATGACGGAAAGGGAAATCAAATCCGTCCTGACCGGCGCGTATATCCTGCGCTATTAGCGCTAACGCGCCGTTCGCAAAAACCGCTCCGCCGGCGCGGTAAACTCTTTCGCTCCGTCCACAATGCGGCCTTTGCAAATCCGCGAAAAAGGCCGCGTTTGTTCGCCCTATAAAACGCTCCGCCGCCCTGTAAAATCACGGAAGCGCGACGCGACGCGCGCGGGCGGTTGCAATCCGATCATTCGTTTTCGCGCAGTCGATGTTTGCGCGCGGCCGGCCGGAACAATTCGTCCGCCGGCGCAATTTCCACCCTTGCCCAAAGGCGAAATTTGCCGATGCAATACGGAAAGTTTGCGAAGTGAAATTCCTGCGGCAAATATTTCGGCGGCTTAGCGCTTGGCAAACGACGCCTGCGGCGCACTTGAAACAAACCCGCAACGCAAATTCTCGAAACCTCGCCGGCAGGCCGTAAGCCCGCAGTGAAATAGGCGGCATCGCATCTGCGGAATATTTCCGTCCACATTTGCCACACAGCGAGCCGCGCAAGGCGCAAGAGTCGCACAAAGCGTGCAAACCATGCCTGACGCGCAAGTCATGCAAATCACGCAAGTACGCAAGCCGAAAAATCAATTCAATTCCACAGGCAAATGAAGGCAATATGTTTTGCAAGGCGAGCAAGAATTGTTGACTGGCGCCGCGTTCTCATGTAGCATGGAAAAAATTTCTCAAAAAATTTCCACACAAAAAAATCAATCCCATCCGCCATGAAAACATCGCTTTCAATCGCTCTGGCAATATTCTGCGCGGCCTCCACTGCGGCGGCGCTGCAACTGCATGTGGATTCAGGCGCCCGCGCGGAAGGCGCGGACGGCTCCGCTGAAAGGCCGTTCCCGTCGCCGCAGGCCGCATTCGACAAGCTGTCAGAGCTGGGCGGAACGAAAAAAATCGGAGAGAAAGCCGAAATAATAATCAGGCAGGGAAACTATTTTTTCAGCGAGGGCGCGGTCGTCGAGCGCTCCGCGTCCGGCACGAGGGAATTTCCCGTGGAGATAGTCGGAAGGGGCGAGGTGAATTTCATCGGCGGAGTGCGCGTGCCGGCCTCGGAACTCAAGGAGGTTTCCGATGCGAACGTCCTGGCAAAACTTCCGCCCGAGCGAACGGGAAAGCTCTACTCCATAGACCTGAAGAAAGCCGGCGTAAAAAAATTCGCGCCGCTGTTTGAAATGGGGTTCGGCTTTCCGAAAGCCACCGCGCAGACGGAGGCGTTTTTCTCCGGCGGAAAACTGACGGTTGCGCGATACCCGAACGCGGGCACGATTGCGCTTGGGAAAGTCGTGGACAAGGGTTCGGAGCGCTTTAAAATTGCGCGAGGAGAGCCGGGGCAGGAGCCCAAGCGCGGCGGAAGCTTCAAGTGGAGCGACGACCGCCCCGCCCGCTGGACTGAAGCCAAATCCATGCTCATATGCGGAATATTAAACGCCGGCTGGGCGTGGCACAGAGTGCGCGCGGACGTCGACGCGAAAAACAAGACTTTCATCGTTCACACGCCCCTGCCGTACGGCCTGCGCTGGGAAAGAAAGATGCTGGCCGTCAACCGCTATTACGTGTCAAATTTGCTCGAAGAGCTCGACGCTCCCGGCGAATACTTCATAGACCAGGACGCGGGAATCTTCTACGTCATTTTAGACAAACCTCCCGCAAAGGGCGACTATTTCGATTTCTCCACCCTAAGAAGCCCAATGCTCACCCTGAACGGGGCCGACTGGGTTCGCGTGCGCAACATAAATTTCTCCGCCACATGCGGCACCGCCCTGTGGCTGAACTCCTGCAAGGATTCGGCCGTGGCGGACTGCGAGTTCCGCAACATAGGCGCCTGCGGGGTTTCCACCGGAGAGCCGTATCCGTTCGCATTCGCGAAGCAAATCAAGCCCTCCTTCGACCCCAAGACCGAGCGGGCCTCGGACATATACTCCGCAAGAAACAGAATCGTGCGCTGCAAATTTTTCGAAATAGGCGACGACGCCATATTCCTGAGAGGCGGCGACAACCGCGCGCTCAGAAGAAGCGGACACCTCGTCTCCAACTGCGTATTCGGCGGAAATTCGCGCGTAAACATGCGCGCCGTCCAGATACTCCAGCAGACGTGCGGGGCGAAAATCGAGCACTGCCACTTCTTCGACACTCCGTTCATAGCAATCCTCTATTCCGGCAGCGAAAACATCATAGAGAAAAACCTGTTCGAGCGGTGCAATCTCGAATTTTACGACAGCGGCGTGGTCTATTCCGGGCGGCGCCCGAACGACTGCGGAAACATAATCCGCTACAATTTCTTCTCGGAAATTTTCGCGAAGGACAAAAGCACCATGATGTGCGGAGTCTACATAGACGATGGTTCCTCAAACCACATTATAGAAAAAAACATATTCTGCCGCGTGGGCACGCCAGGAGACGGCAATCCGTTTTCATCGGTCTATTTTCACGCGGGCCGCGGAAACATTGCCAAACAGAATTTTTTTGTGGATTGCCCGGTCGTATCGTCGCAGGTTTGGTGGAACGACAAAAGGTGGGAGGAGTACTGGAAGGCCGCGCGGGAAAATCAGGCCAAGGACATCGACTTGAACGCGTATCTTAAAAAATATCCCTACGTCGACAAGGTTTACGACATGTCGCCGCGCGTAAATGAACTTATCTCAAACCGCCTTTTCAGAAGTTCAATGCCCGTTCGCGGACACTTCTTCCTCAACGGAAACATACACGTGGACGAAAAATTCCCGAACGTTCCGCAAGTTTCCGCATGGAATATGGAGCTGTTTGAAAAATATTTTTCGTCGGACGATTTGGCGAAGGAAATTCTCTCGCACAAGCCCGGGCTTCAAAAAAAATAGTAAAGGTTCACCAGCCTCTCAAAAACAAGCGGCGGCTCGCGCACAACACCCAAAGCGGGCTTTAATCTATCGCCGCCAAAGCGCGGAGGCAAACGCGCAGACGCCGCATTAAAAGCCGCGCCCGAATTGCTGTGCCCGTTGCGGCGCGCGCGAAATGCGCGGAAATTCCGCCGGCAGTACCAAACAAGAGCCTCCAACCCCACAAGAGCCGGACGAATCCCGCAAAGCCGCAGCGCGCAACCCGCGCTTGCGCCCAAGCGATGCCCGAGCAATACTTGAGCGATACCTGAGCGGATTGGCCAAAAAAAACTCCCGCCAAATCCGCGCAAAATGCGAAAAGCGCATTCCTTCGGATTTTCACCGGCGCAACTCCCTGCCGCAACTCCTTGCCGCAAAGCCGGAGACGTTAAAAAAATCCGCAAACAAAAAAAGAATCCAAGATATTTTTTAGGAACAATTACTTCAATTTGCGTTTCTTAATATAGTTAAATGACAGTTTGTTCCGGAAAAACCGAAGCTGGCAAATCAAATGTCGCCTGAAAGTAAAACGGATTTGCGAAAGCAAAACACTGCAATTTAAAACGCCTAAAGAGGCCAAAAATCAACCATACGCATTCCGACATGAGAGACAGCAAAAATAAAAAAACGAAGGGCGCTGCGACGCGTTCCGCCAATCCGCCGCATACAGCCGACACAAACGCGCTTCCTAAAGTCAAAAAGGACGCGCTTACGACAAACGCCGGAATCCCCGTGGCCGACAATCAAAACTCCCGCACGGCCGGCCCGCGCGGGCCAATACTCATCGAGGACGTGTGGCTTTTGGAAAAGCTGGCCAACTTCAACCGCGAGGTCATACCGGAGCGCAGAATGCACGCCAAAGGCTCCGGGGCGTTCGGAGATTTTACCGTCACAAACGACATCACCAAATATACCAAGGCCAAGCTCTTTTCCAAGATAGGCAAGCGGACCCCGGTATTCGTCCGCTTCTCCACCGTGGCCGGCGAACGCGGGGCCGCCGACGCCGAGCGCGACATACGCGGCTTCGCCGTAAACTTTTACACCGAGGAGGGAAACTGGGATTTGGTCGGCAACAACACCCCCGTATTCTTCCTGCGCGACGGCAAAAAATTTCCCGACCTCAACCACGCCATAAAGCGCGATCCGCGCACCGGAATGCGCAGTGCGCGAAACAACTGGGACTTCTGGACAAGCCTTCCCGAAGCGCTCCACCAAATAACCATCACCATGAGCGACGACGGCATTCCCGCATCGTTTCGCAACATGCACGGATTCGGCAGCCACACCTTCAGCCTCATAGACAAGGACAACAAACGCGTATGGGTCAAATTCCACTGGGTGTGCCAGCAGCCGATAAAGTACCTCACCGACGCGGAGGCGGAGGCCGTCATCGCAAAGGATCGCGAGAGCAACCAGCGCGACCTCTACGAGCACATCGAAAAGGGCGACTTCCCAAAATGGAAGCTCTGCATACAGGTCATGACGCAGGAACAGGCAAAAAAAATGCCGTACAATCCGTTCGACCTGACAAAGGAATGGTACACTAAAGACTTTCCGCTAATCGAAGTCGGAATGATGGAGCTAAACCGCAATCCCGAAAATTTCTTCGCCGAGGTCGAGCAGGCGGCCTTCAATCCCGCCAACGTCGTTCCCGGAATAGGATTTTCGCCCGACAAGATGCTTCAGGCGCGACTGTTCGGATACGGCGACGCGCAGCGCTACCGCTTGGGCGTAAACCATTGGCAGATTCCCGTAAACCGCCCCAGATGCCCCGTCACCGGCTATTCGCGCGACGGGCAAATGCGCATCGACGACAACTACGGCGGCAAGACAAGCTACGAACCCAACAGTTATGGAGCGTGGAGCGAACAGCCCCAATACAAGGAGCCTGCCACTCCTGTTGACGGCGACGGCGACACGTGGAATTTCCGCGAGGACGACTCCGACTACTACACCCAGCCGGGCAACCGCTTCCGCGCCATGGACGACGGCCAGAAAGAGAGGCTGTTCGCCAACACCGCGCGCGCCATGGGCGACGCCCCCGCATTTATAAAACAGCGCCACATCGACAACTGCTACCGCGCGGATCCCGCCTACGGAGAAGGCGTCGCAAAGGCGATGGGAATGAGCGTGGGAAAATCCGTCAAGTCCCGCAAAGCTCCGTAAGCTGCAACTTGCGCGCGCCCAAAGGAGCATTGGAAACGCAAAAAAAATGCGGCGCGGGTACCGGCAACGCCGTCGCCGAAATGCCGCTTGCCCGCATGCGATTGCGCGGCTTTCGCGCGGCAATAGACGCCGATTGCGCAAGCCGACGCCGCAAGATTGGCGGTGGAAAAATCGCGCGCGCAAATCTTGCGGGCAACAAAGGAAAAATTTTTCCTTCCCCCAACGTCGGACGGTGGCGCACACTTAAAAACAAATCGCGCCGAAAGAATTTTTGAAAGGGGGCGGACGGATTGATAAATTATAAAATTGCCGCGCCGCGAAATTTAATTATACAAGAATATTTGGCAAAGGCCGAAAGAGACTTCCGTTTTCGGAGATTTTCCGCGGAACGGCGCAATGAAATTGCGATTCGCAAAAAAACCGCGCAGCTCGAAAAAAAATCCGGCTTTGCCTTGCGCTTCTAATCCCATCTTGCGAGTGCGCGCAGAAAAATTTTTGGCTACTGCGTCCGCGCCGCGCGGCTGCCCGGCGGATTTTTCAGCAGCCTAAAAAGCGTTCCAAATAACATTTCAACTTGCAATGCGAACGAAAAAAAATTTGTCCAAATTAAAATCCGGCCCCAACCCGCCGCGTCTTCTTTAACCTTTAAATATCCATAAATATCCAGTCATACCACGCGGCGTTCCGCTTCCAAGGCCGCCTTTTAAAATCATTGCGAACGTTTCCGAAACGCGCGTCAGCCACAAGCGGGTCGCCGCGCCCAAGGCAAATCGCCGCCGCGAAAATTTTTCACTTTGGCGGCGCTTCAAGACTCCCCTTTTGCCCGGCCTTCACAACCGGCGGGAGATTCCGATAAAACCCTTGAGAAATCTCAAAATATCAAGATACTTTCAGACATGTCGATTCTCAGCATGCCGCGTTGCGCAGCGGCGGCGGTCTTTGTCGCGGCCGCCGCAATTTCCGCGCATGCGGGAATGAGCATAGACATACGCCTTCCGGAAAATCCGTCGGAACTTGAAGATCGCGCGGCGCGGGCATTGGCAAAGTACGCGGTCCACGCAAAGAACGTCTCATTCGCGTCTGTCAGCCAGAGCGGGAAAGGAAGCGACCCCTGCGCCCTCCCGAAAGACTACACCGTATATTTCAAACGCTCGACGACCGCCCCGAAACTGACGCCCGGAAGCGGAAACGCGCAATCGTGCGAGCCGATAGAGCTTCGCCTCTCCGAATCCTGCGCAGAGATAATGTATCCGTCGCAATTCAGCGCGGGAACGGCGGCGGGAGAATTTTTGCGCAGATGCCTGGGCGTTGACGTTCTCGCCCCCCTGCCCCTCGGCGCGGCGGTGGGAGAGCCCGACTTAAGGCCCGGAACGTCGATAATCTTCAAACCCTCCCACGCCGGGCGCTTTCTCGGCCTCTATCAGGACGGCGCCGCCGACTACGCAATCCTCAACGCGGAGCAGCCGCAATACTTCGGCCCGAACCACAACATGCTGAACATAATCGACGCGGAGGTTGCCGGCAAACACCCCGAATGGCTGGCTATGCGCAACGGAAGGCGGGGAACTTACAAAGACTCGCCCCAAATGCAGGTTGACTTTCTCAATCCGCGCCTGCCCGAATTCGTCGCAAAAAAGGCGGAGGAAGCGTTCGCCGAAAATCCCGAGGCCGCGGTGTTTTCGATAAGCGCGGCGGACTCAAGCCTGTTCGACAACTCTCCGGCCTTCCAAAAACTCACCCGAAAACCGACGCATTACGGATACGCCGACTACGGCAATCCGATATGGAAATTCACAAACGCGGTCGCGCGAAAGACCGCTCAAAAGTTTCCCGACAGATTCGTCTTGAACCTTGCCTACATGCATTCGGAAAACCCGCCGGATTTTCCCGTGGAGCCGAACGCGGCGCTGTACCTTGCGCTCGACGCCGGCGGAAATTTCAGCCAATCCATGCGCGACAAGGGGGAGGAACTGATGCGCAAGTGGAGCGAAAGCGGCGCAGGGCTCTTCGGGCTATACGAATACAACTACGGCGGAAACTATTTTATCCCGCGCGACATAACGCGCCACTGCGCGCGCGCGATAAAGGCCTTCCACAATCTTGGGGCGCGCATATACGCCTGCGAAACGTTCCCGAACTGGGCGTATGACGCCCACAAAATATGGATAATATCCAGGCTCCTGAAGGACGCCAGTTTAGATCCCGAAGAATTGGAGGAAGAATTTTTCCTGAAGTACTACGCAGGCAGCGCAAAAGGCGTGCGGGAATTTTTCCGAATCGCGCAAAAAGCGTGGGACCGCAGAAGCGCCCCCGTCAACTGGCTCCAACTCTACCGGCGCGACTCGCAGGCAGAGGTTTTTTCCGAAGGCGATTTAGAGGCCATGCAAAGTGCCCTCGCGGAGGCCGAAGAATCCGCGGATTCGGATATCGTCCGCGCGCGCGTCGGAGAGCTGTCGCTGATGTTCGGCGTCACAAAGGCGCTTGTGCGCTCGTACTTCAGGGAAAAATCTCTATGGGAACTCGATGCGAAAAAGCTCGAGCCGAAAAAAATCCTCGACGAAATAGACGCGCTTCGCATTTCCAAAATATCAAAGAAGGTCGCCCTCAACGCCTACGAGCGCAACACAAAATTTCCGAAAGCAGATTTGTCGATCTGGAGGATATGGGACCATTCGGACTACTCGAACGTGCTGATTGAGGACATGCTGAACTCCGGGCGGGCGTCGGCGGACGATGTCGAGAGCGCGCGCAATATCTGCCCGGAAGACGTCTTCGACGCATTTTCAAAGCTCGCCGAATCGAAAAACATATTGAAAAACTCCGGCTTTGAGAACGGGCTTGAGGGCTGGATAATCTACAAATCCGAAGCCTCGCAAGAAAAGCTTTCCCCCGCGGAGGGAGAGGGGATTTCATCGGGCAACGCTCTCGAGATATCCTCCATAAACGGCGCCGGGATAAGCCAGCGCGCCCCCGCTTCGCCGGGCGCAAGCTACGCGCTGGAACTCCATATCCGCGCGACGCTAAGGCCGGGAAATCTGTGCTACGCAAGAATGCTGTTCTGCGACAAAAACGGCCGCATACTCGATTCAAAATACATATCCGCCCCTGCGGCCAACTTCGGAGACTACAAAAAGATGAGGATTGTCGCAAAGGCCCCCGAAAATTCCGTAAGAATCGTCGTCTCGTTTTTCTGCCTCGGAATGCACCCGACAGCGAGCGTATTCGTTGACGACTTCAAGCTAATGGAAGGCTCTTGAGCGCCGGATAGGGGTCGCTTAACGGAGGCGGCGCGCAATTGTACAAGCGGATATGCGAAAGTTTTTTTCGACGGACGCTGAAGAAAAAAATCTCCTCCCTTCGCGCGCGGCGGGTTGCGGCGCGTGCGGTATGCGCGACGTGTATGGCGTGTATGGCGTGTACGGCGTGTGTGGCGTGTGCGGCGTTAAGATTTTCGGAATGCGCGTAAAAACGCGCAGATTGAAAAATTTTTAGTCGGACTATTTGTGCGAAAAAAACGGCGCTGTATTTACGAAAAAAAATCCGACGGATAAGGCTATATTTGCGCCCACAGCCTGTTCCGTCCGCCCGCCCATTGCCGGGCGCACGGATTTGCACTCGGCTGCGCAATGGGAAATGACGCCGCCGCGCGCGGCAGGAAAGCGCGCGATAAGTTTGCGGAGATTTTTTTAATATGCCGCGCAATTAGCCAGCAAATTGCGGCGCGCCGATTTTCGACACATCGCACATGCCGCGCGCGCCGCAAATTCGGCAATTATTAGAGCGGCCTCAACAGTTTCGGCCCGAACAGAAAACGTCGGCGGCGCGCTGCGATTGCGGCTTCGGCGGGCTGTCCGAAAAGTCCGCGAGAGCAAACGCCCCCTTGAAGTCGTCGCCGAGCCTCAACACGCACGACCCCCACGACAACCCCGCGCCAAACGCCGAAAGCACAACCGTATCCCCCCGCTTGAGCCTCCCCGAAAGAAACGCGTCCGCCAGCGCAACCGCCACGCTGGAACCGCCGATGTTCCCGGTGTCGTGAAGCTTGTAATAGACCTTTTCGGGCGGCAGATCCATCTTTCTGGCCACGCTCCTGACGACCATTTCGCTGGCCTGGTGAAATATGTACAAATCCGCGTCGCGCTCCGAAAGCCCCGCGCTGCGCAGAGCCCTGCCGACGCTCGCGGGAACGTTTCTGATTGCGAAAAGCAGAATCTTACCCCCGTCCATGAACAGGTTGTCCAAACTTCTGACCGAGCCGCTCTCGTCGCATTTTGGAACCGCGGTTTCGGAACTTGAGGGAAGCCTCATTCCGCCGGCGAATTTTATCAAGTCCTTCCAGCCGCGCCCGTCGGAGCCGAAGTCGAATCCGAGAAAGCCCCCGTCCGAAACTTCCTCGACAACGCACGCCGCCCCGCCGTCGCCGAAAATGGGAACGGAGGATTTGTCCATGGGATTTACCATTCGCGTCGGAGTGTCGCCCGACATAGCCAGGACGCGCCTTGCCATTGACGCGCCAATCCACGCATTGGCCGTCCCAAGCGCGTACACAAATTGAGAACAGCCCAAGCTTATGTCGAAGGCCGCGGCATCGGTCGGAATGCGAAGGCGCGTTTGGAGCATACAGGCCGTGGTCGGCACCATGTAGTCGGGAGTCTGCGTAGCCATAATCGCCATATCCACAGACTCCGGATTCACCCCCGCGGAAAAAATCCTCTCCGCCGCCGCCGCCGCAAAGTCGGACGCGCATTCGCCTTCGGAGGCCACCCTCCGCTCCAATATTCCGGTCGCCGGGAGAATGCGCTTCATGTATTCGCTTCCGAAACGGTCGGACAATTCCGCGTCGGTGAGTTTCCTCTCCGGCAGAGAATACGCCAGATATGTTATGCCGGCCCGCCCCATCTACACCGCCCCGCAATCGACGCAAATGCACTGCCCCGTTATGGAAGACGCCTTCGGCGAAAGAAGAAACGCGACCGTCTCCGCCACGGACGTCGCATCTGTGAGGCGTTTTAGCGAAGCCCTCGCGCAAATTTTATCGCGCTGTTCCGGCGAGAGCGCCGAGCTCATCTGCGTCTGCATGAATCCCGGAGCCACCGCGTTGGAGCGTATCCCCCTTCCGCCCCACTCGCGCGCGGTGCTTTGCGAAAAGGCCTCCATCGCCGCCTTGCTTGCCGCGTACATCGCAAGCCCCTTGTACCCCGTATGCGCGCTTATCGACGAAATGTGCACTATCGAGCACTGCGATCCGTTGAACAGCGCGTTCCTTATGGCGTACTTGGTAAAGAGCATCGGGGAGAAAACGTTTACGGCAAACATGGACTCGAGCCTTGCGGGGGAGATGTTTGAAACTAAATCTCCGTAAGCCTGCGCGGCATTGCTGACGAATCCGCCGAGCGGAACGCGGTTGCCGACGAACTCGTCGCAAAATACCGCCCGGCGCGCATCGTCGGGCGACGACAAATCCGCGCATCTAAAAAAGAACCTTCCGCCGAAATCCGACTCAAACCTCGACACCACCTCGCTGCGCGCGCGGCTTACGCCGTACACCGAGTGCCCCTCGCGCAGCAAAACCTCGCATATCTGCGCGCCAAGTCCGCGCGAAACGCCCGTAAGCAAAACATTCATCGCCTCTCCACCTTTCCGCTGCGCGTAAGCTTTATCTTTGCGGTAAAATTTATAATGCGCGGAATCTTGAACGCGCTTAGCCTCTTTGAAAGTTCGGCGCGCAGCAAGCGCTCCGAAAGCGAAACGCCGTCCGCCAATTTAACGTCCGCGCACAGGACGTTCCCCAAAAGCGAATTTCTCCGCCCGTACACCCTCGAGGCGATTACGCCGGACACGGAATTTAACGCCTCCTCGACCTCCTCCGGAGCGACCTTGTAGCCCCCGACATTAATCGCGCCGTCCTTGCGCGACACAAACCTGAAAAGCCCGGCCGGCTCGTCAACCCACTCCACCAGATCTCCGGTGGCGAAAAAACCGCCCTCCGCGCAAGGGCAGTCCGATTCGCCCAGGAGCGACGCCGACACCAAAAGCTCTCCGCCGGCCACTTTCACGCGCCCGGCCAGAGCCTCCGGAATCCTGAAGGCCTCCCCGTGCGACGCAAGCAATGCGCCGGCTTCCGTAGTCGCGTACACGTTTGTCACGCGGGCGTTCGGAAAGAGCCGCGCAACCAAGGCGCACATTTGCTCCGACGAGCGCTCCCCACCCAATGTCGCGCGCCTGACCGACGCAAACACGGCGCCGCAGCCGGCCAACATTCTGTAAAATGTCGGAGTCGCCGATATGTGCGTGACGCCGCATTCAAGAATTTTGTCGCGCGCGTAACCCGCAGGCTTGCCGAATACGTCCACCGCCGCGCCGCCTCCGAACAGAATTTGAAAAAACACCTGGATTCCCGCCATGTGGGCGGGATTGTAGGCGAACGCCCAAACGCAATCTTCCGCCGCCGCGCGCGCCTGCCCGGCGAGCGCGGCGGCCAAATGCGAAACCCGCTTCGGCTTTCCCGTCGTGCCTGAAGTAAACAGCGATATTTTGGATTTGGAAACTTTCAGCTTCGACAATAGCGCTTCAACCGACTCAAACCTCGCCGGATTTTCCAATGCCGCCCCGGCCGGCGCAACCGGCAGATCCCGCGCGCCGGATTCGCCGAAGCCCATGCCCAAGTCCGCGTCGAAAAGGGAGACGTCGCAATCGTTTGCCAGCGCAACGCCCAAAACCTGCGCCAGCTCCCGCAGCGAGCCGGGAGAGGCAGCGCGGAAAGCGCAATCGGCGCCGTTGACAAACTCCAAAAATTCCGCATGGGACATCGGCCGTTCGCCTATGATGAAATCTGCCCGCATTTGACGCGCGGCTCCCCCTATTTCAAATTCAACTTCTCGCAGATGTCGAAAACGTTTTCGACAATTCCGGTTTCAAAAACGTCTATTCCAAATTCGTCCTCTATGCGGACGGTCAATTCGGCCAAGTCGAACGAGTCAAAACCCAAATCTTCGCGCAATGACGTATCCGGAGTCAGCTCAAACGGGGCGTCTATGCCCTTGTTCTGCCTTATTTGCCTTATCATTAACGCAATTTTCCCCATACATTCGGAATGATTGCCACATCGTAAGGCGTGTCAAATAATTATTGCCCGGCTCCCCTTTGCAAACGCGCCGCAGAAAGCGCGGCTTTGCAAGCATCAAACCCGCCCGCGTCCGACGGACACAAAAACGCGCCCGCCCAGCGGGCGGGCCTTTCGTCCGGGCCTCTCAAAAACGAAAAACGCAATCGGCGAGACGCGCGCGCCTCAACATTGCGGCTAATGCGCAAGCACTTTAAATATGCACTTCTTGACCGCGCCTTCCCCTATCGCCGGAGCATGGGCGTTGTTGGGGAAAAACACAACATACTCGCCGCTTTCCAAATCGACAAACTCGTCGGGAAGATCGTTGAAGAAAATCACGTCGTTTTGCGCCATGTCGTTCCGCATGACGTCGCAGACTTCCGAGCGCGGCTTGACGCCCATGCGCTCCTTGCCGACAATCACCAGCTGCAAGTCCACATACTTGTCGTGGACTTCAAACTTGGCCTCCTGCGGCTTCTTCAGCTCGACGGAGGAAAAGTTTACGAATATTTTGTCTCCGTCAATCATGTGCCTGCCGTCGGGAAACTGCGCCAGGCGCTCAAGCCCGTTGGCCTTGATAAATTCAAACACCTTTGCGAAGCGCGGATTCGCGGCCACGTATGCGGCCTCGCTGCCGGCGTCTCCCAGCTTGCACACGACGGGTGTATGAACGCCGTTCGATTCGTTGTTGCATGCAGTCATCGCAAATATAATACCGGTTAAAAAAGACGTTAGAAACAAGCGCATAGCGGAAACCAAACTACCTCTGGACGCGCCCGGAGCCGGAACCCTTCATGAGCGCGAGAACGTCGGCCTTTTGCGCGTAGTTATAGTCTCCCTTCATGGAGTGCGCCAGGCAGGAGCTCGCCACGGCAAATTCGAGCGAGTCTTGAAGATTGTCAAACTCCCCGCTGTCGAGGCCGTAAATGAGCCCGGCCGCAAACGAGTCTCCGCCGCCGACGCGATCGACTATGTTTTTTATTTCGTACGGCTTGTATGCGCCGCCGCGCAGCGGGGCGAAATAGGTCTTGTCCGCCACAACGTCGTAGAGCATTGCGCCCCAGTTGTTGTGGAACGCGCTAACGCTCTCGCGCAGAGTGAACGACACCTTCTTTACGGAGGCGAAACGCCCCGCAATTTCCTTCGCCGTCTCCGAATACGCGGCAAAGTCCAGCTTGCCGGAATGTATGTCGCTCGAACCGGACTTTATGCCCAAGACGTCGAAGGCGTCCTCCTCGTTGCCTATGACCAAATCCACGTGCTTCAATATTTGCGGGACGACCTCGCGCGCCAAGTCGCGCGCCGAAACCCCATTTCGCCAAGTCCAAAGCTTGTTTCTGAAATTGAGGTCGAACGAAACCGACACCCCCTTCGACGCCGCAAGCTCCGCAAGCCGCCTTGCGGCCTCGGCCGCATTCTCCGAAATTGCGGGGGTAATTCCGCTGATGTGGACGCGCCTTACGCCCTCGAGCGCGCCGGCGAAATCGTAGTCGTCGAAAGACGCCTGCGAAACGGCCGAATTTGCGCGGTCGTAAACCACCTTGCTCGGGCGCTGATTCGCGCCCGCCTCGACAAAATACAGGCCGAACCGCCCGCCCTTTACGAGCTTCACAAATCCCGTGTCCACGCCGAAGCCGCGCAGCTGCGCAAGGCAACATTGGGATATTTGGTTGTCCGGCAGCGCGGTGACGTAGCGAGCCTTCGCGCCGAGATTTGCGAGACTGACTGCGACGTTCGCCTCGGCCCCGCCGAAACTGGCTTCCAGCATGCCGGGCAGGCCCTGCGATATCATGAGGCCGTTCGGGGGGCAGAGCCTCACCATTATTTCACCGAATGTAAGAGTCATATCGTTTCTTTTATTTAAAAGGTTAATCGTATGAGATGAGAATACAAGACGCGCGATTTGTAAAGATTTTTAAAAAATTTTTGCCGGCCGGCGCGCTCTCAAAAAACCGCCGCATGGGGAATCGCGCGGAATGTAGCCGCATTGTATCGCAAAGTTTGATTTTGAGAAAACGAAGCGGGACGGGAAAACTTTAGCTTCTCGTACAATTCCAATAAAATCGATTTTACAAAAAATAGCGCGCTACGGCCTTCGGTATTTTTTTTGCGCCCGCGTGCAACATATAGACATAAGACGCGCGCAAACGCACAAGATACGCGCGCGCAAAGCTAAGCCGCTGCGCGCAAAGCGCAAAAAATCCTACTGCGCGCAAGAGCGAAAAAGGACATGGGCGAAAAGCGATTTTTTCAAGGCGAAATCCTCCCGCGCACGAACCGTACGGGCGCAATTTCCTTCGCCCTACCTTCCTGAATCGCCCGCGTACTTTCTTAAAATTTCGGCGACCAGCGGGTCTTGGCCGAAATATTTTTTCACAAGTTCCGGAGTCCATTTCCCGACCCGCGGCAAGCCCTTTGCCGCATACTCCGCATTCGGCCTGAGATTTTTGTTGTAGCGCAGCACGAGATCCCCGTTCATCGCCATCGACGTATTGTAAACCTTGTTTGCTTCGGCGAAATTTAAGCGCGGGGCGAAAGGGTTTAAAATTGCGGGCAAATCGGGATAGCTCTTCGCGTATACGCCGTCGTCGATATGCGACTTCCTCCACTGCTCCAATCTCTTTACGCCCGCGGCGTATTTTTCGTCCGTCCAAGTCTGGCACCCAAATGCGGACTCGCACTCTATAAAGACGTTTCCGTTCGCCCGCGTGTGCCCACCCCCGTGAATGTAAATCGCCCCGAACGCCGGAGCCGAGCCCATCGAACCCGTGCGGCAAAAAATGTTTTTCTCAACAAGCATGCCCGACGAAGTTTCGTCCATATACACCCCCGCTACCATGGAGCTAAAGTCGCCCGGATTTGCGAGGTTGTCTGTAAAGAAATTGTAGCGCACAACATTGCCGAGCTGCGCGTAGCAGCCGTACGTGTAAATCACCCCCATGTCGCTCGAGTTCATACAGCAATTCTCAAACAGGTTCCGCTCTATGACGAGATTGTTCCCCGTATGCAAGAGCGTCTGATGCGGGTGGTCGCGGAAGCGGCAGCCGACGACCCTCACCCCAACGCCCCCTATGTAGAGCGCGGGCGTGACCAAGGGCTTTCGGACGGCGTTGTTGTAAAATTCGCAATTTTCGACGACGGTTTGCGAACTCACCAACAGTCGCTTGTTTCCCCCGTTTACGACCGCCCCGCCGAGCGCGTTGTCGAATATTTTGGTGTTCGCAAGGCGGTTGTTTTTCGCGTAGCGGTCGGTTTTATCCCCCGCTTTTTTATAGCTCGTCCCCGATATTTCCAGCGGCCGCCCGCAGCTTCGGACAACGCAGTCGTCAACGGAAAAATTCGCGCAGTCGCGCGCCCGCAGCGGAGCTCCGCGCGAAACCGCAAACTCGACGTTCCTTATCAGGACATTTTCCGCGCCGAGAAAATCCAGCATCGGCTCTTCCAAGACGGAAAAATATACGCCGTCCGACGGATTGGGCGCGGCGCGCAAAAGCGTGTAAAAAATTCCGGCGCGCCTGTCGATGTAATACTCGCCGGGCTCGTCGAGCTCCTCGATGAGGTTGAACACCTGATAGCCGCGCACGTTCAGGTCGGCGCGGTCTATCCACTTCGGATTCTTCGGGGGAAAGTTTGAATACACCCCGTAGACGTGCGGCGACTGCAGCTCGATAGTTTTTGCGGCCGGGTCGATTCTCTTTATTTTAATCTGGTCGTACGCCCACCCGACCGAGAGGTTGCCCTTGACAAACGCGTCGGGCGCGTCTATCCAGCGCGCCGGTCTGTCGAAGTCGAACTTGAACACGGCGCCGCGCGGATTGGCGTCCTTTTCCGGCTGGGGGGCGTCGTGCCCGGACGGATTACGCAGGGCGGTTCCCCTGTCCAAGACGGTTCCTATTTTCAGGAGCTTCAAGCCGTTCGGATACTGCGCAAGCCTCATGGGCTTTACGTTGAAAAAAGCCTCCATCTCAAGCGGCGGATTCAGCCCGCCGAAACCGCGCTGCTTCAACTCGCCGAAGTCGCGCATGCCGAACTCGGGAAGATGCAGGCAGTACAAATCGCCGGACGCCTCCGGCGGAAGCTTCTTCAGAATAGACGCGTCCTCCACTTTTTTAAGCTCTGCGGCGGAAATCCTCCTCCCGCCCACAAAGCGCGGCTTCTCCCCGTTCGGCCCGGACGCGCCGACTATCGAGAGCTTCCCTCCCTTCAGGCCGGCGCCGAAAGACACGGGGGCATCGAAAAAATATTCGCCGCAGCCGACGACAATCTCCACGTCCGCCCCCGAAAGCTCTTTCGCCTTTGCCGCGGCCGCGGCAAGGGAGGCAAGCGGCTTATCGCGCGCGCCGGTTCCCTTGGAATCGTCCCCGTCCGCGGACACGAATATCCTCTCCGCCCCGGGACACGCCGCCGCCGAGAAAAGTACCGCGCCGCAAAGCGCCGCCAATATGCCTTTATTCATGCGATTTCCTCCAAAGAGCCGGGCAAGGCGCAATCGGAGAATCCCCGCAGGCCGGCCGAAATGCGGCGCGCAAAATCAGTTGCGCTTGCGGATTCCGATTCCCCCCTTGAGAGCCTCCTTGACCACGGGGTCGTCGCCAAAGCAGCGGCGGACGTCGTCGAGAGTCCACGATTCAATCTTGGCGATGTCGAGCTTTGAAACGCCTTCGTTGGGAACAAGCACCTTGTTGCGCTTTAGGTGAATCTTGCCGCTCATCGACACGGAGGAATTCCACACGCGGCAATCTTCGACGTAGTTGACGCGCGGATAGTCGGCAGTCAGCTGCTTTTCCAATTTGGGATAGCGCTTCTTGTAGAGTTCGGAATTTACGTCGACTTCCTTGTAGTACTTGTCGGCGTTGCGCTTCAGGGCCGCGCCGTATTTTTCGTCCGTCCACTCCTGCTGGCTCATTCCCGACTGGCAGTCGATAAACACGTTTCTGCGCCCGATATTGTCGCCGCCGCCGTGCACGTAGATCGCGCCGAAGGCCGGCGCACTTCCCATGTTGCCGACTCTGCAAAATATGTTTTTCTCTATAAGCTGCCCCGCGGATCCGTCGTCGACATACACGCCGCAAACTATCGCGCGAGGATCCGGCGGGAGCGTGTCCGTAAAGAAGTTGTGGCGTATGACGTTGCCCTGCGTGGTCTGGTTGCGGCCGGTGTAGACGACGCCCATGTCGCTGCCCTCTATTCCGCAGCGGTCGAATATGTTGCGCTCTATGACAAGCTCGTTGCCGCTGTGCCCCATCGTCACGTGCGGGTGGTTGCGTATTTCGTTATTCTTGAAAGTAATCGCAACGCCGGCGATGCTGACTGCGGCGTTGTTGCACGGAATCACGCGGGCATTGTCGAAAAATTCGCAATCCTCAATCGAGCTGTCGGAACGCTCGAGGGTCTTTCTGTCTCCGCCCTCCATTCTGACCACGCCGTAGGCCATGTCGTAGAATTTGCAGCCCGATATCTTGTTGCGCTTGGAGGCCGACTTGCCCGTCACCGACACCGCGCGGCCGCAGCCGTGAATGTCGCAATCCTCAATCTTCAAATCCGAGCAGTTGTTGGCGGCAATCGCCAGGCCGCGCGCGGCGGACATGTCAAGCCCCTTCACTGTGAAGTTGTTTATTCCCGCAAGCTCAATGAACGGCTTTTCAATCACGGAAAAGTAGAACGGCACATTGTCGGCGGGCTTTTCCTTGAACATGACGTAGAATACGCCGGCGTCGCGGTCTATGTAGTATTCGCCGTCGCTGTCAAGCTCCTCAAGAAGGTTTATCACCTTGTAGCCGCGCATGCATATGTCGAAGCCCCCGACCCAGCTGGCGGGATCGTCCTTTGAAGGCGGCGGCGGATTGTTGGAATACACACCGTACTGATGCGGAGATTCGAGGGTAATGGTCTTGTTCTGCGGGTCTATCTTCTTTATTTTAATTTCGTCATAGGCCCACCCCGCGGATGGATAGCCGCTTATGTAGGCGTCCGGCGCGCCTATCCAGCGCTCGGTGCGCGGAAGGTCGTAGCGGAAGGTCGCCCCGCGAATGTTTTTGTCGGGCTTTGGCTTGTAAGCGCCCTGACCTGCGGCTATTCCGCGCCTATAGCCGGGGTCCAAAACTTCGCCTATGTGAATCCGCTTCCCGTCGTTGGGATACTGCGCCAACTTCAGCGCCTTTCCGTCGAGAAACGCCTCCATCTGCGTGGGGCTCGACGGGCTGCCGAACCCGCGCTGGCGCATCTTGCCGTAGTCGGTTATGCCCAAGGCCTTCAGGTCTATGCTGTAAAGTTTTCCCTCGGCGCCGGACGGTATCTTGGACAATACGGACTTGTCCGAAACCTCGCGCAGCTTTCCTGCGGGAA
>CALXMX010000146.1 GCA_944389575.1 uncultured Opitutales bacterium
CGCGCTCCAAGCCGAAGCCGTCTGTATTGTATCCCTTCCAGCCCGCGCCCGCGCGAGCCAAAGTATTGCAGGCCGAAGCCGCCTTTGCGGAGGCGTCAAGCTCCGACACGCACCCCATTGCAAGCTCCTTGTGCGGAATCGTCAAATTTATCCCACAAAAGCCCCTTTCAAAAAACAACTCGAGCGTTTCGCCAAGCTCGCCGGGGTCGACCTCAAACGCAAAGTACTTTGCGCGCGCATATTTTTCCGAATCGCCCGCGCCCGAATCTCCCCTGGCCGCAAGGCGCGCCAGCGCCGCGTTCTGCATGAGCGGACTCTTCGAATGCGCAATCGGCTTGCCGAAAACGGCGAAGAGCAAAGCGCCGGGGATAATCCCCAGCCGCCCGCACTCGCCGGCGTCCGAAAGAATTTCCGGCTTTAAAACCCGATTCATTGCCGCTGCCCGAATAAAAAAGTGCCGACGCGAATCAACGTGGAGCCTTCGCGCACGGCGCGCTCAAGGTCGGAACTCATGCCCATCGACAATTCAGGAAGGGCGGCGCCGAACCGCGCCTCGAGATCGTCGCGCGCGCTGCGCAGGCGGGCAAAGCACGCGCTGGCGGTGTCCAAGTCGGAGTCCAGCGGAGCGATCGTCATCAGCCCCTCCACCCTCAAGTTGGGGCACGCGAGCGCGGCCTCCATCAAAGCCGGAGCCCCGCCCACAGAGGCGCCGAATTTTGCCGGATCGTCGCCCGCGTTTATCTGAAGCAGGATTCGCAATATCTTTGAATCTTTTGCGGCCGCGGCGTCCAGCTTCTTGAGAAGCCTCTCTGAATCCACGCTCTCCACGCGGTCGAAGAGCCGGACTGCGGCCGCGGCCTTGTTGCTCTGAAGATGACCTATCAGCTCCCACGCCAAGCGGCCCTCTAACAGGGGAATCTTCTCCGCGGCCTCCTGGACGCGGTTTTCGCCCACGGCCGCAAATCCGCGGCGAAGCGCGTATTCCGCCGCCGTTACAGGGTGGGTCTTTGTGACGGGAAGAATTTTGACGTCCTCAAAATTTCTCCCGCACGACTCCGCCGCCCTGCGGACGCGCTCCTCAAGGCGCTCGCAATTCGAGCAAAATTCCCCGTAGGAAATCATCTCCTACGCCCCCTTGTTGGCCCTCGAAGCCGCCAGAAGGCGGGTGCCGAACTTCCAGAGCGGGCCCGTCGGATTCCCCGCGCTCGACAAAACTTCGTCCAGCCCGTTCACAAATCTGTCAACCTCCTTCTCGGTAATGATGAAGGGCGGCAGTATTTTCAGCGCGTCGAGCCCGTGGCTGGCGACCTGCGTCAGCACGCGGTGCTTGTCCATCATCGAGGTGACCACCATCTGCGTAAACAGCGCGTCGTTTGCAAGCTTCAGCGCCTTCCAAGACGCCTTTTGCATCAGCCCTTTCGGCTCCTGAAATTCCACGGCAATCATCAGCCCCTTGCCGCGCACCTCCTTTATGTAGGAGTGCTTCTGCTTCAGCGCGTTCAGCCTATCCAGCAGAATCCCGCCCATCTTGGCGCAGTTTTCCACCATGCCCTCGCTCTCCAAGACGTGGATTGCCGCAAGCCCGGCCACCATTGCGAGGTTGTTGCGCCCGAACGTGGTCGAGTGAATCACGCATCTGTCCAGCGACGAAAACGAGCTCTGGTGAATCTCACGCGTGGTGACGAAGGCCGCGCACGGAACGTATCCGCCGCTCAGAGCCTTTGCTACGGTAACGATGTCGGGATCCAAATTCCAGTGCTGGAAGGCGAACATCTTGCCCGTCCGCCCGAGCCCCGTCTGGACTTCGTCCATGATGAACAGCGTGCCGTATTTGCGGCAGAGCTGCTGCGCCTGCGGAAAGTAGGAGTCGGAAGGATAATTGACGCCTTTGCCCTGCACGGGCTCGGCGATGAATGCGGCCACGTCGCCCTTCTTCAGCTCGGCCTCCAGCGCGTCGAGGTCGTCGAACGGTATTTTCATCGCGCCGGGCAGGAACGGGCCGTATCCCTCCTGGAAGTGCGGATTCACCGTCAACGAAAGCGACCCGTACGAAAGCCCGTGATAGCCGCTGCTCAAAGACAGCACCCTCGGGCGCTTCGTGTGCGCCCGCGCAAATTTTATAGCCCCCTCGTTGGCCTCCGTGCCTGAATTGCAAAAGAACACCGCCGTCAGGCGGTTGTTCAAAAGCTTAACGAGGCGTTCGGCAAGAAGCCCGCTCAATTCCGCGCAGTCGAGCTGCACCATATTGGGCAGGTCCATGTCGATGGCGTCTTTAAGCGCCTTGGCTATGACCGGGTGGTTGCGACCCATGCCGTAAACGCCGTATCCGGTCAGAAAATCAAGGTAGTCCCGCCCTTCGGCGTCGTAGAGGTATGCGCCTTTCGCGCTCTTGTAACACTTGTCGAAGCCTATGGTTTTCAGGACCGTTGCCAGAGTGCGGTTCATGTATTTGTCGTGAAGGGCGTAATTCTCCCCGAAGCGCGACTCTATCAATTCCTTAATGTCGAATTCTTTCATTGCCTTAATTTAAAACCTCTCCAGATTAGACGGGCGCACGAATACTTACAACATTTTATTTTCCCATGGATTCCCACTCGCACTACGTCGTAAACTTCGACCCTTTCGCAATCCGATTCCCCGAAGGATTCTTCCTCGACGGAATCAGGTGGTACGGACTCTCCTATCTGGCGGGCTTCGCAATCGCCTACATGATGCTGAACTGGTACTCGAAAGCCGGCCGCAGCCCGCTCGACAAAGAGGACAACTCCGCCCTGATAACTTATCTGCTGTTCGGGGTGGTCATCGGCGGCAGGCTCGGGTACATGCTGCTTTACGACCTGCAAAACTTTCTGAATAATCCGCTGTGCGCATTCCAGATATGGAAGGGCGGCATGGCCAGCCACGGGGGATTCATAGGGGTAATTGCCGCAATCGCGATATTCGGCCGCGTCCGAAAAATCGCGTTTTACAGGCTGTCGGACATCATCGTCACAATATGCGCGCCGGGAATTTTTCTGGGGCGCATAGCAAACTTCATAAACGGCGAGCTGTGGGGAAAGGTGTCCGGCGTTCCGTGGGCGATGATTTTTCCAAATTCCGCCCCCGCCTCGACGCCGCTCGACCAAATAGCCCCGCGCCACCCGTCGCAGCTCTACGAGGCCGGCCTTGAGGGCCTGTTCCTATTCGCGTATCTGCAGTGGAGATTTTGGCGGACAAAGCCGCCGCGCGGGGAGATTTCCGGAGAATTTTTAGTCCTGTACGGCGCAGTCAGAATATTCTGCGAGATATTCAGGCAGCCGGACGCGGGGGTCGAGCTGATACTCGGCATGAGCAGGGGGACATTCTATTCTATACTTTCTATGTTCGCGGGCGCGGCGATTATAGCCTATGTCCGCATTAAGGACAGGGCGGACAAAGCAGGCAGCGCGGGCAAATAGCGCGAAGCGCGCCGAAAGCGCGCCGCGCGATAGGGACTTGCCGCCCGAGCGAGAACCCGCCGCCAAACCAAAAACTTACCGCCAGACCGAGAGCTTATTTCCGAGCGAGAACCCGCCTCAAAATTAAAAATCTGCCGACCGACCGGAAGCCTACCGACCGAGCGAGAGCTTATTTCCTACCGAAATCCCTCTGCTCTGCCGCAAGCCCGACATTCACACTTCCGCCATGACAATTTCGGCGGTAAACCAGAAAGCCATCATCACTACTAACAGAAACTTCACAAGCGACGAAGCCAAAGCCCCCACAAAAGTCCCCACTCCGGCCTTCGCCGCCTGGCGGGCCGACGCCCCGCCCATATATTCAAACGCAAACGCAAATAGAACCGGAGCCGCAAAAATCCACACCATCGGCGGCGGGATAAAAATTCCGACGACAACCCCGACAAACGCGCCGAACGCGCCCCATTTTGTCGCGCCGAACTTCTTAGCGCCGTACCATGTCATGATAAAATCCAGCAGCTGCGCCAGCACGCTCAACGCCGCCGCAACCGCAACGAACGCCCACGACAGCGGCGATTCCGGAACGAAGACCTTGAACAGCACAAGGGCCGCGGCCGCCAACACCACGCCGGGAATCACCGGCAAAAAACAGCCCGCTGCCCCGATGAGAAACGCCAAATAAACCAGCGCGACTCCCGAAAACGTATATATTTGACTTTCCATTTTTTTATGTTTTGAACTTTTATCGCATTTGAGTTTTAAATCACAATAAATAATTTACCCTGCATATGGAATACGGCGACGATAAAAAGCTTCTGGAAATACTCCAAAAGGAAAAATTTTTGGCTTTCTTTGACTTTTGCAAGACGGGCGACGACGGCGCAAGCGAAATCGACGGGCTTTGCAAAGTCGCCGAACCCGCCGAAAAGTCCTTTGCCGAATATCTGAGCCTCACATTTATATTCGACACCCCGAGCGAGGGCAAAGTTGCGCTCGCAAAGCGCATAATGGCAAATTTTACCACGGCCTCCTTCAAGAGGGTGATTCCGTCCGTGCGCGCGATAACCAGCGTGCCGTGCTCCATGCGCGTGGCCGAAAACTACGTCCACCAGATCGACGTGATTTTCGAGGGCATCATAACGGCCGACGTCAAGGAGCTGATAAAGCAGATGGTTTTCGTCGTCAGAAGCGCCGGCGGATTGGATACGGAAGTCCCGCAGTGGTGGGAGGACGAAGGCGACTCCGCCCCGAAGCAGACGGAGGCGGAACGCTCGAACTGGGCCGCGAGAATCGCCGCGCTTCTGCGCCTAAAAATTTAGGCTTTCGCGCGCGGCGGAATGCGGGGTACATCAACGCGCGTTCGCCCCGAAAGCTCCGCTTTGAAACGCGGGGGAAACGCTCCGAAAAGCGCGGAGAAAACGCGGGAAAAGCGCGGAAAAAAAACAATAAAACGCCTTCCGCGCAACGCCTAAACCGCCGTTTTGCCCGGGCGCGCTCGAAAAAGCTTGACGCCCGAATGGAAAAATGGAAAGTGCATGTCTTTATTTAGAGAAAGCGGGCATAGTTTAGTGGTAAAACCCTAGTCTTCCAAACTAGTGATGTCAGTTCGATTCTGTCTGCCCGCACCAAAAAATTTCAACAAGTTTTCCACCGTGAGCAATCCCCTTATAATGTTCGGCCTGCCCAAGGGCAGCTTAGAAGAGTCCACAATAGCCCTCTTTGCAAAGGCGGGTTGGAGAATATCCAAGAGTTCGCGCTCATACAAGCCCTCCATCGACGATCCCGAACTCGACGGACGCTTCGTCCGCGCGCAGGAAATCAGCAGATATGTCGAGCAGGGATTCTTCGACTGCGGGCTTACGGGGTACGACTGGATTATAGAAAACGACAGCGATGTCGTGGAAGTGTGCGACCTGATTTACAGCAAGGCGACAGCGCTGAAATCCCGCTGGGTGCTGTGCGTGAAGGAGGATTCGCCGATAAAGTCCGTAAAGGATCTCGAGGGCAAGAGAATTGCCACGGAGCTTGTAAACGTCACAAGGAAATATCTGGCCGACAAGGGCGTGAACGCGCAGGTGGAATTTTCGTGGGGGGCGACGGAAGTGAAGGTCCCCGACCTCGTTGACGCGATTGCGGACATAACCGAAACGGGCTCCTCCCTGCGCGCGAACAACCTGCGCATAGTCGAGACCATGCTTTACACCAACACGAAGCTCATAGCGAACAAGAAGGCTTGGGAAGTCCCGGAAAAGCGCGCGAAAATCGAGTCTATTGCGATGCTTTTGCAGGCCGCGCTTGACGCGGGAAGCAAGGTGGGGCTGAAGATGAATCTCCCGAAGGATCGCCTCCAAAAAGTGATAGCAGAACTTCCGGCATTGCGCAAACCGACGGTGTCGCAGCTGTCGGATCCGGCGTGGGTGGCGGTGGAAACTATCGTCGACGAAAAGACCGTGCGCGAGATTGTCCCGGCTCTCAAGGCGAATATGGCCGAAGGCATAGTGGAGTACCCGTTGAACAAGGTTATCGCGTAAGCCGCGGTTGACGCCCTGAATTTCTCCGCATTATTTTTTTGTTTATTTTTTCTGAAAAGCGCGCCCTAAAAAAGGCGCGTTTTTTTTAATCGCGTTTTTTGCCGCAGGCGACGGGCCCGCATGTTTGCGCATGAGGCGAACGGCGCATTTGCCGGACAAGCGGCGGAAAAACGCCAAAAGGCGAAAGCAAAACGAAAGGAAACAAAAAACGATGCGGGGCGGAAGGAGCGAAAATGCGAAAGAGTAAAAATTTGAAGGCAAATGATAATGCGACACGGAGAACATCAAGAAATAGGGGCGTTTCGCGCAAAAAAAGAGTTTGACAACACACCTGCGTGCTTTTACTCAAGTTATTAATATTCCAACCTTAACTAATTTCGCCTAAAATGAAAAAAGCCGCATTTTTGTCTCTCATTCTCGCCCTCTGCCTGCAAGCCGGCGCCGACGAATACACCCTTACCTCAACCGACAGCACGGGACAAGGAGCATTCAGGGGATTTTCCAACGACAATTTTACCGCCTCCCCCGAGCTTCTCCCCGAAGGCATAACCTCCGAAGACAGCGTAATAATAGATGGTTTCTACGACATTGTCATAGACACTATCAACGTGGAAAATTTTACGTTTATAAGTAGCGGCGCATACGGAAACGGGCTCACCTTTAGCGCGGGCGCAAACGTTCCCGTCATACGCGCAAGAAACATAAACTTTTGCTTGAGAGACGCCTCTACCCAACCCACCTTTATAAATATCAACAATGAAAGCGTCACATTCGCCGGTTCCCTGAACAACGCCAACTCAAACTTGCTCCTGCCGCAAAACGACAATATACACACGCCCGGAAACAAGAACGTCTATTTTCAGGCTTTCGACGAAAACACCCCGAGCGTCTCATACCTGAACAACGTAATATTCTACTATTCGCGTTCGAGGGAGGAAGCGCAAGCGCATTCGCTGCAAGTCGACGCAGGCGCGACCCTAAACGTGTCCTCGATATACACCGGAAGCATAACAGAAGAACACATGGCGGCAGGCTATTCGACAACCATAAACATCAACGGCGGAACCCTCAACGCCTCCTCCATACAATACTTTTTTGACAGCGAAATTCATGCGTTTACAATAAACCACCTCTCCGGCACGCTCGGCGCGCGCAACAACATAACTCTCACAAAAAGCGGGCTCGCCGGAACTCTCAATTACGCAATCGGCGAAAACGCCATATTCAACACGAGGGCCGAATCCAACGCATTCACCATAACGCTGTCCTCCGACGTCGTTTTGTCGAGGAGCTCGGCCGAAGGCTTGGGCGGCTTCACCGTCCGCGGCGGAGGCGCTCTGGCAATCGACTGCGACGTATCGGCCGTCAACGGAGCGGTGAATGTGGAGGACTCCTCCACGCTGAGGCTCGGCTCGTGGCTCGCCAACGCGCAGAAGGTGTCGATAGAGGCCGGTTCGCAGGTCGAGGTTTCCTCGGAAATTTCGCTCGGCGAAAATTCGCACATAGTTCTCGGGGTGAATTCCGCCGAAGATTTTGCAAAATTGGTCGGCACAATATCCGATTCCGAAAACATCGGGACGCTGGAATTCGCGGTCGGCGGAACGGCGGGCGACACATTCTCGATAGCCTATACGGACTTGATTTCCGACTCCTCGCTCGACTGGAGCAATTTCGACATAATCTCAAATGTCGACTACTATCTTGGCGCGGACTCCATTACATTCAACGTTCCGGAGCCGGCCCACTGCGCGGTGTTGCTGGGGCTGGCGGCCGGCGCCCTCGCAGCGCTTCGCAAAAGAAGGCGTTAACGCGCGGAATTCGCGGAAGTTTTGACTGCCGCAGTAGCGCCGATTGCGCGCCGGCAAAATACGACATGCAGGCGCGCCCATCTTGGCGCAGTTTTCCACCATGCCCTCGCTTTCCAAAACGTGGATTGCCGCAAGCCCGGCTGCCGTTGCGAGATTGTTGCGTCCGAACGTCGTCGAGTGAATCACGCGCCTGTCCAGCGACGAAAACGAGCTCCGGCGAATCTCGCGCGCGGTGACGAAGGCCGCGCACGGAACGTATCCGCCGTTCAGGGCCTTCGCAACGTTCTCCGCCGCATCGGCACACCGCCCCCGCCCGACGCGTCAATCTTACGAAAACCGCCCCGGCGCGCGAAGCCGACGATTCCGGCTGCCGCCATGCGAGAGCGTTTCGCAAACAAAAGCTCCAATTTAAAAATGCGCAATCAAGGGGGCGAACAGAATCCGGTTTGTGGGGGCAAAATCGGCAAACGCACGCGGGTCGACATTGGGGCCCAGCTGCATTTTCTCCGAGCCGCCGCATGCGCGCAAACGACCCAACCGTCCCATCGCGCGGCGAAATAAAACGGCGGAGAAACCGGCCGCCGAACGCCGGCTCGCACTACCCTCGGCTTTCTTTGGAAGTTGGCGGCCGAAAGCCTGACTGCTCCCGCCAAAGCGGAGAAACCGGCCGCCGCCCGTCACTTCGCCGCATAGAACGCTTCCACGCAGTCGCAGACATAATCCACTTCGCCGTCGGAAATGGACGCGAAAATCGGCAGGCGCAGCATCGACTTGGCAACCTCCTCCGCGACCGGAAGGCTGCGGGCGTCGCACCCCAATTTGCGCGCCATCGGGCAAAGGTGCAGCGGCGCGTAATGCTGGGCGCTCGCAACGCCGCGGCTCTTCAAAAATTCCGAAAGCGATTTCGCCTCGGCCTCCGACCCCGCAATTAAAAAGAATATGTGCGCATTGTGGGCGCAATGCGGGGGAATTTTCGGCAGGGAAATTCTGCCGGAAGCCTCAAGGGGAGAAAGCCTCGCAAAATAGCGGTTCCACGCCGCCACCCGCGGCGACGTGAGGCTGTCGCGGGCGTCGAGCTGCGCAGACAAAAACGCCGCCGTAAGCTCGGAGGGAATGTAGCTGTCCCCGATGTCGACCCATGTGTACTTGTCGATTTTACCCTCCACAAACTGGATTCTGTTCGTCCCCTTTTCGCGGACGAAGTACGCGCGCTCTCGCAAATCGGGGGAGTTGACCAGCAGCGCGCCGCCCTCGCCGCACATGACGTTTTTCGTGCCGTGGAAACTGAGCGCGCCAAGCTCCCCCATGGAGCCGAGCGCCCTGCCCTTGTAAAATGAGTTAAACCCCTGCGCGGCGTCCTCCACAACGACGAGGTTCCGCCTTGCCGCGATGTCCAAAATCGCGTCCATCTCGCAGGATACCCCGGCGTAGTGGACGGGAACTATAACCCGCGTGCGCGGCGTGACGAGCTCCTCTATTTTGGACTCGTCGATATTCAGCGTATCGCGGCGCACGTCGCAAAACACCGGCTTGGCCCCGCGCAGCACAAACGCGTTGGCGGTGGATACAAACGTGTAGGCGGGCGCTATGACTTCGTCGCCCGGCCGCAAGTCGCACAAGATTGCGGCGATATCGAGGGCGGCCGTCCCGGAATTGGTAAGCAGGGCGGCCGGCGCGCCGCTTGCGCGGCCGATTTTGGCCTCGCATTCCTTGGTGAAGGCGCCGTCGCCGTGCAGCGCACCCGAGGCGATAGCGCGGTTTATGTTTTCAAGTTCGCCGCCGACCAGCGATATGCGGTTAAATGGCACTTTCATTTGCGACATTTTTACTTTTCCTGAAACTTGGCATATTTAGCGGCGTTTTTCAAAGTAAAACCCCTCATTATTTTATGTTGACATATAATTTTTGAGTCAATAAAATTCATAAAAGAAAGGGAGGGCTTATGTATATAGATATATCGGACAAATTTTACGGGGCTTGGTGGGGAGCGTTTTTGGGAGACGCGCTCGCCATGCCCACGCACGGGTACAGCTCGCAAAAGATGCTTCAGGCCGACTACGGCACAATAACGGATTTCGCCGCGGCAAAACCCCAACACCCGGAGAGCGTATTAAACGCGATAACCCCTCCGGAACTTCCGGCGCAATTCGACTGCATAGGAAGCGCCCGGCGCGAGCTATGGAAACAGTACGCAATTCACCCGCATCACAATTTTGAAGCGGGCAGAAACACGCTGTCGCTGTTTCTGTCGCTGCACATGGCTGTGGCGGTGACGGACGGCGGTGCCGACTTCCACTTTGAAGATTGGATGAAGCGCTATCAAGCCGTCATGACGGCCCCCAACGGCCACCCCGACACGTTTATACCGGCGGTACACCGCAAATATTTTGAGAATCTTGCGGCGGGAAAAGACGTAAAGAAATTCGGCTGTCCCGACGCCCACATCGGGGATATCATGGTGTTTCTTCCGCTCATTTTGGAGGGAATATCCGACCTCCATGCGGCAAAGCGCCGCCTCTCCAAGGCGCTGGCGTACTTTTGCACCGGCGAAACGGCTCCAAACACGGCGTACTTCGTTTCGGAAATAGTGTCTATGCTCGTCCGCGGAGCCACGCTTGAGGACGTCCTCTACACGATCATGACTCCCGACAGGCACTTCAGCCTCGCCTATCCGTACAGGAGGTGGATAAAGAACAGGGAGGAGGAAAGCGCCATAAACATGATGGGGCGTTTTGCGAGGCTCGAAGAGGCCGTTCCCCTTAGCATATACCTGTCGCTAAAATACGCGGGAGACTTGAAGGGTGCGCTGTTGGCGAACGCAAATATCGGAGGCGAGACCTGCGGGCGCGGCGCCCTGATAGGAATGCTCATGGGCGCCCAATGCGGGCTGAAAAACATGCCGCAGGAAATGCTGGCCAAACTGAAATACGCCGGGGAAATACAGGCGCTCTCAAAAGCCGTGCACGACCACGTTATGAAATTCAAATCCGCCGCATGAACTCAAGGCCGCGCCGCGCGGTTGCCGCGGCAATCGCCGCAGGTTTGCCTTTGCGCGCCCCCGCATTTGGCAATAGAGCATTTCTCAACTTGCCCGGAGGCGAAAAAACGCATGTCGGGAAAGCGCTCCGCAGGCGGCTCTCCGCCGCTAAGACTTGCAAGACGCAAGCTAAGCATCGCTTAAGCACATCTCCAAATACAACGCTTAAGCGTATCTCCAAGCACGCCGCCAAAACAACGCCGCGGCGGATTTCCCGCGGTTCCAATGTCGAAAAAATAATCGCGCCTTAAAATGCTCCACATAGGCCGCCGCGCGCGGCGCGCAAAATTAAAGCCGCGCGCGCGCGCAATAGACAATGCGCATTCACAATAAAATTCCGGCGCATTAAAGAAATTCCGGAAAGATTCGCGCCCCGGAGAAGTTCGCGCATTAGGCAAAACCTCAACACGCACTCCGCACACAAGCCGGAAAACCGCGGCAAATCCCAAGTGCGGCAGATATTCCGACATGCCGCGCGGCAATCACGCAGATTTCAACGCGCAAGATTTTATATTGCCAGTTAAGATATTCCAATATCCCGCGCGGCAGCCTCACAGATTCCAGTTCTTCTTTTGCGCCCGCCGTCCTCCCGCGCACTTGTGCGCCCGTGCGCCCGTCTGCCCGAGTAT
>CALXMX010000147.1 GCA_944389575.1 uncultured Opitutales bacterium
GCTTTCCAAACAGTCGGCCCCCCGGTTGTACGACCTCACCACCCTTCAGCGCGAGGCCAACAACAAGTTCGGATACAGCGCGGGCAGGACGCTGAGCATAGCTCAGGCGCTCTACGAAAAGCACAAGCTCATAACTTATCCGCGCACAGACAGCCGCGCGCTCCCGGAGGACTACCGAGGCGTCGTCACAAAGACGCTGTCCGCGCTGGAGGAGCCGTACGCCAAATTCGCGCAAAAAGCCATCGACGAAAAGTACGTCGCCAAGGCCGGCAGGCGGGTATTCGACAACAGGCAGGTCAGCGACCACTTCGCCATAATCCCGACTGAGACGCACAACCAGCGGCTCAACCCCGACGAGCGCAAAATTTACGACATGATAGCGCGCCGCTTCATCGCGGCATTCTATCCCGAGGCGCAGTACGACGTGACGGTGAGAATTTCGGCGGTCGGCTCCAACGTGTTCCGCACCGAGGGCAAGGTTCTGCGGGTGCCGGGCTGGCTGGACGTGTACGAGAAGTCCGCGGGCGACAAAGACTCGATTCCGCCGCTTTCGTCGGCGCAGGAGCAGGCGCAGATGCTGGAGGCCAATCTGAAGGAGGAAGCCACGAAACCTCCGGCCCGCTACACCGAAGCGACGCTTCTGTCCGCCATGGAGGGCGCCGGGAAGCTTCTGGAGGACGAGGAATTGGCGGAGGCCATGAAGGACAGCGGGCTCGGAACGCCCGCAACCCGCGCGCAAATAATAGAGACGCTAATAGCGCACAAGTTCGTGGAGCGGCAGAAGCGCGAACTCGTCCCGACGACTCGCGCGGACGGGCTCATAAAATTCCTGAAAGTTCTCTGCGTGGACTCGCTGACCAGCCCCGTCATGACGGGCGAATGGGAGAAGAAGCTCAGGCAGATTGAAAAGAGCCAGATGTCCAGAAAGGACTTCATGGCTGGCATAGAAAACGTCACGCGCGAAATAGTGGAAAAGGCGCGCGACTTTAAGGAGGATTCCGTCGAGCCGCGCGAAACGGACATTCCAAGCCCGATAGACGGCACAAATCTTTTGGAGACGTTCCGCTCTTACAAATCGCAGGACGGAAAGTTTACGATTTACAAGACGATCGGAAACCGGAAAATATCCGAATCGGAAGTGCGGGAGCTGGCGACAAAAGGGCGAGTCGGCCCGCTGGACGGCTTCAAGAGCAAACTGGGGCGCCCGTATTCGGCAATACTCAAATTGGACGAAAATTTCGCCGTAAAATTTCAGTTTGGCGACGGGGAGTCGACCCCGCGCAAGCAGGAAAATCTTGAGGACGCGCCCGTGGTCGGACGCTGTCCGCGCTCGGCAATGGGATTGTGCGACTGCAAGGACGGCGAACTTGTAGCGACGGAATCCGCCTACGTATGCCGAAGCAAGTCGGAACGCAACTGCTCGTTCAGGCTTGGGAGAACGATGCTGTCGCACACGATTACGCAGGCGGAGATAGACAGCCTCATAAATACGGGAAAAACGCCCATGATCGACGACTTTGTGTCGAAGCGCACAAACAAGAAATTCTCCGCTTCGCTCGTCCTCGATCCGCGCGGGAACATATCGTTTGAATTTGCGAGAAAGACGCGGCCTGCGGGAAACTCAAAAGGCGACGCGAAAAAGAGCGGAAAATAACCGCCTTGCACACATAAGATCGACCGAAAACACAACCCGCTGCATGAGCAAAGCCCGCCTCAGCGACCGCGGCTGTGGCTGTTCTGACCGCAACTGCGAAGGAATTATACCCTACCGCCACGCGGCCTGCGGGAAACTCAAAAGGCGACGCGAAAAAGAGCGGAAAATAACCGCCTTGCACACATAAGATCGACCGAAAACACAACCCGCTGCATGAGCAAAGCCCGCCACGGCGACCGCGGCTGTGGCTGTTCTGACCGCGACTGCGGAGATATTATACCCTTATTTCCCCAAAGCCAATTGGGAGTACAACGCGTTGCAAAAAAATGGAAAAATAATTCCTTCATTTCCGCATATATTTTAGAAGGTAAGACATATTTTAAGAAGGCCAGACATATCTCATGTCTTTGATTTTTCCGCAATACTTCGCGCGCAAATCGCAATCGTCGATTTCCTCCCTGCGAGCCTTGCCCAATCTTAAAAAATTCGCCTCTCCCGCACGGCCTTCGCGCGCGCGGTAAACAAGCCACTTCACAAACAAATCTTTTTATAATGCCCGCGCGCAGTAAATTCGATGAATCCCCTATCCCTTAAATATTGCAGTTGTTGCCTGATTTTATCCTTTATAAAATTATTATCCGGGTGTTTCTTTCGCAGTTCATCTGAAAAAGCATAAATGTCATTCAAACAAAATTCTGCGCCGCCAATACGCTCTATACATTTTATGATGTCAAATATCCATCCCCGCCTTTTTATAGCCGATATCTGCAAACTTAGAACTTGTCGATACTGACTTATAACTTCCAGTTTATTCCTCTCGATCCCCTCCTTTACAATGATAATTTTCCCTATCTCAGGAATTTTTCCTATCTCTATATTACACCCAATCCAACCGGCGCGACGAGCCGTATCTTTCAATGGAAGACGCTGTTCTATGATATTTGGCGTAAAAAAAACTTGGGAATCAACATTAGATTATTTACCTTCATACATGCATATGACATCACAAACAAATGCGGATTATTAAGCGACGTTATCCGTTCCAACTTGGTGTGGAAGGCCCCATCTGTTATCTTGCGCTTAACATTAGCCGTCTTAGATTCATAGCTTTTCAGTTCAAAGTCCGACGTACACGATTTACAATAAAAATCGGCAACAGACTTGTTTGCTACATACCGATACAGCAAGGACGCGCCGCATACAGGGCAGAACATATTTCTTTCCAACCAATTCTCCGTAATGACACGCGCTATTTGCGAAGCGTTTGTATAACCGTCACCCGTTTTCCCGTCAAAAAACAGATTCATTTATATCTTATAATTAAACTCATTTAGTTAAGACTCTACTTAGAAGATAAAAAACTTTGTCCATGTTTCAAAGCAAAACCGATAGATATAAAAGTCATATGGATTAAAGAGCCTGCGAATACTGGCAATCCTCTATCCCTCCGTTCGGAAAACAGGTCCGATTCACCTATCATAAATCATTCCCATATTTTCACATGTCTTTTCAAAAAATATTTGCGGCATTTGACGCGGTACGGCCCCACATTCGACCTCTTCGCGCTACTTTAAGCGCCTTTCGCTTTACAACATCCAAGTTGATGGAAACTTTCCATCCGCCAAAATAAAAAACGCCGCGCGCTTATCGGGGCGCGCAGGCATTTTTGTCCGCCTTCACTTAACCGCGCCGCTCGGGCCCATGTCGGACCCCGCCGGAACGATGTTTCCCTTTTCGTCCTTCGAGAGCTTCAAAAGCTTAACAAGGGCGTCGCCTATGAAATTCGCGGGATCCTTTTGGTCGGAATCAAACATGGAGAAAAACTCCATTCTGTTCTTCGCCGCATATTCCTCAAGAAATCTCGCGCGCGTCTGCGACCCTATCGTTCCCGCCGGAGCCGAACACAGCACCACCTTCACATTCGGATACTTCGCCCTCAAGAAGTTCATCATCTGCACAAACGCCTTCGTCCACTTTTTGCCGTCCGCATGAACAGGCTCCGGCTGAATGAACATGACATAGTCGTAGGGAAGAAGCGTCATGGCATACATGAACATTCTGGCGAAGTCCGGATCGGTAATGCACTTGGAGGTCTCCCACGCGGAAATGTTGACGTGCTTTCCCGCCTTCTCCCGCAGATGCCATGCGGCCCCGTGGGAAAAGCGCCCCGTCAAAAAGACGCGCTTGCCGACCTTGCTCTTCGTATTCAACCCCACGATATTGCTAAAAACCGTGTCCTCGCTTATGACGGGGGTCGGGGAAAAAGTCTTTGCCCGCACGCGCGCCCCGCCCAACTTCGCGCCCTCGCGCTCTATCGCCTCGGCTATGGCCTTGCCCTGCATGTCGACGGCCTCCTTCTTGAAATGGTATTTGTCGCTCCAATACTTCTCCCTATCGAGAGGAGCCATTATCGCGTTCAAATCCACAAAGGGCAGATTCATCTTGGCGGCGAGATTCGGCAGAGTCTTGTCCGGCTGGGAGCTCTGCGTCTTCACCGGCGTGGTTCCGACTATTATCAACTTGGAATCGGGCAGCTTCTCGCGGATAAACTTCACCGCGTTTTCTATCGCCACCACGCGCTCCGGAAGCGGCCTGTGCCCGTGCAGCCCGTTGTTGAACGTGATGATGTCGTACGGCGCCTGCTCGAGAATCAAGTTGAGCGCATAAATGAAATCCGGATCGGTCGCGTCCATTGAGCTCGCCCAAAACGCCACCGAATATTTCCCCTTAAGCAATTCGCGCACGCTCCTGTGGTTCGCGTTGCATATCGAATCTCCTATCATAAGCACGCGGGGAAGCGACTTATCCTGCGCGTCGTACATGCTGAAACGCGACCAGTCTATCCCCTCCTGCGGCTTCGGAGACGGATCCGCCGGCTGGTATTTCTTGTACGTCAAGTCCTCCGCAAAAAGAAACGCCGGCAATATCAAAGCAAAAACGGCAATAGACAACGCCTTTCTCATAATGTGGTTTCCTCCGTCATTGAATTTTGTTTTTTCATGCTAAATTCGCAACCGCAATACTGCTGGTTGTAAAATCCGAATTGTTTTATTAGCGCATTGCGCCTGTTCTGCAAGCCTTCTTTGCGCCAGTTCCTGCCCCAAAACTCGAGGCCGGGAAACGCCGATACCGCGCTCTCGCCCGCGCGCCCTATCTGGCCCAAGTCCTTCCAGCGCGACGACGACAGCGTTGTCGCGACGCACCCAAAGCCGTTTTCCGCCGCAAATGCGGCCGCCGCGCGCAGGCGAAACTCAAAACACCGCGCGCATCGCGCGCCGCGCTCGGGCTCGCGCTCAAAGCCGCGCACGCAGTCGAGCCAGGCGGCGCGGCACGCCGGATAATCGGCCGAGGCCTCTATAAACTCCAATCCCGACATGCCCGCATGCCGCCTGCACTCCTCCCTGCGCTTCGCATATTCCTCGTAGGGAAATATGTTCGGATTGAAGAAGAACATCGCCGGCCTTATCCCGTTTGCAAGCAGCGTCTCAACAATCGCGCAAGAGCACGGCGCGCAGCAGCAGTGCAACAGCAATTTCGAGGCCCCTCCGGGCGCCGAAACCCTCGGCGGGACGAATTTATCCGCGCCGCAACAGCCGCGGGATTCGCTCAAGGACGCCCCCTTTCAGCCGCGGCGTTCGGCTGCCAGAAGGTTCGCATGGCGCAAAGCGGGGCGCCGTCGGAAACCCGCCTCAAAAGGTGCGAAAAAACGCCCGAGCCCCCCGCGGCCACGCTCTCAATCTCGTCGCCAAAACGCGCCTCCCGCTCGAACTTTATCCGGTACGACTTCAGCGAATGGGCGAGCCTGTAATCCAAATCGAGCGCCTCCAGCGCGCGCGGAATGTAGCGGACGTTGTTCAGATGCATGTTGAAGTCCAAATCGTCAAAGCGCACGGTTTGGACGAGCCTTCCGACGACCGGAGCGCCGTCCGACATATCGATCTTGCATGCGGATTCCGCCTCCGGAAAGACGTCCTCGCCGCACGTCTCGAACCTTCCCGCAACGACGGCCGACTTCTGCGGGCGGTGCGTATTCAGATCCGCCATGAGATTGATGCTGTACCCGCGCGCGATTCTCCTGCCGTCGCAATGCGCCTCAAAATTTGTCCTCATTCTCACGGCTCCGATTTTATAGACCCACACGGAAACTTCGACCGGGCGGCGCCAAAAGGGCATCGGGGGAAAGAATTCCACCCCGCCCTCGACCGTCAGCCATGTAAGCCCGTCCGCCGCGACGTCGAACGCCGCGCACTTGCGCGCGGCGACATATTCGGCAAAGCACTCTTGAAAGTAC
>CALXMX010000148.1 GCA_944389575.1 uncultured Opitutales bacterium
AGGAAACCACTTCATCAAGCCGGAGTTCATGAAACCGCTCGTGGATCTGCTCGGTGGGACGATAGTCGAGTGCAACACCGCATACGAAGGGCGCAGAAACACAACCGAAAAACACTGGAAGGCAATAGAAGAACACGGCTTCACAAAAATAGCGAAAGTCGACATCATGGACGCCGACGCCGACATGCCCATACCCGTCCGCGGAGGAATGCAGATTAAGGTCAATTACGTGGGCACGCATTTGAAGAATTACGACTCGATGCTGGTGCTCTCCCATTTCAAGGGGCACCAAATGGGCGGATTCGGCGGCGCGCTGAAAAACCTGTCGATAGGCGTTGCCTCCTCCCGCGGAAAGGCGTACATACACGGGGCCGGAATCCCCGAAAACATGTGGACCTGCGAGCAGGACAAATTCCTGGAATCCATGGCCGACGCCGACAAGTCAGTAATGGACTACATGAATTCAAAGCTGGCCTTCATAAACGTCATGAAGGACATGTCCATAGACTGCGACTGCAACAACCACCCCGCCCCGCCCGAAATGGCCGACATCGGCATACTCTCCAGCCTCGACCCCGTGGCCCTCGACCAAGCCTGCGTGGATTTAATCTACAAATCGCCCGACAAGGGAAAGGCCTCGCTGATAAAGCGAATGGAGAAAATGCACGGCATACACACGGTGGAAGCCGCCGAAAAATTGGGGATCGGCTCCAGGAAATACGAACTTGTCGATATGGACGCCTGAAAAATATTTCACGGCCGCCATATTCCGCATCATTTTTCGAGCCGCTTTTCGAGCCGCTTTTCGAGCCGCTTCTTGAGCAGCCGATTGAGTTGTCTCTTGAAACCGCCTCGAAGCCGTCTTGAAGCCGCCTCGCCTCAGATTCCGCCGTCACCTTGCTAAACGGCGCCTTGCGGGGAGCGCCCTCGCGGGCATTCTGCGGGACGCTCCGCATTCCGCGCGTCGCCGTTTGAATTTGAGAAGGCGGATTCTCCGGCGCTCCCCCGCGGGCCGCCAAGTGTTTTGGCGCCCGCGCAAGACTCGGGCAGACGCGGGCGAAAGCCGCTTGTTCCGAACCGATTGTTCCGCCATTGCGGGGCATCTGGCAAAGGCCTTAGAGGCGGCGCGGCAAACACCTGCGGAATGCGGAGGCGCAGGTGTGGGCGCAGGCTTTGCTGGCTTGCCGAAAAAGCCGAAAAAAATGCGGCGCCAATATCGGCGGAAATATCTTTTGGAAAAAAAATTTTTATCCGGCGCGCGACGCCGTCCCAATACCCGCCACATTTGTAAACAGCCTTATACGGCGTCTTATAATACGGCGGCATATGCGCCGGCGCGTTCGCGGGGCGATTCCCCATTGAACCGGCGGATTAACTATCTCGAGCGGCGGAACATCAATACGGCTCCTATTACAGCGCCCTTTGAGCCGCGTATCGGAGTTGAATTTTCTGATACGCGGATTCTGCCTCCGCTCTTGCAGAGCAATTCCGCGCGCCTTCCGAAACCGTAAGATTTTCCGCTCTCAAGCGCAATCGAAAGCGACGAACGCAGCGGCTTTGCGCATTCGCAATCGACAAATTCCAAAACCTTGCCGTGCGGCATTCCGCGAATTTCCTCGAACTTGAATCCTATCATGTTTTCGGCGGCCGGATTGAGGGCGGCAATGCGACCGTTCCCGTCCACGGCTATCATTCCCTCGCCGACAGGCGCAAGGGCAAGGAGAAATTCCGGCGCATTTTCCCGCGGCGCGCAACGAGCTTCCAAAAGTTCGGCGCCCTCGCGCGAAAGCCACACTACGGCGTTCATTCCGGACAATCCGCCGCCTGCCGAGGAGAGCGCGCTTGGGAGCCCTGCATCGCCAAATTGGCAGTTGAAAGCATAGGCCTTGCCCGTTTCAAGCGTTTCCTCGGTTTTCGACGAAACTCTAGCGCAATTAGAGAATGGAATCTCCTTCAAAAAATGCGCGCCGGACGGGGGTTGGGAATCCCGTTCGAGCCGCGATAAAAACAATGTGTTTTCGTCAACGTCCAGCACGCCTATCCGCGCCGGAACTTGCGAACATGATTGCATGCGCCTCGCGGCGGCGCGCCTGCGCGCAATTCCCGGCGCAAGCGCCAGCGCGCCCAAGCTTAAAAAGGCCAGACAGGAAAAACCGGCCACCATCTCGCCCCCGTACTCCTTCCAAAGCGGATCGGGCTTGTTTATGAAAATTACGTCGGACGGCAGTTTCGCCCCGTCCAAACCGCACTTGCGCATTTTTCTATAATCCACCAGAGGCCTGCATACGCCTTCGACAATCGGCATTTCGCCCGCGTCCGCGCCGGACAAAACCTCTGACAGCAATCCGGCGGCGGCCTCCGCCTGGTCCTCGTCCAGCGCGACGAATCCGCCGACCGCGCCGAACGAGACCGCCGGCTCTTCGCAGGCTATGTAGGGGCGACCCAATACGTGCGCCAAATCCGATCCAAACGCCGCAAACGTCTGATATTCGTCCCCCTTGAGCGAACTCCACGGAGCCATTATCAAAACGGCGTTTTCGGGAAGCGACTTTATCTTCGCAAACAGCTTTTCGTAGTCTCCGCCGCAATCGTCTAAGAACAATACTTCCACATTTTTGTAGGCCGTAATTTCCTCCCGCGCGCGCTTGGCGAAATTTTTTCCGCGCTCCGACGAATCGCTAAGTATTGCCACAACGCCGCTATGCGGATAGAGCGACAGCCCCAAAGATACGGACGCGTCTATATCGCGCTTTAGGGTGACGCCGGTCGTCTTGCGATGAAGCGCGCGCAGCTTGCGCGCATCGGCGGAGTATCCCGCAAAAATAACCGGAGTGCCGTCCGGCACGCGGGAAAAGTCCGCCGCAAGAAAATCCGCCGCCTCGTCGCCGATAACGACTATTGCGTCGTAAAAACCCCCGCGCATTTTGGCCAATCTGGAGGACAGACATTTATGCCAGACGCTCTTGTCGCAAATCTTCGGAGCGCCCAAACCGAAAATTTCAAGGCTGCAATCGAACGGCAAGCGCGCCGTTTCCGCCTCCAGCGCGCTTATTATCCTCTTGGAGCACGGGTGGAAAAGGCTGTAAGACGACATCACGAGTATATTCTTGCCGCAGCCCGCCGCACCCGCAGAAACTTGCGCAAACACCGAGGAAAAATACCAAAGGCACGCCAGTACAAAAACAGCGGTAAATCTCAAAAAATATTTCATGGCGCGAATACTTGAGAATTAAAAAATAGGACCCAGTACATAAAAAAAATTATTACATATTATTAAAAAAATCAAGCAATTTTTTCACATTTTCCTGATATTTCATCTGTTTGCTTTTTGTGCGATTTTTGGAATAAATGCGAACAAGAACCGGGGTATTTGCGACAATGGAAATACAATTCCGCCGCAAGGCGTATTCAGGCGCAGCGGCGCATAGGCCAATGCAATTATAGCGCGCGCAAAACACTTCATGTGCCGTTCACAATCCCCGAGCCGCGCACAATCTCCCGCCGCAAAAAGTTCGCAAGAATTTCGCGCGCGCCGCTATCGCCCCGCGCAAAAACGGCGCAAACATGCTCCCGCGCGATTGCCCCGCCGCGCGGCGCACAGGACGCAGAACGAGCAATCAAGATCTCCCCCCCTCCTGAACTTCAAAAGGGGCAAATTAACCGCGCGAACAAATGCGACTTTCCCGCGGAGTGCACAAAAACAATTCGAAGTGCGCAAATAACTTTTAATCCGCGCAAAAACCGCAGAAAAAAACAACAAAGCCGCTAAAACAATAAAGCGCCGCGCGCTATACGCGAATCAGCGTGGCGCCCCACGTAAGGCCGGCCCCGAATGCGACGAGTAGAATTTTCTCTCCCTTGCGAAGCCGCCCGCTGCGCATAACCTCGTCAAGGGCGATCGGAATCGACGCCGAAGAAGTATTCGCGTAGTCGGCTATGTTTACATAGACTTTATCGGACGGTATCTTCATGCGCTTGGCCACGCTTTCTATAATGCGCGCGTTGGCCTGGTGCGGTATCAACAGCGAAAGCTCATCTACGCCGACGCTGCACAAATCCAGCACCTCAAGCGCCTTTTCCTGCATTATGTGAACCGCCTTCTTAAACAGTTCCCTCCCGTTCATTTTCACAGTGTGAAGGCCGTTTTTCACAGTCTCGAGCGAGGACGGCATGGCGGAACCGCCGGCAGGCATATACAGAATTTCAGTATCGCTGCCGTCGGCGCCGAGGACGGAGCCGAGAATCCCCGTATCGGGCTCGTCGCTCGCGCTGAGAACGACCGCCCCCGCGCCGTCGCCAAACAGCACGCAGGTCGCCCTATCCTTCCAGTCTACCATGCAGCTCATCTTTTCCGAACTGACGACCAGCGCGTGCTTGTACATACCCGATTGCATCATGCGGGCGGCGACCTCAACCCCGTACACAAAGCCCGAACATGCAGCCTCCAAATCGAAACACGGAATGTTGTTCCTTATGCCGAGCTTTCCCTGCAATATGCACGCGGTGGAGGGAAAGGGCATGTCGGGATTGACGGTTGTCAGAACCACCAAGTCTATATCCTGCGCCTTCAGCCCCGCGTTTTCAAGCGCGCGCAGCGACGCCTGCAAAGCCATGTCCGAAGTATGTTCGCCGTCCGCGGCCAAGTGGCGGCGGCGAATTCCGGAACGCTCGAATAGCCACTCGTCCGAGGTGTCTACGATTTTTTCAAGATCCGCGTTGGTAACTACGCGCTCGGGC
>CALXMX010000149.1 GCA_944389575.1 uncultured Opitutales bacterium
AAGCCGGAGTCGTCCAGGCGCTTCATGGGGAAGCGGGCTTTGGCTTCGTCGCGCAGGTCGACGAGCTGGCATGTTTTCGCGTCGCCCAGATACGCCCTCGCCACCATTCCGCCGCGGCATTTGTGCATTCCCAGAAAATCGTGCGGCAGGGCGCAGCGCGCGCCCGTAATCATTTTCAATTCGTCCTGCGATATTACCATTTGTGCGCTCCCGTTCCGCCGCGGAGCGCGACGGGTTTTGAAATTATTTCCGACATCACAAACGCGCTCCTTAAAAGCTTACTTCTTCCGTCCGCGTCCAAAACGCGCGCCCGCAATGCGGAAAGCGTTTCGGCGATGTCTGTTTGCGCGCCCGCGTTCGCGTCGCCGAAAGGCTCGCCCGAACGCGCGGCAGTTCCCGCCGTTCGGGATTTTTTCAAGGCTTCGTTCAAGAGCGCCTCGGAATTTTTGAGCGCCGCCGCTGCGCTTGAGAGCCTTTCCTCCATCGACGCCTCCGCCTTTAGGGGCGGGGCGCTTCGGAATTTGTGCTCTGCGCGCCCGGCAGGCTTTGCCGGTTGTCCGCCGCCGCGCGGAACGGGCGAATTTGGAAGCGGGGATACTTCCGCATTCGCGCGCCCTTCCGCCTGCGCGCCCGCGGCCTTGCGCTTCAATTCCTCCACGAATCGCCTGGCTTCAAGCTGGTACCTGTCCAAATCTTCCTCCGGCCCGCGGCCGCCTCCGGGAAGGGGAGTATCGCCGCCTGGAGATGGGCGGCCTTGGGGGCGGCCCTGCCGAATCCGCCTTCGGGTTTTGTTTTCGCTCTCCCCGTTTTCGGCCGAATTGCGGGCGAATGAGACCACCGCGATGAAGCCGAAAAAGAGAATCAATATGAGGTTTTCAATATTCATGTGCGTCGTCGCCTTTTCCGCGCGCTTGTTCCGGGCGCCGTGGAGGCGTGCGGCTATTTGTCTTTCTTGTCGTGCTTGTCGCCGGAGATGCTGTCGCGCATAGCGGTGTCGGCCTGGATATTCTGCATTTTATAGTAGTCCATGAATCCCATGTTTCCGCTTCGCAGGGATTCGGCCAGCGCCAGCGGAACCTGCGCCTCGGCCTCGACGACCTTCGCGCGCATTTCTTCGACCTTTGCTTTCATCTCCTGTTCCAACGCCACCGCCGCCGCGCGCCTCATTTCCGCCTGCGCCTGCGCCATGTTCTTGTTGGCGATCGCCTGCGCCTCCTGCAGCTGTGCGCCTATGTTTTCGCCAACGTCGACGTCGGCTATGTCGATTGAAAGAATTTCGTAGGCCGTGCCCGAATCCAGCCCGCGCTCAAGGACGACTTTTGAAATTCTGTCGGGATTTTCGAGCACGAATTTATACGAGTCCGCCGAGCCGATTGTCGTGACTATCCCCTCGCCGACGCGCGCAATGATCGTCTCCTCCTGCGCGCCGCCGACAAACCGCTCCAGATTTGTGCGCACCGTCACCCGCGCGCGGACTTTTACCTGAATACCGTCCTTTGCCACCGCGTCTATCGAGGCCTTGCCGGAGCCGGGGTTCGGGCAGTCGATCACCTTCGGGTTTATGGAAGTTCTGACTGCCTCGCCAACCGTTTTGCCCGTGCCCTTTGTGGCCAAGTCTATTGCGCAGGCCTGCTTCCATGACAAATCCATTCCGGCCTTTTCCGAGGCTATGAGCGCCTTGATCGTCTGGAGCAGGTTGCCCTCGGCCAGATAGTGCTCTTCAAGCTGGTTGATCGTCAAATCCAGCCCGGCCTTGACCGCCATTATGCGGGAATCGACTATCATTCCGTATGGCACGCCGCGCAGCCGCATCGCTATGAGCGTCAGCATGCTGACGGGCGCGCCGGCAAGGAGCGCCTTCAGCCACGTGTTTACAAAGTTCAGTATTACGAACAGCGCGATTAGCGCGAATATTCCTACAAGGACGAATATTACCGTTAGAATTTCCATTTTTGTCGTTTTTTAGTTGTTGTTTTTTGAAAGCGTCTCCAACCGGGAAGAGTCCCCAATCAGATTTTTTCTACCAGCACGTGGAATGCGTCGGCCTTTACCACGCGTATCCTTTCCCCCTTTTTTATTTCGCGGCAGATGAGCGCGCGCGCGTCGTAGGGCTTTCCGGCTATTTCGACTTTGCCCGAGGGCAACAGCGCAGTCAGCGCCACGCCCTCCGCGCCGTTGAGTCCGCCGAAGTCCTGCGCGGGGGATTTGCCGGCCTCCTTGGAAGTAAGAAAGATTTTCGCCCCCAGGGGAGTGCGCGGTATGACGTACAGCCAGAACAGGAACGCCCCTATCGCGGCCGCAGCGCACGCCAATGCCGTTCCCGCTGCGGCAAGCATTCCCCAGAGCTCGTAGGCGCGCCACGTCGCCCAGCCGAAACAGCCGGCGCCGGCCAGCCCCAGTATACCCCCGACCACGCACGTCTCAAGGAACACCAAAATCGTCCCGACGAAAATTAGCGAGATTACCAAGAACATTTTTGCTCCGCAATTTCCATTTTTTTCGCATTATATTTTTCACACTATATTTTCTTTACAGACAAATTAAAATCTTTTTTTGCCACAACCTCCACTTTTGTTCCGCGCGGTATGTGCCCGAATTGCGACACCGCGTCGAACGTGTTATCGCCTATCCGGATTTGTCCGGAGGGCGAAAGGTCCGTTATGCAGACGCCGACGAGCGCCGCGGGCGAAGCGGAGCTTGAACTGAAGTTTGAAGAATGGCTTGAGCCGGAAGTTGAACCGGAGTTTGAACCGGTGGCTGAAGCGGAGCCGGAATCGGAATCCGAAGCGGAGTCCCCGAGCGAGTTTGAGGGGAAACCTTCCGGGGAATGGGACGTAGAGGCGGCCGCGAATTGCGCGCGGGCGTCGAGATTGTCGAAGGGCGACGGAGCGCGGGCGTCGGGATTGGCGGGCTTGAGGATTATAGACCCCCAGAGCGGAGACTTCTTTACCAGCCCTCCGAAGGCCGCAATCAGCAACAGCGCGACCGGAACGGAGAGCGCCAGTTTCGCGAATCCCCACGCCAAATTCGCCGCGTTGTATTCCAGCCCCTGATCCGGAATTATTCCCGCCATCGCCCAGGCCAGAGCGCATATGGCCAAGATCGCGCCGGGAATCGCAAGGAACATCGCCCCCGGAAGGAACAGCAGCTCCGCTATAATCATCAGCGCGCCCGCGCCGAATACGACGGCCTCCTCATATCCCGCTATTCCCGACAGGTTGGCCGCGGCGAATACCGCGAGCATCGCGCACAGCCCGATTGTCGCGAGCAGGCCGAATCCCCCGGACTTCAGATCCATAAATATCAAAAACAGCCCCAGTCCTATAATGAGCGGGGAGACTTGCGAGGCGTACTTGGCCAGCTTTTCGGCCTGCGTTATCTTTACAAAAGAGAGCGTTATTTCGCCGGGATTTCCGACTCCGGCGGCTTTCGCGGCGGCCGCAGCGACATTCGGCGCGGTGCCGTCGGAGAGCACCGGCGCCCCTTCGAGCGTTTCGGCGGCCTCCTTTGCCGTGAGGCTGAGAAGTTCGCCCTTTTTCTTCAAAATCTTTCCCGCGATTTCCAGTTCAAAATCGGGGTCGTTCATCGCGCGTATGATTTGCGCGCGGCGGCTGTTTCCGCCGTTGAAGCTCCTGACTTTTGCGCCGAGGTATGATATTATTTTGCGCGACATCGACTCGTCTATGTCGCTTCCGTCCGCCGATACGGCCTCCGCGGCCCCCATGACGCCGCGCGGGGAAAAGTATATCTTGTCGCACGCGGCGGCGATGAGGGAACCCGCGCTGATTGCGTCCGGATTTACGTAACATGCGGTGGTCGCGCCGAAATCGGAGAGGGCCTTCATCATTTCCAGAGCGACGTGGAGCTCGCCTCCCGGCGTGTCCATGTCTATGAGCAGGACCTTTGCTCCGGACTCCTCCGCCTCGCGCACGGCGCGCTTGAGAATCGACAGTTGCGGCGGGGAAATTTCCCCGTCTATTTTTACCGCGCAAACTTTGACCGGCGCGCCCTCTTTGGCTGATGCGCCCCCTTTGGCTGATGCGCCCCCTTTCGCGGAGGCACTTCCGCTTGCCTGCGCGCGTTCCCCCGCGGGCGCGCGCTCCCGGCCTTGCGGAGGCTCGGCGAAGAGCTGCGCGCATGCGGCGGCGGCGCAGGCGGCAATCGCAATCGGGCGTAGAAAGATTCTCATAAAATCCACGATAGGCGGTTTCCCAAAAAATAAAAGATTATTTCGACGCCTTGAAAAAAGCCTTTCGCGCCTAAAAAAGATGTTGCAAAACGCGCGGCGCCGAAATATGGTCGGAAGCAAATTTATTTTTTTACAGGAGGCTAACTTGAGAGAAGACTACCTTAAACAGGCACAGAAAGTAATTGCGGATCCCAACATTCTCATCAATGTGGTGTCCAAGCGCGTCAAGCAGCTGAAATTCGGAAGCAAGCCTACGGTCGAGTCGCTTGAGAAGCTTGAGCCGGAGGATATCGCCCTGTTGGAGATAATCCGCGGCAATATAACGTACGAGCTGGCTTCCCCGCGCGAGCCGGAACAGCAGGGGCGATAGCGCGCCGCGGCGTTTTGTTTGCGCGCGTTTTGCGGCCGTTTGCCGCGCCGACGGGAAAAGTCGCGCGGCTTTTTTATTAACCATGGCGAAGGGCGAAAACAGGGTTCCGACGGAAATCCGAAACAGAAAGGCCTCGCGCGATTACTTCATCGGCGAGACCTTCGAGGCCGGCATAGTTTTGACCGGCACGGAAATTAAGAGCCTGCGCTCCGGAAGGGCGCAGATTGACGACGCCTTTGTACGCATTGAAAACGGCGAGGCGTATCTGTATCAGGCGCACATTCCCGAATACGATTTCGGCAACCGCGCCAACCACGTTCCGACGCGCACGCGCAAGCTTCTGCTCCACAAGAAAGAGATTTTGAAGCTTAAAGGTGCTACCGATTCCGGAGGAACGGCAATTGTTCCGCTGAAGCTCTACTTCAAGGGGTCGCTTGCGAAGCTTTTGATTGCGGTCTGCACGGGAAAAAAGCTGTACGACAAGCGCGAGGCGCTCAAGAAAAAAGAGGACTTGCGCGCAATGCAGCGCGCGGCGCATGCGCGCACGCGCAGATAGGCGACGGAGCCGCTTTTCAAATGGACAATCCCGCGTTGCACATAATTTTGCACAGCCCGAAAATTCCGCAGAACGCGGGAAATATCGGGAGAATGTGCGCGGTGGTCGGGGCGCGCCTGCACTTGATACGACCGCTTGGGTTCGTAATTACGGACGCAAAACTTAGGCGCAGCGGAATGGATTATTGGCGGGAATTGGACGTCGTTGAGCACGGCAACTGGGAAGAGTTCAAGAAATCGCCGCTGGTCCCGCGCTTGGACAGGATATGGCTGTTTACCACAAAGAGCCGCCGGTGCTATTGGGACGCGGAGTTTGCGCGCGGCGACGGCTTGCTGTTCGGCTCCGAAGACTGCGGCTGCCCCGATTGCGTGCATGCGGACATCGCTGAAAGGCGCGTCAAGATACCGCATTTTGTGCCGTCGCTTCGCTCGTTGAACCTCTCTACCTCGGCCGGCATTGCGGCCTACGAGGCAATGCGGCAGATATCGGCGGCCGAAAATTCCGCCATGGCCTTCGGGGCGGACTTTTATTAAAGCGAAATGCTCCCTTGAACATGCGGGCAATTTTTTGCCGGCAGCGCTATGTTTTGCGGGAATTTTGCGGGAAAAATTCCAGGCAGCGTGAAAATCCGGGAGCCGCAGCCGACTTTCCCAATTTTTATAAGGAATTAAGGAATTGGCGGCGGTGGGGAAAAACGCAAATAGGGTCGGGCGGAGTTGCGGCTATTTTCCCGCTTTACATATCCGCCTTAGTGCGGATTCGTCGAGAGCCTTTTTAAACACCGCGACTCCCGCGATTTTCCCCTTGAAAAAATTTCCCGTTCCGCCCTTTAGCATGACCGCGCCGACCGTGAAGTCCGAGCCGTTGTCGCCCATTCCGTGCGGATAATAATAGGGGTTTTTCGAGTGCCGCGCGCCGTCCGGGTATCCGGGGAATCCCTTTGTGTGCGCGATTTGCTCGGCCGGCCTTTCGGCAAATTCCCCGTTCACATAGCTTTTAATGAAACGGCCGTCGTACGTCATGGCGATGCATGTCCATACTCCCTTCGGAATTTTCTGTCCGCTTGCCGAGTAGTCGATGGAGAACGGAAAGGGCGGGGTGGGGCCGCCGCTTTTGGATATGTGTCCGCAGACTTGGTCGGCTCCGTTATACATCGGGAGCGAGGCGAACAGGCCGTACTGCCTCTTGCCGCCGTCGGAATATTCGTTCCACAGTCCCGCCACAAAACTGCACGGCTTGCCCTCCCATTTTATCCATGCGACCACCGTCACTTCGCCGGTGAGGTTGAGCTCGCCGACTTCGGAGTTGGGCATGTGCAGGAAGTTCGCCTTTCCGTCGAAAACGGCCGAGCCTCCGAAGGGGCCGTCCTCCGAATGCGCAATCTCGCCCGCCGATTCGCGCAGCCTGAAGGCGGTCTTTCCGGCGGAGACCCTGTCCGCCCCGCGCGGCTCGCTGAAATCCCAGAAGCAGACTATAGACTCTTCCGCGGCAAGGGCGTCCGGCAGTTTCTTTTGCTCCTCCGCGCACAATGCAAGCGCCGCAAGTGCGAATATGGCCGATAGCGTTCTTTTCATGCCGAACGTATATTTCTGCGGCGCGCTTTAGGCAAGTGTATTTTTCACCCGCCGTCAGCTGAAGGGCTTTTTAGGCCGGCGGCGCGAAATTAGGCCGGCGGCGCGAAATCTTTGGCGCGCCCGCGCCGGAGCCACAGGCAGCACAGCAGGCACATGAGCATCGCG
>CALXMX010000150.1 GCA_944389575.1 uncultured Opitutales bacterium
TGGAACAGCGTTCACGGTTTTACCCCCGACGATGTCCGCAAAGACAAAGAGGGATTGCAGACAATGCGAACTTTAGCAGAAAACATGGCTTGGCTTTTAAAATGCATTGAAAGCGGCGAAAAGAACGGAATAGGCAGGCCCGTTTACGAGCCGAGACTGCGCACGCATTTTATTCAGGAAAAATAAAGAAAGGAAAAATTATGAGAGCTGACATTAAAGAATATGAAGCGGTTGAATCCGCCGCCTTGAAATTCGTAAAAAGCGTGGCGGAGGGAATAGTAAATATGCAAGGGAATTATTTATCGACGAGGCCGTTTTATTCGGATACTTGGACGGCAAGCTGGAGCACGGAAACATAGAGCAGTTCTACAAAAACGTAGACAGCGTGGGCGCAGGTGGAAATTTCAAGGGGCGCTTAGATGTGGTGGACGTCGAGGAAACGCTCGCCGTAGTCCGCATTCTGGAGGAGAATTGGGGAGGGCGCCATAGATTTTACAGACTATCTTCTCCTGTTAAAAATGAATGGCGAATGGAAATGCGTGGCCAAGGTTTATAATCAAAATTCAAATACCATACAAAAATAGTCGGGCATTTGAAATAGCAATTCGAGGAATAAGACCATGGACCAGGATTATAAGGAAATTGAAGAAGTTGTAATGAAATATGTCGAGGCTTGCAAGACGGGCAATGCGTAACTGGCAAAGAAGGCCTTTTGTGGGGACGCGATAATGTATGGATATTTAAACGCAAAATTGTGCGCGGGTTCTATAGACGCGTTATACTCCGCAATCGAACAGCTCGGCGCCGACGCCGATGCGAAGGCCGAAGTGGATATATTGGCGGCAACCGGAACCGCGGCAACGGCGCGCGTCGCCTTAAAAAATTGGCACGGCCTGTCGTTTACCGATTTTCATTCGCTTGTTAAAATTGACGGGAAATGGACTATAATTTCAAAGATATTCCACCAATGGAATTAACGGTTTCTTGGACAGATAAAAAAGCAATGCTTGCGCGCTCCTTTTTATCCGCAAGAAATTGAAAGATTCTATGCCTTTTTTAAGCGCAGGCCGGAAAAAACGGATTGAACGCTTTGCGTTTTCAATAATTTTTTCCGAGCCTGCGCGTTTGCCGCTCATTTAAGCAGAGGCAACTCGTTCAGCATGTTCTTGATGCGGATTGCCGTGCGCGGCATGGCTTCGGCGACCGTCAGCCCCACGATTTCCTTTTCTTTGGCTATGTCGTTTATCACCCTCACCGCCTCGGCCATCTTCATTCCGTTCGGAACAACCCCCACCGCGGCGATGATATCGTTCGGATCCAATACGTCCATGTCAAAATGAATTGCGACCTTAGATGCGCCGCAGGATTTTAGCCATTCGCGTATGGCGTCGCTGTTTTTGGAAACATCTTCGGGGGAGAGATGCTTTATGCCGTATTCCTTTTGGCGCTTTTTGATTTCGTCTCTTTCCCAGTCGCGCAGGCCCACAAACAGTATTTTTGAGGGGGGAATTTTTGCCGGGAGTTCCGAAACGATTTTTTTGTCCCCCAACCCCATGCATGCGGTGACGGCCATTGCATGGTATCCCGTATAGGCGTCGCCGGGCAGGGTGATGTCCGGATGCGCGTCTATCCAGATTACTGCAACGTCGCCTTTGTACTTGTCCGCAAGGTATGTAAACGGCGCCACACTTACAGAGCATTCCCCGCCGAGAGTGACAATTTTGTCCGGATTTTCAATCTCCAGAATGTCCAAAGCGGCTTTCGTCTGCCTTGCGATTATGTCCCTGTCGAGCACGCCGTCCGCGGCTTTGCGCTCGGAAATATCCGTAGACACCGGCACGACAAGCGTCTTTTGGCCGCTTTGCGGGGCGAGAAAATTCAGCAGATGTGCCCCCAAGTAATATCCCCTCGACGCATCGTCGGGGTTGGGAACTTCGGGTATCCATTTGACGATATCCCCGCCTTGCCATTGCGGGTAAATTAAGCGGATTGTCTTCATATTGCGTCCTTCGTTGAGTGGAAATGAGCCGTTTTGCACAGTTGCCGCATGCGTTGTACACAGCATCGCAAGGGCGGCCAAAAATAATGTTTTCAGAGATTTTTCTTTGGTTGAAACGGCCGCGCTTCACGAACGGAGGGATTGTCCGATAGCGAACTCCATTTGAATATTGCAACGCTCAAATTCCGAATGCTGCGCCTCAATTTCCCTGAAGCCCAGGCGGCGATACATGCGTATGGCCGATTCGCAACGCGTGTTGCTTTCCAAATAGAGCCTGCGCGCGCCCACTTCGCGCGCCTTGTCGAAGGCCGCCCGCATGAGAGATTCGCCTATCCCGTTTTTCCGCGCGGCGGGGCTGACGGCAAACTTGGCAAGCTCAAATTCGCCATTCCGCCCCTCCAAGGGGAACATCGCAAGCGTTCCAGCAGGCTCGCCTTCGCAGAGGGCGATGAAGATAAAGCCGCCCCTGTCTATGATATTTTCTTGAGGATAGTCCAGCGTCTTGCTGTCGGCGGCTTCAATCTCCCAGCCGTACGAGCGAATCCAAGCCTCGTTTAGCGACTTAAAGAAAGGCTGAAATCTCCCTTCAAACGGCGCGATTTTTACTTTGCCATTTTTCACATTGTTCCTTTCCGCAAAAAATCTTCTTATGAAAGAATCTATTTGTGAAAGCTCCAAATTGAAACGTTCAAATTAGGATAGTATGAATATTTGCCGATGGGCAAGACGCTTTTCGCGCCATGCTTTTGCCCGCCAGTTTTGAAAAGATGTCTTCAGTGCCGCATTCCTGCGAAAAGTTGGCGGCTCTATTTGCGCTTTTTGCTCCATTTTTAATTGCAGGTGCGTTCCAAGCGCGCAACAGCGGGAAGGGTATAGGAAGGGTATATAAAAACTCGGGCGTTTTCATGAAGCAGTCAGTGGGACAACTTCAATATTATGACGCCCGATAAAATCAGCAGTATTGCGAAGCTCCGCAGAAATGTGAGCGGGTCCCCGAAGAAAAATACGCCCACCAAAAATGTTCCGAGCGCCCCTGTCGACGTCCAGACGACGTAGGCCGTTCCTATTGGAATATCTCTTTGCGCCAGATACAGAAGATAGCCGCTCAGGGCCATTGAAACGACGGCGACTGAAAGCCATGCGAATTTATTGCTCGAAGTTTGGGCGAGCTTAAATCCCAACGGCCAGCCAATTTCCATTATTCCCGCTATTATAAGGTATATCCAGCTCATAACCGAATCAGGTCGATTAAAATTTCAGGTTCGGCAATAGTTGCGCCGAACCTGAAATGTGATGAAAAAATATGCGCGAGTTTGCAGAAAATGCCCATTGCGGGCAAGAGTTTTTTAATGCCGCTTTAGAAACCTCGGAATAGACAGAGTCAACTTCGGAATAGACAGTCCGAATGTCGCAACACATGCCGGAAATTTTGTCTGCGGGTTAAGCTTGAAGTACCTTCCTTCCGCGCGCAGGTATGCGCGAGCATGCACAAATATGCGCAGGCATGCGGACGCTCAATACCGCGGAGAATCGGCGAAGACGCTGCGCGCTTGCGGTATTTGAAACGTAGGGCTCGCTGTCGCGCCGCCGCGGATGCGGCGAGGATTTTGGCGGAATATACCGCTCTTGAGCCAAGTGCGGATTGTCCGTTCGGACACCCTGCGGCGCTTCCGAAAAAATCGCCTTGCGCTGCGAAGATTTCCGGGCGTTTTTCAAAAAAATTTTCGCTTTCGGCGCCGCGCATCGCGCGCCGCCCGGCGGAATGCGCCCGTCAATTTGCTTGAATCAAGGAAGATGCGGCTTCCTCCGAAGCATTGAAAAATTTTTGAGAAAAACTTGACGAAAAAAACAAATGGCCATTTGATTTAACCATTTATTTAAAATAACTATTTGAAATATCTATTTGACAGATTCAAATGGCTGCAAATCCGCCAGTACAGACGCCGTAAAGGACGGCATAATAAATGCCGCCATAGAGGGGTTTAACGCCCGTCCGTTCGGATTGGTTCGCATGAGGCGGATTGCGGACAGGGCGGGTATAAACCACTCGATGCTCTATTATTATTTTGGGAGCAAAGAGCGGCTTTACGAGGCCGCAATGCGCGAGATGAGAGCCAGATGGAGGCGCTCAAACGCGCAGCTTGGCGAAAGGATTTCCGATATCGCCGGCGCGGGAGACCGCAAATCGTCGAAGGAATTGATTGCGGATATACTCTCTGAAAGGATTGCTCTTCCGGATTCCTCCGGCGGCAAAGTCCGCCGGGGCGGGCGCGCCGCGCGCGAACGTTGCGGCGGGGTCTTTGGAATGACGCAAAACTCCTTCGCAATGTTCTGTCAAAATCTCGCCCGGCTTGTGGGGGCCGCTTCAGCGGGGAAGCTGTCGGATTTTGAATGCCTCATGGCGGCCCGAATGTTTGCGGGGCTGATATTTTCCCCCGACGGCATGGGCATTGCGGGAACTTTTAATGGGACTGAACAAAAGAAGGCCGTTAGAAAATTCGTAAGCAGAATTTTGGACGGGCTTTTGAGCTAGAACTTAGAGGAAGAAAATATGATGAAAATGAGCGATAAAACCATTGTGACATTGGCGATTTGCGCCGCATTGTGCGGCTGTTCCGACTCGCAAAAAAAAGGCGGTGTCTCAATGCAGTTGGACGAGGTTGCCGTGGCGTCTCCGTTAGTGAAGCCCATAGAGGAGTGGGACGATTACACCGCGCGGATAGAGGCGGCGAAGTCCGTGGAAATAAGGGCGCGCGTCAGCGGCTATCTTACAAAGATAAACTTTTCGGAGGGCCAGCTGGTTAAGAAGGGGGATCTGCTGTTTATCGTAGACCCGAGGCCGTACGAGGCGAAAGTGATGGCCGCGAAGGCGCGGATCAAGGAGATAGAGGCGCGCCTCGCGCTCGCCAAGAGCAATGTCGCCCGCGCGAAAAACATGTACAAGTCCACGGTCATATCTAAGGAGGAGCTGGACACGCGCAACGCTGAGCTTCTCGCGCAGGAGGCCTCGCTTGCCAGCGCCAAGGCCGAGCTGCGCGACGCGGAACTCAACCTTGAATTTACCCACATCATAGCCCCGGTTTCCGGAAGGGTGAGCGAATCGCTATTGGACGAGGGGAACCTTGTGACGGCCGATTCGTCGCTGCTTACCACAATAGAGAAAAACGACGTGGTCCAGGCGTACTTTGAGGCCAGCGAGCGCGACATAGTCGGCTATGACGAAATGGGGCTTTTCCAGAGGATAGACCAGAAGAATCTCACCGGGCCGGAGGTGGAGCTCAGTCTCATGACATCGGAGAGCGGGCGCGTGTTCAAGGGCATGGTGACCTATTTTGACAACCGCATCGGGCGGTCCACTTCCAGCCTCACGATGAGGGCGGACGTAAAAAACGAGGGCGAGCGCCTGAAGCCGGGAATGTTTGCCAAGCTTAGAATGAAGGTTTCCGACGCCCGTGATTCCATGCTCGTGCGCGAGACCGCCATTGGCACGGACATGGTCGGGCGGTTTGTATATGTCGTCGGGAAGGACGGCAAAATCGCGTATAAGGCGGTGAAGGTCGGCAAGCTCATCGGGCCGTACAGAGTGATAGAGGAGGGGCTTTCAAAGGACGACAAAGTCGTTGTCAAAGGGCTGCACAATGCGGCGGTCGGCAGGCCCGTAAAGGCGATAGAGACGTCTATGGACGCCGAATAGTTCCGAAAGGAAAACGACATGAAATTTTCCCATTTCTTTATAGACAGGCCCATTTTTGCGGCGGTGATTTCCATAATCATCACCCTGTTGGGCATAGTGGGCTATTACAGCCTTCCGGTGACCCAGTATCCGGACGTTGTGCCACCGCAGGTCGTCGTTTCCACGACGTATTCCGGAGCTTCGCCGGAGACCATAATGAATACGGTCGCGGCTCCGATAGAGCAGGAGTTAAACGGCGTAGAGCGCATGCTCTACATGACCAGCCAGTGCAACTCCGACGGTTCGCTTATGACGACCGTGACGTTTGAGCTCGGCACGAACATAGACATGGCGCAGGTTCTCGTGCAAAACAGAGTGTCGATTGCGGAGCCCCGCCTGCCGGAAGAGGTCAGGAACTACGGCGTCACTGTGAAAAAGAGGTCTCCCGACCTGTTGATGCTCATAAACCTCTATTCCCCCGACAACAGCAGGGACTCCATGTATCTTTCAAACTACGCCATAACGCAGATGAAAGACCGCATATCCCGCGTGTACGGCGTCGGCGAGGCCACGATTTTCGGATCCCGCGAATATTCCATGCGCATATGGCTGGATCCGGACAGGCTGTCGCATGTCGATATGACGCCCTCGCAAGTCGCCGCGGCCTTGACGGAGCAGAATAAGCAGGTTGCGGCCGGCAAGCTGAACCAGATGCCGATTTCCAATCCCGACGCCGCGTATGAGCTCACGATAAACACGCTCGGCCGCCTTGAAAATCCGGAGGAGTTTGAAAAGATAGTGATAAAAAACGAGCCCGGCGGCAAAATAGTCCGCCTTTGCGACGTGGCGCGCGTTGAGCTTGGCGCCTATTCCTACACGGAAGAGGGCAAGTTTAACGGCAAGCAGACCGCGGCGATAGGCTGCTATCAGCTTCCCGGTTCAAACGGCCTCAATACGGCGAGAAATGTGAGGGCGCTCCTTGAGGAAATGAAAAAGAATTTTCCTCCGGGCGTCGATTACGAAATCGGTTTGGACAACACCGAATATATACAAAATTCCATAGACGCGGTTTATCATACGATACTTGAAGCGGTGCTGTTGGTCGTAATCGTGATGATGGTGTTCTTGCAGTCGTGGCGTGCCGCCATTATTCCGCTGTTCGCCATTCCCGTATCGCTGATAGGAACGTTCTTTTTCATGCAGCTGTTCGGCTTCTCGATAAACAACCTGTCGCTTTTCGGCTTGGTGCTTGCAATCGGGATAGTCGTCGACGACGCCATCGTCGTCGTGGAGAATGTGGAGCGAAACATGCGCGACGGCCTTCCCGTGCGCGAGGCCACGAAAAAGGCCATGAGCCAGGTGCAGGGCGCGCTTATCGCCATAGCGCTCGTCTTGAGCGCGGTGTTCGTTCCGACGGCGTTCATAGAGGGCATATCCGGGCAGTTCTACCGCCAGTTCGCGCTGACCATAGCCGCCTCAACGATAATTTCGGCGGTCGTCTCCCTCACGCTTTCTCCGGCTCTTTGCGCCCTCCTTTTGAAGGAGGCCGACGCGAAAAAAGACCTCTTTACCCGCGTGTGGGAATTTTGCTTCGGCTGGTTTTTCAAGGGCTTTAACAAGGCCTTTTTCTGGACGTCGGAGAAATACGGAGTTTTTGTCAAAAGGATACTTCGCGTTTCCGTTCTCGCCTTGGTTTTGTACGCGGTTCTTCTCGGGGCGACGGGCTGGATGTTCAAGACCGTCCCGACGGGCTTTATTCCCACGCAGGATACGGGATACTTGTTCGGTTCTATGCAGCTTCCCGAAGCCACGGCGGGAACGCACACGCGCAAGGCCGTCGATGCGGCGCGGGAGATTATCGCCAACATTGAGGGTGTTCAGGACATCACGACTCTCGCCGGCATAAGCGGCGCGTCTTTTTCGAGGCTGAGCAACGCGGGCGCCATGTTCGTCAAGCTCAAGCCCAAGGAGGAGCGGCTGGCGATGGGTAAGACGCTCGACGACTTTATCGTCGAAATGAACTCAAAGCTGTCGAAGGGAATCTTGGAATCTTCCTCCATCATACTGACGCCCCCGGCCGTAAACGGCATAGGCATGGGCGGGGACTTCAAATGCTATGTCCAGGACATGGTGGGGCGCGGCATTGCCGACGTTGAAAAATATACGCGCGAGATCGCCTACAAGTCCATGAAGACCCACCCGGAGGTGCAGCTGGCGTTTACGACTTACAGGATTTCCAGCCCGCAGCTGTACATAGACATAGACCGCGAGCGGGCGCAAAAGCTCAATGTGCCGATTACAAACATATTCGACACAATGCAGTACAACCTCGGGTCTACCTACGTCAACGACTTCAATATTCTCAACCGCGTGTATCGCGTTTCCATGCAGGCCGAAGACATCAGCCGCGCGGACATAAGGGACGTCTACAACCTGAAGGTTCCGACCGCGGACGGGAACATGGTTCCGATGGGCTCGGTTTCCAATATCCGCCGCATAACCGGGCCGGATACGGTCAACCGATACAATATGTATCCGGCCGCGGAGATTTTGGGGAATGTCGGCGCGGGATACAGCACCGGCGAGGCCATGGCGGCGATAGAGAAAGTCGCCGAGGAAACGCTTCCCGACGGCATGGGAATAGAATGGACGGATCTCGCCTATCAGGAGAAGCTGGCGGGCAATCAGTCCGCGTACATATTCGCCCTTTGCGTGCTGTTCGTGTTCCTGATTCTCGCGGCGCAGTACGAGAGCTGGTCGCTTCCGCTGTGCATAATACTGATAGTGCCGTTAGTGATGCTGTTTGCGCTTTTGGGAATCGAATCGAGGGGGCTGGACAACAACCTCATGGCGTAGATAGGCATGGTCGTGCTCATAGGGCTTGCGTGTAAAAACGCAATTCTCATTGTGGAGTTCGCCAAACAGAGGCAGGAGCGCGGAGAGGAAATAGTGAGCGCCGTCAGTCACGCCGCGCAAAACCGCTTGAGGCCTATATTGATGACGTCGTTCGCGTTCATTTTGGGCGTTGTTCCGCTTGCGTTCTCGCAGTCGTCCGGCTCCGAACTGCGCCAGCCGCTTGGAACGGCGGTCATGTACGGCATGCTTGGGGTGACGTTAATGGGTCTGATATTCACTCCGGTTTTCTTTTACGTCATAAGAAAGCGCTACAAGGCGGAGAAAATTGAGGGATAAAAATATGAGGAAATTTTTTACAATATCTACGGTGGCGTTTTTGTCCGGCTGTATGGTCGGGCCGGATTACAAAGAGGCGTCGCAATCCGTGCGCCTTCCGGACACCCTTACGGCGGAGCACTTCCACCGCGACGAGGGGCTTTGGAAGGACGCTCTTCCCGCCGACGGCCTTCCCAAGGGAAACTGGTGGGCCGTGTTTAACGACAAGAATCTCGACGCGCTTCAAAAGAAATGCGCCGAAAACAATCCGGATTTGGCCGCGGCCTATCAGCGGGTTGAACAGGCCAGGGAATCCGCGCTCATGCAAAAGAGCGACTTGTATCCCGAATTGCAGGGCCACGCGAACTATTCGCGCACCGATTCGTCTAAAAATCTTCAGCCCAGCTATGGCCGCTACGACACGTGGCTTGCCGGATTCGGCATAACTTGGGACCTGGACTTGTTCGGGCGCGTGCGCAGCCTGCTCCAAAAGGAGGTCGCAACTGCCCAGGCGCAGCTTGCCGCCTACGAAAGTTTGATGCTCAACTTGCAGTCCAATGTCGCCAAGGCCTATTTTTCCGTGAGAAGCTTCCAATCGGAAGTCGAGGTCTTGGAGCGTACGCTTAAGATAAGGCGGGAGGACACAAAACTTGTCGAAGCTCGCCTGCAAATGGATTATTCCACGCAGATAGACCTGCGCCGCGCGCAGCAGCAGGAGCACGACGCCGCTTCGCAGCTCGCCGATGTGAGGCGCCAGCTCGTCCTTGCCCGAAACTATCTGGCTCTCCTTGTCGGCTGCGCCCCTTCGGAGATGGCGGCGGAGTTCGCCCCGCTTGGGGACAATTTCCCGAAGCTGCCCGAGGCCGTCCCCTCCGAGTTTCTTGAGCGGCGCCCTGACATAGCGGAAGCTGAGCGGCAAGTCTATGCGGCAAACGCCCAGATAGGCGCGGCGCAGGCGGCGTTCTTCCCGACCGTTTCAATAACGGCCAATACGGATTTGAGCGCAAATAAGATAGAGAAGCTCTTAAACTCCGGAAGTTTTGCGTGGGGAATAAGTCCGCAGATATATATTCCGATATTTGAGGCCGGCAGAAACATAGCCCAAAAG
>CALXMX010000151.1 GCA_944389575.1 uncultured Opitutales bacterium
TGGGCGGAATCGCGCCGAGCCAGATGATCAACATGGCGGTAATAGGAAACGGGCTAATTTCGGAGGGCCACAGAAAGTACTTTGCCGGCGCCGCGCAAACCCGCGTGCTGGCCGTATGCGACGTGCACAGAGGCAGGCTGGAAGCCGCGCGCGCGCAGGTTGACGAAATAACGAAAAACCGAAAAGACGTCGGATTCAAACCCGCCGACGCCTGCGCCGATTTCCACGAAATAATCGCGCGCGACGACATCGACGCCGTTGCGATCTGCACGCCCGACCACTGGCATGTCGCAATCGCGCTAAAGGCGGTGGAGGCGGGCAAGGCGGTGTACGTCGAGAAGCCGATGAGCCTGACCATTGAGGAGGGAAGAATTCTGGCGGACGCCGTAAAGAAAAACGGAACGGTTCTTCAGGTCGGCTCGCAGCAGCGGAGCGAACGGGCGTTCAGAAGGGCGGCCGAGCTCGTGCGAAACGGCTACTTGGGCACGGTGAGCACAATCGAAACCTCCATAGGCGCATTTCCGCCGGAACCGAAAGACCTCAAGGAGGAGCCGATTCCCGACGGGTTCGACTACGACATGTGGCTCGGCCAAACTCCGTGGCGGCCGTACAACAGCTTCAGGGTGCTCGGCCACTACGGGAAAGGCTGGCGGTGCTTTTACGAATACGGCGCGCGAAAGGAGGGCGACTGGGGGGCGCACCATTTCGACATAATTCAATGGGCGCTCGGCATGGACGATTCCGGCCCGGTGGATTTCTACCCGGAAAACTCCGACGGCTCCAAATTCCGCCACTACCGCTACAAGGACGGCCCCACTGTGTTTGTAAACGCCCCGATAAAAAATTCGCACATGATACACTTCGTCGGCGACGAAGGCGAATTATGGGTGAGCCGCGGGGGAAGGATAGAGTCGAATCCGCCGCGTTTAGCGTCGCTCGCGCTATCCTCCAAAGACGTGCGGCTCCAAGTCTCGAACGACCACCGCAAGGACTTCATAGACGCAATCCGGTTCGGAAAGACAAATATCTGCACGGCCGAAATAGGACACAGAAGCGCGACCGTCTGCCACCTGATGTCCATGGCGCGCCGCCTGAAGGCGCACGTGGCGTGGGATCCGAAAGCCGAGCGGGTCACAAACAACGCGGCGGCCGCGGCAATGGTGTCGCGCGCGCGCAGATCGCCGTATTTTTTGGGAGCATAAGAATATGAAAAGATTTATTTTGTCAGCAATCGCGCTTTGGGCGATGTCGGCGGCGACGTTCGGCGGCGACGCGAGCGAATATGTTAGGCTTCTTTCCGGCGCGGACGAGCGCGCGGCGGACGACGCGCGAATGAAGCTGGAAAAACTCGGGGCCGAAAAGGAGCTTATCGGAGCGCTGGACAACGCTAAAAACGCAAGGCTGCGCGACGGCATAATATATTCGCTCGGAAAGATGAAAAGCGCGGCCGCCTACGCGCGCATTGCCGAAATCGCGCTCAGAGAGGGCGACAAATGCCCCGCCGCGGTTCTCGCGCTCGCCGAGTACGGAACGCCGCAGAGCGAAAAAGACCTGCGCGCGCTGGCCTCTAAAAACTGCGCCGCAGCAAAGACCGCGCTCTGGATGCAAACACGTCCGCAGCCCGGACTCAACGAGTTTGACGAGGCGTTCTTTGCGAACTTCGACTCGCTCGACGACAAGCGGAAGGCGGAAATTTTTAGGGTCGCTGCCGAAAACACCGCGTTCAAAAAGTTCGCGATGCAATACAATCCGAAGAACGACCGCGTCGCCGCGGCGCAATCGTTCGCGCTTGCCAGGCTCGATTTCAAAAACGGAGAGGGCGCGGAAAAAATCGCGCGCCTTGCGGAAGCGTTTCCAAAATATTTTGAGGAATTGGCTCTCGCGCTGGCGAGCGCGCGCAATTCGGAAAACGCAATAATCGGCCTGATTAAGGAGAGGAAAAGACTGGGCGCGCGCGCGGCGCAAATACGCCGCTGTTCGGAGGCGGAATCCGCTCTGCTTGAAGCCCGCTTTGAAAGCCCCGATTCTAAGTTCGACAGATTCGCCGCAGACGCCCTGCAAAACTGCGCCTCGGACAAAACCATCGAAAAACTCTGCGGGCGCTTTGCGGAAATAAAAAACTCCGACCTCCCCGACGCGGTAAAAATTCTGACTGAGGCAATGAAGCGCGCAAGCGACGCCGCCAAGAGCGACGCCGCCGCCGCGCTGAAAAAATCTTCGCTCAGCGCGGACGACGCCCACCGCAAAGCCGCCGCAAGAATACTCGGCCAAAGCTGACGCCATGCCTCTGCACTTGGGAATAGACGCGAGCACGCAGTCGATGTCGGCGGTTCTCATAGACGCCGAACGCCCGGAGTGCGCGCTGTGCGAAAGCGTCAATTTCGAGCGGGAACTGCCGCAATACGGCACCTCCGCCGGAGCGGTGGCGGAGGAGGAAAATCCGCTGGAGGTGTGGTCCTATCCGCTCATGTGGCTCGACGCGCTCGATATGCTTATGCTGAAGCTCGCGCGCAGGGCAAATCTGGCGGAGGTTGTTTCCGTCAGCGGCGACGGACAGCAGCACGCAAGCGTGTGGCTCAATACCCCGGACGCCTTCCTCGGCCTCGACCCGTCAAAATCGCTGTCGCAGAACTTGCGGCCGCACCTGAGCAGAACGCGCTCCCCCATCTGGCTGGACGCCTCCACAAAAGAGGAATGCGCGGAAATGGCGGCCGCGGCAGGCGGCGACGAACGCGTGCTGCAAAAGACCGGTTCCGTCATGACCGAACGCTTCACGGGCGCGCAAATGAGAAAAATTTTCAAGCGCGAACCGGACGTCTGGCGCGCTACGCGCCGGATACATTTAAATTCCTCGTTCCTATGCTCCGCGCTTTGCGGCTCCGACGCCCCCGTCGATTTCGGCGACGGCGCGGGCATGAACTTGATGAACCTAAGTTCGCTCTCGTGGGACGCAGACATGCTGGGCGCGTGCGCCCCAAATGCGGGCGAAAAGCTTCCGAAACTCGCCCCGTCGTCGACGGTCGCGGGCTGCGTCTGCGAATATTTCCAGAAAAAATACGGCTTTTCAAAGGGAGTGAAAGTCGCGATATTTACGGGGGACAATCCGTCAAGCTTGGTCGGCTCCGGCGATTCGTCGGCGGGGCGCGCGACAGTCAGCCTCGGAACGAGCGACACGTTCTTCTGCGCGCTCGAAAAATTTTCCGCGGCGGAAAACGCCCACATATTTGGCAATCCGTCGGGGGGATTTATGGGGCTTGTATGCTTCAGAAACGGCTCGCTGGCGAGGGAGCGGCTCAAAGATTCGCTCGGAATAGACTGGAACTTTTTCGACGGCTCTTTTGAATCGTACGAGCCCCGGGCGGATTCAAAATTCATACTTCCCTTCTATGCCGACGAAACCTCGCCGAAGCTGCGCGCAACCGCCCCGGCGTTTTTCGGATTTGAAAGGCCGCCCGAAAAAATCGAGACGGTGAGGGCATTCATAGAGGGGCAGTGTTTCAACATGTTTTTGCAGGCCCAAAGGCTCGGCGGCAGACCCGGCAAAATAACCCTCACCGGAGGCGCCTCCAAGAGCGAAGCGATAGCGCAGTGCCTTGCGGACGTGTTCGAAGCGGAAATTTTCACAATTTCGGGTTCCGTAAATTCCGCCGCCCTCGGCGCGGCAATGCGCGCGGCGCAATGGGGAGGAGAGGAAAGTTTGGAGAAGCTGGAAGCCGCATTCTGCAAAAAGTCCCGCTTCAAATCCCCGCGAAAAGAGGCCGCGCGGGCTTACGAGAAAAAAATTCCGGAGTTTGCAAAACTGCTGGAGGCCGCGGCGAAAGACAAATAATTTCAAACCATTTTTCTTATTATTTTTTCCTTTAAAGAAAAGCTGTTAACCGCCCTTTGCAAATTTAACAAAAAATTGGCGGTTAGAACAAAAGCCATATTGACGCTATTTTTAATATCGCCCTTCTTCCCATTCGCCAAGCAGAAAAAATTAGTTTTTTTGGGTTGGGCGCGTCGCATGGGCTGTTCCATTTTCCATAATTGACGAGGAATTTAACCCGTATTTTGGGCCTTTATTTTACGGCGAAAAATCATACAAGCAGCCCCCGCGCCGGCATTTCCGCATTTCCCGGCCAACAGCCAAACGCCTGAGCAGGGAACATGCGGCATTTCATTCGGTCTTTTAGCATTATTACTTATTGCCCGAAAGCGCAATTCTTACCGTAAATAATCAATCATAAAATATCATGGAATACGAAGATTACATTAAGCAAAATCCCGATTTTACAAACCGCGCAAGGAGGACCGATGCGCCCGAAGCCGTAAAATCGTACTCGACAATCACAACGCTAAAATTTCTCTTTTTCGCGATAGCAAGCGGATTTTTGGCAATGTTAACAATATTCGGCTCGGCTTTCATATATCCTCAAGTAGGCGCGGTCAGTCTGGCGTTGGGGTTGTTGTCGCTGATTTTCTCGATACTATCGATAAGCTACGTCGTCGCCCTCGGCGTCTATATTGGGTCGAATTCCAAGTGACGGCCAAACGGCTAATTTTTTAATTATCCATCGCCGCCTTCGCATTGCATCTAAGGCGGCGATGGAAATTTTTTTATTACCCCCTTCCGGAATGGAAGAGCCCGGCAGCCGCGCTATCGCAAGCGCGCTTGCCGATAACTTTAAAAAGTAAAAGTGAAATTGCAAAAGTTGACGTACCGCTCAAGCGCGGACGTTGCGATATTGCCGCGAACGTTCGCGCAATCGGAACAGGCTGCGCCAAGAAATAATGCGGAGCGATAAGGCGGGCTTGCCGCTATGCGCCGGCGCCCGGAAAAATACGCGCAACCGCGGCGCCATTCCGCCGCCCGTCAGCTCCGGACTTTTCCCGCGCGCGGTGCATCAGGCGCGCTACGGGCGCGGTAGTCGCGGGGAGACACGCCGAACTTCTGCCGAAATTTTGTGGAGAAGTACTGGCTGGACGAAAATCCGCAGGACAGCGCAAGCTCCGTCATCGACAAATTTTCGCGGCCGCCGCCTTCGTCCAAAATTTTTCTCGCACGCTCCAATCTCGCCGCGTTGAGCAGCTCCATCGGCGTCGCGTTTGCCAGCACGCGGCAATAGTATGTGAAGCGCGTGGGCTTCAGCCCGCAGTCCTCGGCCATATCCTCAAGCGTCCACGGAGCGGCGCAATGGGCCTCGAGCTGCTCGAGAAAACATCTGACTACGCTCTCGTTGGGGGCCGACTGCGAATACTCGGCCTGCTCCCCGCGAAACGCGTTCAGCAGCTCCAGCAACAGGCGGTTGAAGAGCACCGCCAGTTCCGACACATGCGGCTCCGGCGAGCCCAAGTCGAGTATTTTACCGATGCGCGCAAACACCCCGCGCATCTCCGGATTGGACTTGAATATCGACGCCTTCATATTCTGCATGCGGCGCGAAAATTCAAATCTGTCCGCCCTCCCGAGAGAAATCCACGACGGCCATTCCCAATCTTGGTTGGGGCGGCGCACCCCGAAGTCGATTATCAGGAAAAACATCTTGCACGCCCCAAGAAACGGATTGCCCACAGAATGCTCCTGCCAGGGCTTTGTCACCGCGACGCACTCGGGCGTAAGCACGTCGTATTTCCCGCTCTGCCTGTCCGCGGAAAATTCCGCCGACCCCCTGGAGACAAAACCTATCTCAAGCCCCTCGTTCCTGTGATACGGAAGCTTCCACGTCTGACGGCGGCGAGAATCCCAATAGGCGCACAGGCGGACGCCGTCCAATTCCTCCGAGGCAAACTCGTAGCCCGGATAAAGCCCGCGCCGAAAGCCCACCCACGCTATTTCACCGCGCGATATTCCGCGCTTGAGCGGCTCGCAGGTATCGCACACATACCGGTAGTCCGAACTCACAAAGACTGTTGGCTTGTGTTCCATTTCCGCATTTTCCAAAGCAGTAAAAACCCCGCCCTTCAGGAGCGTCCGAACCGGTTGTCCCCAGGCTTCCGAAACGGCGACCCCCGCTTAGCGCATTTGCAGGGCTCCGGCAAAGTTTCTTCCCCGACGAGTTTGCAACGTTATCGAATTTCGCGCCGAAAGCCCGCCCAATTTTGGGAACGCGCCACTGCAAGGCAAACGCGCCGCACCGCCGCCCGGCGGCAAGCCCTCCACCATGGAGCGGCCCGCTCCCCATGCGGCGCGCTTTCAAGGCCTTCGCCCCCCGCAGCGCCCGCAGGAAATGCGCCGGCGCCTGGCGCGCTACTTGAGCTCCCCGCAATTCGCCGCGATTAATCCGCGCTCCAAACCGCGTATCTCCGCCAACCCCTTCATGCGCCCGATATAGGAGTATCCCGGGTTCGGCGTGGGCGGCTTTGAGAGGTCGTCCGCCATGTCGCGACCGTGGTCGGGGCGGAAGACGATTTTGTCCCCGCCGCCCGCCAAAATTTTCTCCTGTATGTTCAGAAGCGTCCAAACCACTTGCGGCATCGGAACCGACCCCTCGAGATGCCCGGCCTCGAAAAAGCTTCCGTCGGGATTAGTCTGGGTGCTGCGCAAATGGGCTATCCGGATTCTATCGGAAAGGGCGCGAGCCATTGCGGCGATGTCGTTGCGGCCGCCCGCGCTGAGCGAACCCGTGCAAAAGCACACCGTATTAGCCTTCGACGGAGTGCGCTCGAACATTTCGAGAAAGTCATCGAGCCGCGAGGCTATGCGCGGCAGGCCCAGCACGTCGAACGGCGGGTCGTCGGGGTGGATTGCCATTACGCTTCCGCACTCCTCGGCCACGGGGCAGACCTCGCCCAAAAAAAGGTGCAGGTGCTCCTTGAGCTTGGCCGCGTCAATGCCGTCGTATTTAGACAGCATTTTGCGAACGTCCCCTATTTTCAAGCCCATCTTGCAGCCCGGGAACACGTCTATTATGGAGCGTTCAAAATCGCGCCTGCCCTCATCGGAAAGCGAATCGAAGAACTTTTTTGCCGATTCAAGCTGCTCCGGAGAATAGTCCGCCTCCGCCCCCGGACGTTTGAGCATGTATATCTCAAACGCCGCAAATTGCGCGGGGTCGAAACGCAGGCAGCGGGAGCCGTCCGGCAGCAAATAGTGCAAATCCGTCCGAATCCAGTCGAGCACCGGCATGAAGTTGTAGATTATCTTTCTTATTCCGCACTCCGCCAGATTGCGTATCGTCTGCTTGTAGTTGTCCAAGTGGCGGCGGAAGTCGCCAGTCCGCAGTTTTATGTCCTCCGAAACCGGAACGGACTCTACAACGTCCCACTCAAGCCCGTAGGGGCGAACCTTATCTTGGTGCCGCCTTATCTCCTCCACGCTCCAAACCTCGCCGTAAGGTATGTGGTGGAGCGAGGAGAACACGCTCTTGGCTCCGCTCTGGGCTATGTGCGAAAGCGGAACGGGATCCGAATCCCCGTACCACCTAAAACCTTCTCTCAGCATTTCCATACAGCAAATACCTTTCGACACCCGCACCTACACTCCAGAGAATGAGGAAAAGCCGCCGTCGATTGCAATCACCGTGCCGGTGACGAACTTGGAGGCCTCCGAACAGAGAAAATGGACGGCGCCGAACACTTCCTCCGCCTCGCCGAAACGCCCGAAGGGCGTCTTCCTGACGATATCGTTCCCGCGCGGAGTGAGGGTGCCGTCGGGATTTGTCAGCAGCGTCCTGTTCTGCTGGCTGATGAAAAATCCCGGAGCGACCGCATTGACGCGGACGCCGTCGCCTATCTTCTTGCCAAGCTCCGCGGCGAGCCATTTCGTAAGGTTATCAACCGCCGCCTTCGCGTTGGAATAGCCGAACACGCGCGTGACGGCAGACTGCGCCGTCATCGACGAAAAGTTCACTATACAGCCCCTCCGCGTGCGCTCAAAGCATTTGCAAAACACCAGCGTCGGCAGAATCGTCCCGCGCAGATTGATGTCCAAAACTTCGCTCCACGCATTCACGTCGAGGTCGAAGAAGGACGCGTCCGGCGCGATAACCGCCCCGGGACGGTTGCCGCCCGCCCCGTTTACGAGCACGTCAATATCGCCCCACTTGGCCTCCACCGCCTTCTGCGCCCTTTCGAGCGCCGCCCTGTCGAGCACGTCGCATTCGAGCGCCATTACTTGCAGGCCGTTGCGCGCGCCAAATTCCTCGGCCTCGGAAAGCTTCTCCGCGTTGCGCCCAAGAAACGCCACGCGCGCCCCGCATTCGGCAAGATAGCGGGCAGTACCCCCAGCCAAAACGCCCGTCGCCCCGGTGACGACTATCGTCTTTTGAGAAATGTCGAACAGATTTTTCATATTTTACCGCCCTAAAGTTTCACCGCCCTAAAGTTCGCCGCAGAAAAAACGCCGCGGCCTACTCGGCCCCGCGCTCC
>CALXMX010000152.1 GCA_944389575.1 uncultured Opitutales bacterium
CGGAACCCCGAAGTGCGAAGTCTCCCCCGTAGCCGCGGTCAGGCGGCGCAGGCACTTCTCAACCGCGGCCGGCAAGTTCGCGCGCGCCAGGGTGCAGTCGCCCAAAGCGGCCAGCCGGGGGCCGAGCCCATAGCGGCCGCCTTCCTTCTCTAAGAACGACTCCGACGCCAGCGTCTCCATAATGCGCAACACGCTCGTCCTCGGCAGCCCCATTGCGCGCGACACCTCCAGGCAAGTCAGCGCGCGGCCGTCCCCCGCTATGTGCGAGAGTATCCTGCACGCGTTTCTAAGACTGGGTATTATATAGTCCATCGCCCGTTCCCGCAAAGCAATCTACCGAACGACCGCCGGCGTAAAAGCGGATTTCTTTATGCTTGTTCAAATGCGGACACGCAACCCAAATATTGTTTTACGGAAAAAATTTTTGTCGGACAATCTGTTTGCTCAAAGGCGGAAGATGCGTCCGCCGCAAAGAAAACGCGAATTATGAAAAAGAAAAACATTCCATGCATGAAAGCCGCCGGCGACATGCGGACCGACGAACTGCGCGACAGCCTCCTGATAGAGGATCTGTTCGGCCGCGGGGAGATTGCCCTGTATTACACGGACTGCGACCGGGCCGTTGTCGGCTCCGCCTGCCCGACCGACGCCCCGCTTAAACTGGAGGCCGGCGACGAACTGCGGGCGGACTTCTTCTGCCAGCGCCGCGAACTCGGGATACTCAATATCGGCGGTGCGGGCGCGGTACAAGTCGACGGCGAAGAATACCGCCTGCTAAAGGGCGAGGTTCTATATGTGGGACGCGGCTCGAAGGAAGTGGCGTTTGTGTCGGACGACCCCGCGGACAACGCCGAATTTTACCTGCTTTCCTACCCCGCGCACGCGGAGTATCCGACGGCAAAATGCGCGCTGGGGGAGGCCAACAGAATCGACTTGGGAAGCCAGTCGGAATGCAACGTGCGCACGATAAACCAGGCGATATGCGAAGCTCGCATCAAGAGCGCGCAGCTCGTCATGGGCTACACGCAGCTCAAGGACGGCAGCGTGTGGAACACAATGCCCGCGCACACGCACGAGCGCCGCTCTGAAATATATATGTATTACGACGTCAAGCCCGGCGAATGCGTGTTCCACCTCATGGGGACTCCGCAGCAGACGCGGCACATCGTAGTGAGGAACAAGCAGGTGGTAATATCGCCCTCGTGGTCGATACATTCGGGCGTCGGGACGCGCAACTACACTTTCTGCTGGGGAATGGGCGGCGAAAACCAGCGGTTTGACGACATGGACGCGGCCCCCACGGAGGAGCTTAAATGAGCTCGATACTCGACAAATTTTCGCTCGCCGGAAAGACGGCGGTCGTCACGGGCTGCAGGCGCGGAATAGGTTTCGGATTTGCGCAGGCGCTCGCGGAGGCCGGGGCGGACATAATCGGCGTCTCGGCCTCGTTGGAGGGCGACGGCGGCAAAATCGGGGAGTGCGTGCGCGCGTTGGGCAGAAAGTTCACCGCCTACCGCTGCGACTTCTCCGACTGTGGCAGCGTCAAAAAGCTGGCCGACGACCTGCTTTCGAAGCACGGCGCGCCCGACATACTCTTCAACAACGCCGGCACGATCAAGCGCAAGCCCGCCGCCGAACACCCCGACGACTTTTGGTTTGAGGTGATAAACGTCAACCTGAATTCGCAGTTTCTCCTCGCGCGGGCGCTGGGGGCGAAGATGGTCGAGCGCGGGAGCGGAAAGATAGTTTTCACGGCGTCGCTACTGACCTTCCAGGGCGGAATAACCGTTCCCGGATACGCCGCCAGCAAGGGCGGCATAGGGCAGCTGACAAAGGCGTTGGCGAACGAATGGGCCTCAAGCGGCGTCTGCGTAAACGCCATAGCCCCCGGATACATCGCCACCGACAACACCGCCGCACTGCGCTCCGACGAAAACCGAAGCTCCCAAATACTCCAGCGCATTCCGGCCGCCCGCTGGGGAACGCCGGACGACCTGAAGGGCGCGGCGGTATTCCTGGCCTCGGCCGCCTCCGACTACGTAAACGGGGAAATCCTCGTCGTCGACGGCGGCTGGCTGGCGCGCTGAAAAACTCCGACCATTTCCAAAGACGAAAGGCAACATGAAAAAGAGTATATTTGCAATATTGGCGTTCTGCGCTTCGGCGTCGGGCTTTGCCGCGGACGGCGGGGATACGAGGGAACTTTCGGCGGCGGACATACTCGCCACGCTGGAAAAGACCGCCCAATGGCACGTCGCCAACCCGACCAACACGCGCCTGAACATACGCGACTGGGAGATAGGCCCCTACTACGACGGCCTCATCGCCCTGTCGAAACAGAGCGGGAATCCCGCCTATTGGGCCGAGGTAATCCGCTTAGGGGACGCCGCCGGCTGGAGCCCGTTCGACAGAAAGTACCACGCCGACGACCACGCCGTCGCCCACGCGTGGCTCGACACCTACTCCGCCGACCCCGTTCCGGCAAAGGCCTACCGCATCGCCCAAACAAAAAAAATGCTCGATGAGGTTATCGAAGACGCAAAGACATGGGGCGACAAAAAGCCCTTCACGCGCTTCGGCGGCGCGCCCGTCAACGCGTATAATTGGTGCGACGCCCTGTACATGTCGCCGCCGACGTTCGCCAGAATGTACGCCATCACCGGCGATAAAAAATACTTGGACTACCTCCACCGCGAGTACAAAAACTGCCGCGACACCCTGTTCAGCGAGGAGGACGACCTCTTTTACCGCGACGGCTCCTACATCGGCAAAAAGACCAAGAACGGCAAGCGCGTGTTCTGGGGGCGCGGAAACGGCTGGGTTATGGCGTCGTTCGCGCAGGTTCTGCCGTACCTGCCGAAGGACGATCCCTCGCGCAAGTACTATGAGGATCTGTTCAAGCGCATGGCGGACAAGCTCCTGAAGCTCCAGCTCGACGACGGAATGTGGGGCGTCAGCCTCATAGACCCCGACGAATTCGGCGGCGGAGAGACAAGCTCGACCTGCTTTATCGCTTACGGCATGGCGTGGGGCGTGAGAAGCGGGATACTCGACAAGGCCAAATTCATGCCCGCGCTGGAAAAGGCCTGGAAGAGGCTCGTTGAAAAGTGCGTGACCGACGAGGGCAAGCTGGTTTACGTCCAGCCCGTGGGCGAGGCGCCAAACAAATTCAACGAAACCACCTCCAACCCCTACGGAGTGGGCGCGTTTGCGATGTTCGGCTGCGAGATGGCAAAAATTCTCGGCCACAATCCCGGCATATCCGAAACGGAGCTCGTCCGCCGCGCGGAGGCGCTCAACGACGCCGCCACCCCGCGGGCGGTCGCGATTCTGGAGCCGCGCCGCGCAGACGACATAGCGTGGGAAAACGACAAAGTCGCATTCCGCGCCTACGGCCCCGCGCTCAAGGACTCCATAGAAAACAGCGGCATCGACGTATGGTTTAAGCGCGTCTCATATCCGATACTGAAACGCACATACGCGCGCTTTGCGGAAAAGAACATCGACTACCACAAGGACAACGGCGAGGGCTACGACAACTTCAAAGTCGCCGACACCGTGGGCTGCGGCGGAAGCGGCATCTGGGTTGACGGCAAGCTGGTCAAGTCGGACGTCTACAAGCGCGCGCTCATTCATTGGACGAGCCCGGACTTCGCGCAGTTCACCCTCGTTTACGAATACGACATAAACGGCAAAAAAATCTTTGAGGACAAGACCATAACGATCAGGCGCGGAGACAACTTCTGCACGGTCGAATCGAAATTCAGGGAGGGCAGAAAGCCGATCGCAGGCCTGGAAGTCGCCTTCGGCCTTACCCCGCAGACGAAGGACTGCAAGGTTGTCTGCGACACCGTATCGCGGGACATCGTCACTTCGGAAACGGTGGATTCAAAAGAGCTCAAGATGTTTGTCCGCCTCTGCAAAGACTGCGAATTTGTCGGATTCAAAAAGGCCTCCACCCCCGCGGGGAACGAGGAGTTGATAGTGGCAAAAACGGGCAAGGACGGAAAAATCAAATACGCATTCGGCTTCGATTGGAAATAGCAAAACTGCCAAATCAAAAATCCGCGGCGCACACCGCGGATTTTTTTTGCGCCTCACTTCCGCCGTTTTTTGCAACCGCCGCAATGTCCAATCGCGGGCTTGGCGGGATATTGCAAAAAGGCGATTAAAAACTGCCCTGTCCATATTTGAAAAGGTTGTAAGGAATTGAAGGGATTGTAAAAAAATGCGGCAGGCGGAAACGGCGGGATTTGAATTTATTCCTTACCGCCCCTGAAGCCAAAAGGGATTTGGAATAACTCTTTAGGCGACGCCGCCATGGTCGAACAGCTCCTCGCCTGAAGCCAAAAGGGATTTGGAACAACTCTTTAGGTAGTCCCCTTCCCGGCGGCCGCGTTTATCCAGAAGTCGAGCGGCGTTTCAATTCCCCTCCTACGGGCGGCTACCAGTGGGGCACTGGCAGTACGCATCAGCGCGCAATTAAAAAAAATGAGCGCGTCGGCTTTTCGGCAGGAGTATTGCAAATTTCGCCACAGCAAACGCCCCCCCATTTTTCCGGGCTCCATACTTAGGCTCCATACTTATTCTACTTTCGCCGCCGCAAAAAAATGTGGCAATTTGAATAAAAATGTGCATAATGGACAGGTTTTTAAAATGAAAGACCAGGAAATCAAATGCTCGTACCCGGACAAACTCAGCCGCGGCATAAAAGACATGATACAGTCTCTGCCGACGGTTAAATGCGGCGCGGAAATAACGCTGGTTGACGACGCCGCAGCCTTCGACAAAGCCATGGAGGAAATAAGGGGCGAGAGAATCCTCGGATTCGACACGGAGACGCGGCCGTCCCACCGCGCGGGGGAAAATCACCCCGTCTCCATACTGCAGCTGTCGTCGAGAAAAAAGGCGTGGGTATTCAGGTTGAGCCGCTTTGAAGACAGGCTCGGGGAAATATTTGCCGTGCTGGAGAATCCCGAAATAAAGAAGGTCGGCGTCGGAATGGCGGGCGATATAAAGGGGCTGGGGAAGCTCAGGCAGTTCAAAGACGCCGGATTCGAGCACATAGAGAAGTTAGTGGACAAGATGCCGCTAAAATACACGGGATTGAGGAATCTTACGGCGATATTTATGGGGCGCAGGCTGTCGAAATCGGCGCAGATGTCGAATTGGGCGGCGGAGGAGCTTACGCGCAAGCAGATAGAATACGCGGCGACGGACGCATGGATAAGCCTCAAGCTTTACGAGGAAATCAAGAGTGTGCTAAAGGGCGGGAAATACGACGTCGCGCCGGAGAGGGCGCCCGACAAGTCTCCGTTCAGCCTAAGGCGTTTTTTGCGCAGGTGCGCGCGCAAGCTGGCGCTCGCATTCCGTTTTCCGGGGCGGAATCGCGGCGGTTCCGACGCCGGGCAGAAAAGGAGGCGCGGGAACGGAACGGCTCAAATACGCGTAAAGTCGACCTCCCCGGCAGAAGGCGTCGTCGGGCGCCGAAGACGCGGCGGCCGGTGACGTTAAATTCCCGCGGCTCGGCGAATCCCAACGGCCCGGCGCCGGGGCGGCCCGGCGATTTTGACAGAAAAGAATTGCCAACCGGATAAAATCGCGCAAACTGTGACGGCGATAATATCAAGAACAAACTCGATAAAGAATATGGAAGAAAATCTAATAGGAAATGTTTTGGTGGCGCAGTCCGGCGGCCCCACGGCAGTCATCAACGCAAGCCTCGCGGGGATAGTGACCGAGGCGCTCAACCACGAATGCATTGAGGAAATTTACGGGGCGCTCAACGGGGTAGAGGGAATTTTGAACGAGCAGCTCATAGACCTTGCGGCGGAATCCCAACAGGCGATAAGAGGGCTGAAATACACGCCGGGGTCGGCGCTCGGCTCGTGCCGCTTCAAGCTCAAGACGCAGGAGGACTACGTGAGGGCGCTCGAAGTCTGCAAGGCGCACAACATACGCTATTTCTTCTACATCGGCGGCAACGATTCCCAGGATACGGCCAACAAGATGGACGAATTTGCCAAGCAGCAAAACTGGGAAATGCGCGTCATCGGCGTGCCGAAAACCGTCGATAACGACCTCCCGATGACGGACCACTGCCCCGGATACGGAAGCGTGGTGAAATTCCTTTCGACCGCAATCCGCGAGCTCGCGCTCGACCACGAGGCGATGGGGAACCACGACATTGTTTCGATAGTCGAGGTCATGGGGCGCAACGCCGGCTGGATCGCCGCGGGCACCAGCATAGCGAAGCGGCGCAACCAGGCCGAGGACGCCCCTCACATCATACTTCTTCCGGAAGTCGCCTTCAATCCGGACTACTTTTTGGCGCAAGTTCAGGAGTGCCTGAAGAAAAACAAATTCTGCCTCGTGGTCGCCAGCGAGGGAATAATCGACGAAAACGGCAACTACGTGGCCGCTGGAGAGGCGCAAGATTCGTTCGGGCACTCGCAGCTTGGCGGGGTTGGCGAATATCTGCAAAATCTGGTGGCCAAGAACATCGCGGGAGTGAAGGCGAGGTCGTGCAAGCTTGGGCACTCGCAGAGGGCGGCCGCGCACTGCGCGTCGCTGACGGACGCGAACGAGGCGTTCATGGCCGGCCGCAAGGCGGTAGAGGCGGCGGTCGGCGGGGCGAGCGCGATGATGGTCGCGCTCGTGCGCGGAGACACCGACAAGTACACCTGCGAAACCGCGCTGGTTCCGCTGTCGGAGGTCGCAAACGGCGTGAAGCACTTCCCGGAAAACTGGATAGCGGAGGACAAAATCTCGATAAGCTACCAATTCAACAAGTACATTCTCCCGCTGATACAGGGGGAAGTGGAAGTGCCCTTTGAAAACGGAATGCCGTCCTATGTGCGGCTGGCCAAAGTAAAGGTCGAGCAAAAGCTGCCCGCGCACGGCAGTTCGCTGTGAGGACGCAATCCGAAAAAAGGCGCCCGGAAAAAAACGGGCGCTTTGCGTTTTTGTAGGAGGCGTCCGGGCCGCCGCTTCAGGCGGGCGCACAAGGCCGCTCGAGGCGTTTGGGGACGTCCGGGCGGCAGGCGGAAATTCGGCCGCGCAGGCGCTCGAGAAGCTTTTACTTTCAAACGAACTCAAAACTGTTTTAAATGAAAAGAACCCATACCTGCAATCAACTGACTCCGTCCGATTCGGGAAAAGAGGCAACCCTCATCGGGTGGGTGGAGAGCGTCCGCGACCACGGCGGTATTTTGTTTGTCGACCTGCGCGACCGCGAGGGAATAACGCAAGTGGTATTCCACCCGGAGCTGAAAGAGATTTACGAAAAGGCGCAAAAGCTCAAGGACGAAAGCGTAATTCAGGTGTCCGGCAAAGTCGCCCTGCGCGAGGAGGGCACTGTGAACGAATCGCTGCCGACCGGAAAGATAGAGCTGATATGCTCCGACATGATTGTCCACAACCTCTGCGACACCCTTCCGTTCCCGCTGGACGACGCCCATGCCGACAAGGTGAACGAGGATTTGCGCCTTCAATATCGCTACCTTGACCTCCGCCGCCCGAAGAATCTGAATCTCATGCGGCTGCGCCACAAGGCGGCCACGGCGATACGCGAATACTTAAACTCGCAGGATTTCACGGAGGTTGAGACTCCCATACTCTTCAAGAGCACTCCGGAGGGCGCGCGCGAATTTTTAGTGCCAAGCCGCCTGAATCCCGGGAATTTCTACGCGCTGAACCAATCGCCGCAGCAGTACAAGCAGATGCTGATGGTATCCGGAATAGAGCGCTACTACCAAATGGCGAAGTGCTTTCGCGACGAAGACTTGCGCGCAGACCGCCAACCCGAATTTACGCAGGTTGACATAGAGATGAGCTTTGTCGAGCGCGAGGACATGTACGCGCTCATCGAGAACATGCTCAAGAAAATATGGAAGGACGTTCTGGACATAGACATTCCAACGCCCTTCCCCCGCATGCCCTACGAGGAGGCCATGAACCGCTACGGAGTCGACAAGCCCGACACCCGATTCGCAATAGAGCTTGTCGATCTCACGGACGTGTTCAAGGACAGCCAATTCAAAGTGTTCGCCGGGGTAGCCGCAAGCGGCGGGGCAATCAAGGCGATAAACGCCAAGGGGCTTGCCGACATCACGCAGGGCGAATTGAAGGGGCTTGAAGACACCGCGAAATCGCTTGGCGCGAAGGGATTGGCATTCATCAAGGCCGAAAACGGCGCGTGGAAAAGCCCGATTTTAAAATTCCTCTCGCCCTCCGAGCAGGACGCGCTGAGACAGAGGCTGAATATCGAAGATTCCGACATAGTTTTCTTCGCCGCCTCCGACTGGGAGCACGCGTGCGCTACGCTGGGCCGCATACGCTTAGAATGCGGAAAGCTCCTGCAAGCCCGCGGAAAAATCTCCATACCGGCCGATCAATTTAACTTCCTATGGGTGGTCGAATTTCCGCTCATGCTGTTCGACGACGAACAGGGAAGGTACGTCTCGGCCCACCACCCGTTTACGGCGCCTGTCGAGGAGGACATACCGCATTTAGATTCCGATCCGCTCCGCGTCCGCGGCCAGCACTACGACATCGTGCTGAACGGGACGGAACTCGGCGGCGGCTCCATCAGAATTCACCAGCCCGAGCTTCAGGAAAAGGTGTTCCGCGACGTTTTGAAAATTCCCGCAGACATCGTGCAATCGCGCTTCGGATACATGCTAAAGGCTTTCAAATACGGCGCTCCGCCGCACGGGGGAATCGCGCTGGGGTTCGACAGGTTAGTCTCGATTCTCGCAAACCGCCCGTCGATTCGCGACATTATCGCATTCCCGAAAACGCAAAAGGGGCAGGACCTCATGGCGCAGTCTCCGTCGCCCGTTGCGGAAAAGCAGCTGAAAGACCTGTTTATATCGGTTTCGCTCCCGGCGGAAGAAAAATAGCCGTCCGGGAACGAATCGGACTTGCGGCGGGAAAACCCGCTTTGCTTTGGGCGGAAGGAAGGCTTGCGCTCAAAATTCGGCGCGTTTGCGCGCCAAAGTAGCAAGATGCGGGCGGGTTCGCCGGATTTGCAAGCTCGGCTTCAAATGGGCTGCAAACTTTCAAAATGGGCTGCAAGCTCTTTTGAAGGATTTGCGGGAGAGAGTGCCGGACTTCCGCGCTCTATCGGGATTTGCGGCTTACAAAAAACTTAAATATTAAAAAAAGGTCTGCGAATTCTTTAATCGCAGATTTTTTTTAATTGCGAATCGCAACGCGGCTTGCCCATAGAGTTTTTTTCGCAATTTCCGAATGCGAAATATTCCGGCAATCGCCCGCACAAAAAGCATGCCGCAAAAACTGCACGACACACAAACCGCGCGCCGCCCCCTCCTTTGCCAAAACTTACCGCATAAAAACCCGACGCATAAAAATCCGCCGCGCAAATACCTTCCGCCAAAAAAAACCTTCCGCCCAAAAAACCGATACGCGCGACAATAAAACGCGGAACAAGCAGGCCGGCAAAAGCTAAAAATTTTTCGCGCAGTTTTCACGCAGTTTTCGCGCGGGCGCCGCAAAGGGGTAAAATTCGGAATCGCCCCGCAAAAAATGCGGCGCAAAACGCGCGCGGTTCAAGCGGCGTTTTCGGCAAATCCGGCTGGACTTTCCGCTCTCCCGCCCGGGTTAATATATTTGACACAAAATCGAAAAACTATTTCCCTTAAACCAGTTAAACGGCAAACTTCCGCAAGCCGGTTTGAGAAACAGAGCTTGCGGATATACAATATTAAAAGGGGGACGAAAACACATCATGAAAAAAACGGCATTGGCGCTTCTTACTTTGGGAATCTGCGCTTCGGCGTTTTCGCAGGAATACGTGCCGGACGCTTGGAACAGAACAAACGTGTTTCGCATAAACAAGGAGCCTGCGGCCTCGTTCATGCTGACGTATCCGTCGCTGCGCGCCGCGGCCGCGCCGATAGGAATCGACGACGTCGAAAACATTTATGAGGGCGACTCCTACAAATCGCTCAACGGCGACTGGAAGTTCTTTTTCGCCAAGAGGCCCTCGATGGTGAAGCCGGAATTTTTCGCGCGCGATTTTGACGACTCCGCATGGGACACAATCGACGTGCCGAACTCCTGGCAGGCGCGCGGATACGACACCATTTTTTACAACAACACGGACATGGAATTCATGTACGACAGGCAGGGCAACCAATACGAAGAATTTAAAAACCGAAAAGCCTTTCGCGACAACTACAAGCCGTTTATTCCCGAAGAACACCGCCAAAAGGCCGTTTACAGGCGCGAGTTCACCCTGCCCGCCGACTGGGACGGCAAGGAGATCTTCGTCAAATTCTGCGGGGTGCGCAGCGGCTTCAATTTGTACGTCAACGGCAAGTTCGTCGGATACAGCGAGGACAGCTTTACTCCGGCGGAGTTCAACATAACGAAGTTTCTCCAGCGCGGACGGCCGAACACCATGGCGGTCGAGGTGTTTAAATACACCACGGGCTCGTATTTTGAAATGCAGGACATGCCGCACATGGTCGGCATAATACGCGACGTCGTTCTAATCGCCCGGCCGCAGCTCCACGTGCGCGACTTTTACGCTCCGGCGAAGCTGTCGGACGATCTGAAAAGCGCGGACATAGACTTTTGCGTCGAGCTCAAGAACAATTCCCCCGAGGCCGTTTCCGGCGCAAAGCTCTCCGCCCTTCTCTATTCGGCGGACGGCGCGCTCGAAAAGGTCCTCTTTGCGAAGGAGCTCGGCGACATACCCGCGGGCAAAGCGCAAACCGTCCGTGCCGACGCGAAATTTTCCGACGCCATAAAGCTCTGGTCGCCCGATTCGCCAAATCTATACACCCTCGTAATCCACCTTCAGGACGCCGGCGGAAAGACTTTGGAAGCCGTCCGTTCGGACTTCGCGTTCAGGAAGTTCGAGGCGCGAGGCAACAGGCTGTTCTTCAACAAAACGCCGTTTCTTATAAAGGGCTCCAACCGCCACGACTGGTCGCCCGACAAGGGGAAGGCCGCCGACTTCAAATGGCTGAAAAAGGACGCCGAGCTCATGAAGCGGGCGAACATAAATTTCGTCCGCACCTCCCACTATCCCAACGACGACAAATTCTACATGCTCTGTTCTCGCTACGGAATCGCCGTGCTCGACGAATGCAACAACGAGACGCACGCCTTCATGAAGGCCCCGTTCATAGACTCCGAAGAATACCTGCCCCCGCTCGTCGACAGAATGACGAACATGGTAATGCGCGACAGAAACGTTCCGTGCGTAGTGATTTATTCGTTCGGCAACGAATCCGCATACTACCGTACGAAGGCGCACGCCGCAATGGAGCAGACCGCCCGGCGCCTCGACCCGACCCGCGCGTACCACTCGGAGGCCGAATCGCACGACATCAAGGACGGCCGCGCAAACGGTACCATGGATTTCTTCTCCCCCATGTACGGCGGCGTCGACAAAATGGGGGCCTATCTGAAGCTGGAGAACGAGACGCGCCCGTTCTTCTTCTGCGAATACGCCCACGCCATGGGCAACGCCATCGGAAACCTCAAGGGCAAGTGGGACATGATTCGCTCGAACCGCGAAAACGGGCTAAACGGCGGATTCATCTGGGACTGGGTCGACCAGGCGCTCTACCTGCCGCGCCCGGAAGATCCGTCGAAAACGTATCTGTCCGACGGGCGCGACTGGGGCACAAAGCCCACGCGCGGCAACTTCTCATGCAACGGAATAATTCTTGCGGACAGGTCGTTTACGGCAAAGTACGGCGAAGTCCAAAGGATATACCAGGACATTCAGATATCGCCCGTGGAAGGCGACGCGGCATCGGTGAAAATATCCAACGAATTCGTGTCCACAAATCTCGACCAATTCACTCCGCGCGTCGCTGTGGAGCGCAACGGGGAGGTCATTGCGGAAAAGACTCTCGACGCAATACCGCTTGCCCCCGGCGAATCGAAAATCGTGAAGCTCGACCTTCCGGAATTTCCGATGAACGAGGCGGGCGAATACTTCTACACCCTCAAATTCTTCAGAAACGCGGGTACTGTTTTCGCCCCGAAAGGCTCCGTTGCGGCGCGCGCACAGCTGCCGATAGCGCACGTATCGCAATATCCAAAAAGAAAGAATCTCGAAGGGCTCGCCCCGGCCTCGTTCTCGCAGGACTCAAAGCATGTGACGGTTAAGGCCGGCGGCGTCGAGGTAAAGTTCAGCAAGGAAGACGCGAATTTGTCCTCCTACCGCATAGGCGGCACAACCGTCCTCACCGGCGCGCAGTTCGACATTGATAGCGCGCTCATCGACAATTTCTGCGGGCGCGTGAAAAAGGAATTTGAGCAGACCGGATTCAACTCGACGACCGCGGGCGACAAGAGCGTGTCCGTCGAAAAGGACGGGACGAGCGTCAAGGTCGTATGCCGCCAGACGCTCTTTGCCAATCCGCCGGTAAGCGCGAAGAATTCGTTTGAGAAAAAGAAGCCCGCGCTCGAAAACACCTTCATTTACTTAATCGCCCCCGACGGCTCGATGAACGTTTATGCGCAATCCAAGAAAATCAACGGCGCGGCCGAAAAAATACAGTTCCCGCGCCTCGGCCTGCGGTTTGCGGTCGCAAAGCAGTTTGACAACGTGTCCTACTTCGGAAGGGGGCCGCTGGCAAATTACAGCGACAGATGCTATTCCGCCGACGTTGGGCTGTACCGCTCAAAGGTGGCCGACTGGCTTGAAAACTTCACCAGGCCGCAGGACACCGGAAACCGCGAAGAGGTTCGCTGGCTCGCGCTCACAGACGACAAGGGCGTCGGCGTGAGGATAGACTCTACAAACGGGAATCTCCCGATGTCCGTCCTGCCCTACACGCAGCAGGAGTTGAAAGGCGCGGCGCACATCTACCAGCTGCCTCCCTCAAAGGGCGCGGACCTGCGCGTGGCGTGGAAGACATGCGGCCTCGGCAACGCCGCCTGCGGGCCAAACACCCGCCCGCAATTCAACACCTTCTTCAAAAATTCCGTCAACTGGAGATTTGCGATATCGCCCCTAAAAAAATGACGGGGCGTTGAGCAAAATCTCAGGCGAAAACACAATCATCGGCGGGCGGAAAGCGGAACGCGCGCGGGGGAGGAACCGCCGAGAGAGTTGGACTATCGGCGAAAAACGCCGAGGGAGGAAGCTTCGCTGCAAAAGGATTTGTCCGGGCGATTTATCGCGCGGAAAAGGGGACGCTTTGGCAAGGCAATTTGCAAAAATAACCTCAGCGCCCACCTACGGGGATACCTGATTGAACGTTTCGGCTGGAATATCTACTGCGGCGCGCCGTTTGATTATCGCGCAAAAACATAAAAAAGCTCGCCTGCCCTTCCCGCGATAAACGCATCATAAGACGGCAGGCGAATAAAAAAGCTTCAATCGGCGGCGGAAACGCGCTGCGCATAAAATCCGCGAGAGTATGCGGCGACGTGCGCGACGCCCGCGCAAGATGATTGGGCGCGGCCGCTTTATCGAGCCGGGCGCCGCGCAAGTTGCGGTTCTCGACCAGAAGAATATTCAGGATATCACCGGCGTGCGGGAAATGAAAAAATGAAAACAGGCCGCAGGCGCACCCACGAAGGGGCGAGAGAAACGAGTCAATAATTGGGGGCTTCGCCGCCTACGCCCCAGCAGGACTTGCCGGTTGTTTTTATTGTTCGCTCGTAAACTCCCCGCGCGGCGCAAGGAATGTAAAATTTCATTATTTATAATTATTCATTATTCATTAAAAAACACAGTAGGACATACTAACGGCAAGTACAAACGCATAGGGAGGCGCGCAGGAAAACGCACAGACGGAAAGCGAGCCGGAAAAACGAAATCGCCGGCAGTTGAAAACGTTTTCGCGCCCCCGCCGCCGTTTTTTTTGCGCATCGCCAAATTTTTGCGCGGCGCGAGATTCTTGCGCATTGCCGAACTTTCGCGCGCTCTCCCGCAATCCAGGACGCACCAACTTAAACCTGAAGGCGTAACCTGAAGGCGTATTCTCTCGCTTTAATCCGCCTTTAAATCCGCGGCTTGACACTCGATTTTTTTCGTTTTTGCGCCAGTATTTAGCCTGCAATTTTAATCCGCAGCATTTCCCCGCCGCCTTCCACCCGAAAATAGACGGACATTCAAAAGCGGCGCACACGCCCCAAAGGCGCCCCTCGGGGAAACAAATCGGCCCCGAGCCGTTCCGCGCCTAAAAAGTGACTAACAGCTGGCCGCCTATCACAAGGGCGTCGTCAATGTCGTCATTTCCGTAGGGGCGCATTATGTATTGGAGATCCGGCTGAATGGAAATGTTCGGCGTCAGCTGGAACACGTACGTCACCTCGACGACAGTTTCGTAAGAGGCGTCGTATCCGGAGGAACGCGAGTAGTCGCTCCCGAAATTGCCCCACAGCCACGATACGTAAACCCCGTCCTGGTCCCTGTACGGCACAAATCCCTGGAATTGGAGGCCCGAATACACCATCCACGGCATAATCGAGATGCTCTCCACAGGCGAAAATTGCGCCCCCGCCCAAATTGAGACATATTGGTTGGGGTTGTCCCTCGCAATCCAAACGGTCTGCTGTCCCTGCAAATAGAATCCGTAGCCGTTTTCGCGCGTGTCGCTGGTGCCGTACTGCTGCATGGGAAAACCTCCGAAGAAGTATCCCCCAAACTGGTACGTTCCGGGCAGAACGTTTCCGTTGCAGTCTTTGATAAAAGAGGGCGTCCATGTCACCTGCGCCATCATCATGTAGGCGTCGTCTCCGGAAATTTTCAGGTTTGTTCCGCTGTAATTCGGGGACTGGACATTTTGGGGAACTTGATATAGCCCGTAGGCGAACGACCACTGGTCGTCGGGAGAGTATTGGATTGTCACCCCCCAGGTCGCAATCGGCGAGGACGTGTACGGAGAGTTGGAAAAAATCGCCTCCGGAGTGCAGTCTATGCCGCCGCTGACCAAATAGCCGAAAACGGGAAGCGAAGCGAAGGTGTCGGCCATGCTGATTCTGCCGAGGCGCACTTTGAAATCGCCGATCGACGTGCTTATCTTTTGGGCCAAGTATATCTCGTACAGCAGCGCCCCGTCGATCACGGAGGACTCCGACGCCGTAAAGAAATTGCCTATGGTGTTGGAGAGATTTCCGCCGGCATTGTACGCTCCAGAAACCACAAAAGTCGCGTTCTTCCAGCCGACGAGCTTTTCGAGATCTCCGCGCACGCCGTAAATCATCTCGTGCGTGTAGTTTGTCGCCTGCTCCGCGCCGCCGTAGGGGTTTGTGAGCAAAACCGCGTAGTAGTCGAAAAAGAAGTGCAGCCCGACGTTTTCGTCTATGAAGTTCTGCCCCTCCACAATTTTATCGCTTAGCGCGTTTAAGCCGAAATTTCCGTAAGGCAGCCCGACATTTTCCGAATAGGGATTTTCCCGCGCGGGCTCCTGCCCCGACGCGAAAGTCGCTGTACCTGCAAAGACCGCCTATGCAGCT
>CALXMX010000153.1 GCA_944389575.1 uncultured Opitutales bacterium
GTTTTCGTATTTGTCGACCGCCGCCACCTCCGCGCCGAGGCGCTTAAGCTCTATGACGACCTCCCTGCCGAGCTCCCCGCTGCCCAAAAGGAGAACCTTTGTGGCGTTGCTCTTAAATACCGTTCCAATATTTGTCATATATCAGCCTTTCCGTAGTTGAAAAATTCAGCTTTCGCGCATTCCAAAATATTTGAGCGCCCTGTTTGCCAAAGTCGATTCCCCCGCTTTTCCCCCGTCCGCATACGCGCATGAAAAAAATCTGCGCCGCGCGCCGCCGATAGAAGACACCCCAAGGCGCATCGGCGCCCCGGTAATTCTCGCCTCCAAATCCGCCGTAAATCCGCTTTGAAAGCTTATGAGAATGTCCGGATAGCGCGGCCTGATTGCGGCAAAAAACTTCAGCCGCGAAATTCCGAAACCTGTGCGAGCCGGAATTTCCAAAACGCAGTCGGCGACCTTTCTTTCGGCGAAATCGCGCGCATAAGCGCCCTCGCACAACAGCGTCACCTCCGCGTCCGGGCGCGAGCGGCGCAGCGCCGGAATTTCGGCCGCAAGCTCCTCCGCGCCGCTTCTTTCGGCCGGAGCCACAATAAATATTCTGTCCCTGCGCGGCATTTCCTTTAGCCCCAGAAATTCAAGGGTCTTTTTCAAAATGCTGCGCCCGCCGGCAATGTTCAGACATTCGCGCGGATTGCGGTTGACATACCATCTCCTGTGAAGCCACAGCCAGTCGAATCTGGCGGTCTCGTCGCTCCTGATGCGGTTTTCGAGCCATGCGTTTGCGGCGATGGTCACTTCCTCCCTGTCGCGGTACGGGAGAAATTCGCCGTCGATGTACGAGCTCCAAAAGCCGGTGCGCCGCGCGTAAAATATCGCGCAGTCGCAGCCGGTTCTCTCGACGAACAGCCCGGCCAGCTCCGACGACGAGCATATGCGCTCGAAAAACAGCGTCTTAACCCCGCTTCCGCCGGCGTTTTGGTCGAAGAGAATCGCCACCACTCCCCTGTTGTTGAGATAGTCAAGCGCGGATGACAAACCCTTCTTGCGCGAGAGCAAATTTATTCCGAACCTCTCCCTGCTCTTTCTTATCCACTCCTCCATTGAAGGCGAGTCGAACGGGCGGTAGAATACGCCCGTCCTGGGAAACTTCCCGCCGACCAAAAGGGGAAACATCGTGATTGTCTCCATCATGCAAAAGTGGGGAATCATCAAAACCAGCGCGCGCGGATTGCGCATGATTTTGTCGAGCTCCTCCCAAACTATCGGGCTGATTTTTATGCGCGACCTTAACCGGCTGTCCGACATGTACGGACTTGCGAGCACAAACAGCGCCATCTCAACCATTCTGCGCGCCGACTGCCGCGCTATTTTGTCGATTTGCGCGGAGTCCATATCCGGAAAGCAATGGCTGATATTGGAAAGCGCAACCCTGTTTCTCCCCGACGGAAAGCCCCAAATGAGAGTGCCCACTAACCAGCACAGCCCGCGCACGGCGAACTCCGGAGACGCCGCCAAAGCGCGCCCGAGAAATGTCAGCAGATATTTCATTGTAAAAACAAAAAGGCGTAAAAACTTTAGCGCGCCCTAACAAAAATTGCAAAAGTAAAAAACGCCCTTTTGCCTCGAATAAAAAAGCGAAAAAAAACTCTCCGCGCGGCAAGCAAGCATGCGGCGCGCAAAATTAGGTTAGGCGCGCGATGCAAATCCCGCCGCGCGGTGCGCGAGCGCGGCTTGCGGGAATTTTAATGGCGGGGCGCCTTCGCGCCATAAATTCCGAACGCGCTATCGGCCAGAGCGCGGCCTTGCAGCCGGCGCGAACGCCTATTTGCGGCCTCCCGCTACGTGTCCGAACGTTGTCCGCGCGCTTTATATTCGCCCCCCTCAAACGCGCCTGCGGCAGACGCGAAAACAGGCGAAAACTCCCGCTTATTAGTTTTTAAATCCCCGCATTGATAGGGCGCAATTTATTAAAGAATTTTTGAGTTTCATCCCGTTGCGCTTTTGCTCCTCGTCGACATGCCGCATGGATTTTCATCTGCCGCCATATCCGCGCGATTTCTGCCGATTCGCGAAACTTTTTAGCCGCACTCTAATTATAGAGAGAAGAGAATATGACTGAAAAACCCACGCTTTTATCGCAAATCCTGTGCGTCATATTTTGCCTGTTCATGATAGTCGGATTCATATTCTTCATATTCTTTCTGTGGCTGGTGCATAGATTTCCCACCAAATACGAACATTCGGACAGCGTTAAGCGCTGGTTGGGATACTGACTTCCGCCTTTGAGCCTCCCTCCTCTCAATTTTCCGCCGGCGGGTTGTGAGGGAATTTTTTGTTGATAATATCTACATGGGCGTCGAAGTTTGCGAGCTTTTCCCCCTCGCGCGCATGTTAACACCTTCGGGTGCCAATGCTGCCGCAAGCCCAATGAGTTTCGGTTTGATTGCAAATAGCACAGCGCATTCTGAGAGTTTGGAGCGGCCACAAACGTCCGACGGACATTTTATCTCCGCCGATTTTTCGCCTTTTACCGCCCCTGAAATTTTCGCTTCCGCATATCCGAAACGCTAAGCGGCCGGAACGCCGCCAAAGCGCGCCCCGCGCAATAGCGGACGCAAAATACCGCGCGAAAGCCAATCCGCCAAGCCCATTGCCCGCGCAACCGCGCGAATGCGCGGACGCGCCAAGAGCGATTCTTTCTCTCTCTTTTCTTTCCCGCGCGCTCAACGCCTCACGGTCGAAGCAAAGGACGATATGAAGTCGCCCGCCGCCTCAAGCGCCGCGGCCTCGCCCGAAGCGAGGCGGACGGAATGTACGAGCCTGACAAACGCGCTTCCCACCACGACCGCATCTGCGGAAACCGCGGCCGCGCGCGCCATTTCCGGCGTGGAAATGCCGAAGCCAGCCGCGACTGGAAGGCGAGAGGCCGCCCTCACTTCCGACAGCCGCTTTGCAAAGCTTTCCGGAAGCGTGCTCCTTGCGCCCGTCACGCCCGCGACAGTCACGTAATAGAGAAATCCGCTTCCGCTCTCGGATATTTTTGAAACGCGGTCTATCGGCGTTGTGGCAGAGGCCAGCGGAATAAAATCCAAACCGAATTTCGCCGCAGGGACGCTCACCTCGCGGCTCTCCTCAAGCGGGGCGTCCACCACTAACCACGCGTCTATGCCCGACTTCGCCGAAAGTTCCGCCGCCCTGTCTATCCCGAATCGAAAGACGGGGTTTAAATACGAAAAGAGCACGAACTTCTTGTCGACCCCCGCCGAGCGCAGCCTCGCAGCCATGTCAAAAATCTTCGGCAGATTAGCCCCGCCGGCCAACGCCCTGTTTGAGGCCGCCTGTATGACCGGGCCGTCCGCCATAGGATCGGAAAACGGAACGCCGAGCTCGATGATGTCGGCACCGCTTTCACACGTCTTGGCAATCAGCCTTTCGGTGAAGTCCATGTCCGGATCTCCGCATTCAATGAAGGGCACCAATGCCGCGCGGTTCATACCCCGCAGCCGCTCAAACAAATCTCCAATCATAAATTACCTCGCCTTTTCAAATAGAGTTTTCATATGCGTACCCACGGTGTCCATGTCCTTGTCGCCGCGACCCGAAAGGCAGACCAAAATTATGTCGTCGCGCCCGAGCTTCGGCGCGTTGCGCATGGCCAGCGCCAGCGCGTGCGACGACTCCAGCGCCGGAATGATCCCTTCAAGGCGACAGAGCTTCATGAAGGCCTCCAGAGCTTCCGAATCCGTTATCGGCACGTACTGCGCCCTTCCCGAATCCCTCAGCCACGCGTGCTCCGGCCCGACGCCC
>CALXMX010000154.1 GCA_944389575.1 uncultured Opitutales bacterium
CTTAAAATGAACCCTCTAAAAAATGAAAAACGCGCGGCGCGCGCGCGGAAATTTCGGCGGGCGGCTCCGGAACGGACCGATTCGGCGCGCGACTTTGGCGGTCGCGCCAATTCGTTCGGGGGGCTGCCGGAAGGCGAGATTGGACGGCGCGCATGGCGGCGCATTCGGGCGGAACATGAATAAATCCAAGGCAACAATACTGTCAATCCTGCTGTGCGCGGCCATTGCCGCGGCGGTTGGAGCCGCCGCGTACAAGGCGCTTACGCGCTACTATGCCGACTTCGACAACGCGCTTTTCTACACACTCTGCGCGGCGGGCAGGAACGACCCCGGATTCTCCGAACGCGCCCTTCCCAAATTCAAATCCGCCTCCAGAAGGCGCGACGCCGAAATGGTATCCGCAATATCGAACGGTGGAATTTTGATCTCCTCCGACCCCGCCGAAACGGCGTTTTTCAACCTCGCAGGAAGGATTCTGCGCGGCGCGCGCATTGGAGAGGCGGAGCTTGAAAATACGGCGAAGGGCGTTTTCGGCTCGAAAGTACTCCGCATGGAAACGGGCCTCAGGCTGGCCTGCCTCGCGCTGTCGCAGCGCAGGTTTGGGCTGGCCGAATCTATCGCCGCCGCATTCGACTGCGATTTGAACTGGCTGCAGGCAACCGCCCTTGCGGCGGGCGCAAAACTGGAAGACCTAAAGAAAACCGCCCCCCACTACGCGCGCGAATTTTCCCTGCTGGGCGCCAGCCTGCCAAAGAAAAAAAATCCCGCTATAGCCAAGGAGGCTTTCGACCGCTTTCGCCAACTGTCCGACGGCGCCTACTACTTCAACAAATACCTCCTGGCGCAATGCCTTGCTAACTGCGGCGAATACGACAAGGCTTTGGACGTCCTTGAAGGCATGTACCAAACGGCCTCAAACCCGCCCTTCAATTTCGCCATACACAGGGAAAAGGTAAGGATATTTGCCGCAGGCTTTTTTGCGGCAAACGGCGACGAGGCGAGGCTGAAATCCGTAATGGACAACGCCGCAAGCCCGGAGGAAACGCTGAAGATACTCACCGCCGTCACCCCCGTTTGCGCGCTGGTCATGGGGCCGGACAAGGCCGCGGAACTCATATCGGAATATTCGAGCTTCGGAAGGCGCGCGGAAATGATGCTCGCCCCGCCCGCGCCGGCGCTCTTTTAACGGCGAAGTCTTAACCGCAGACGCGCGTCCGGCACCCCCGCAATCTTTGCGCGCAGACCGTCAGTGCCGATGAAAAAAGATCCCCCGCCCGGTGCAACGCCGAACCGAGGAAAGCCGGAAGAATTTGGGAAAACCGACATTAAGGGGGTAAAGGAAGCCGGGGAAGCGAATACGATTTGAGTATACGTATCGTCATCGGCAGGTAAAGAAACCCGACATTAAGGCGGGAAAGCGAATGTAGGAAAACTGTTGCTTGCTTTGGCGGTTTTCCCACTAAGAATGCGGCTTGCGGCGTGCAAAAAAATGCGAATGCGCCAAAGGCGGCAAAGCTTATTATTATCGCCAAGATTACAGGCCATATTGCCGCTTCCGGATTCATTTTTTACAATGTAGTTATCGCTCGCTATCGCTCAGAAATTTTACAAACCGGCCATTAATATGATTGAAGAAAAATTGCATATATAGGATTCATTGTTTCTTGCCGCCTCCGCGCCTTTTAGATTTCTGTTTGCCGCATTTAAACTCCCTTTAAAATTTTACACGCAGCAATCGGATTTAGAATTTTGCAAAAAATCTTCAAAGGGGATTCACAATAAAAAAAGTTAAAAAATGTCCCCTATAATATTTATTCACACTTCCCCATAGAATACCGCCGCCGCGAAAGTCGCCGATAGGTATTCCGAATGCGGAAGGCGGATTGTGCCTGCATAAAAAAACGGCGGACAAATATCCGCCGTTTCTATCAGGAGTTCATCAGGCTACCCGCGCTTTCTGCGATATGCCGCAAATGCGAGAACTACCGCTCCCAAGAGGGCGGCTATGCCGGCCGGCTCCGGAACTTGGCTTATGGCGTAGGAGCTGAAACTGTCAACCGTAAAGCTTGCAAAGCCGTCATTATATTCAATGTCTGTATCGTAAATCTCCCATACGCCGCCTTCGGACTTGTGCCACGCCATCAGATTCGAGAGCTCGACATCTCCGACATACGCGCTGAATACAACAGTCCATTCTCCAGATTGGTCGTACGTCGCATCAATTAAATATGCGGCCTTGACTTCGCCGGAAATGCCCGCGGTATCGGCAGTTTCGCTTATGGAGTTAATACGAATCTCCTTCTCTCCCATATTCGCCACGTTAAAGTCGAGGCGGAGAGTGGTATTTTCGCCCGACATATACCGTACAGAAGCGACGTCGTCGTCTCCCGTTCCGACAGTTACTCCGGAAATCGCTTGGGAGATTACGGCGGTTTTTCCGGCGGTAAATTTGCCGTTGGAGAAAGTTCCGCCGAACGCGTTTACCGCGCCAGCACCCTTGTACGACGATAGGGTTACAAACGCGTCGTCCGCGAGAGAACCGCGCTTGAGCGAAAAAGTTCCGTCGTTTGCCACAACGGTTTTCGAGAGCTGGTCCGTCGCGGAACCGAGCACGATTGAAAGCGACGAATTGGAGGCGATGTTGATGGCCGTCCCGCCGTCGGACTGGGCGTATTCAAATAATTCCGCACTGGAGCCCGCCGAGACATTTATATTGTCAAAATCCGCAACCTTGAGCGCCGAAGTCCCGTTGTAGGCCTGCTCCGAAGTGCCGAGGTTGAGCGTTTTTACGCCTTCGACCGTCCCCCCGTTGAGGCCGCCGCCATATAGAGTTCCGTTAATTACGGCGGTTGAACCGGTGAGGCTTATCGTGGAATTTCCCTTTACGGAAGTTCCGACCGCGCCGCCGCCGTACACGTCGGCGTTTATTTCGCCCCCGGATATATTGACGGCAGTGTTTCCGGAAACGCTTGAATATTTCAAACCTCCGGCGTAAACATCGCCGTTGAGCGTTCCGCCCGATATGTTTATATTCGAGGACTTCACCCCGCTTTCATCAGTCCTACTTGCGCCGCCCGCTATGATTCCGTCCACTACGGCGTTGTCCGAAATAT
>CALXMX010000155.1 GCA_944389575.1 uncultured Opitutales bacterium
GAACAGGGAATGCGGACTGTGCGCCGCGCCGAATTGGGAACCGGAGATTCGTCCCATGCGACGCCGAAGCGAAAGACTAAATTTTCGATAGAATCCGGGTAGAAGTGCACGCCTGCGGCCACGCGCGAGACGTTTTTCCAGTCTTCGTTTGTGTAGGATACCGGAGAGCCGGTGGCGTCCGAATTTATGACGAGCGACTCAAAGGACGACCAACATGTGTAGGAGTAGTCGAGCATGAGCGCGAAATTGCGGAAATCGCCGCCGAGCCTTTGATATACGCCGACATTGAAAGTTTGCGGCAGCGTCAGATTGGCGTTTACCGCCTGATGCCCGACGCCCGCTATTTTTAAATTTCCCGTGAGGTCGTGCGAAACCTTTGTCCTCCATGAAAAGCCGATTCTTCCGCCCTCCATGTAGTTGATCGTGACGCCGATGTTGGCGCCCGCCGACCACGAGTCACCCGTCACCTGCGAGCGCGTCTCCATTCCGTATCCGAGATAGACCGCCTGGGTGAGCTTCGCGTGCAGCCATTGGGCCGACGCCCCCGCCGATACGGACAGCCAGTCAAAAACCTTCCATGCGATGCTCGGATTTATGTCGTAGGTTGTGACGCGACTTTCTATTCCCTGAAAGCGGCCTATCCAGTTGTCGTCGTATTCCGTTCCTATTCCGAACGGCGCGGTCATGGAGAAGGTGAGGGCGAAGTCCTCGGCGAACCTGTAAACGGCGAAGAAATTTGGGATAAGTTCGAGGTCTCCGGCATTGCCGCCGTCGTTGCCGCTTCTTCCCATGGGGTTTACGGATCTTCCGTCGTCCTCAAACTCAAAGGAGGGAATCACAAAATTCATGGCCGCGTCAACCCTTACGTCGCCGACTTTCGTTTGCGTAAACATTACCGCGGAGGGATTCCAGAAGGCGGCGGAGGCGTCTGAACTGGCGTTTGTAGTCGCGCCCGCCATTGCGGACCCGATGTTATTGGCGCCTTGTTCCAACACTTGGAACCCCGCACCGAACGACGCCGAGGCGCAAAATAATGCGCCAATAGCGATTATTCTCTTAACCATAATATCAGTTAGTTGTAAGTTTAGTATGCGTTCCCTTATAATCAGAAGGGAATTTAAAAAACAATGGGGAAGAGGAATTTTTTTTAAAGCTTTTTTTGTTTAAAAATTTTCGTACGTTTTCATGTTCATGCTGAAAAATATTTTATTGGTGGCGTTTGGCGGAGCTGCGGGCAGCGTTGCGCGCTATATCTTGTCGAAGGCGGCGCTAAGTGCTGCGCCCTCGGCGTTTCCGCTGGGCACGTTGGCCGTGAATGCGCTCGGGTGCCTGATCATGGGGGTCGTGTGCGGCCTGTCCAAGGGCGACGGCGCGCCGCTGTCGCCCGATGCAAAGTTGCTGCTTGCCGCCGGATTTTGCGGCGGATTTACCACTTTTAGCGCATTTATGGACGAATCGCTGACTCTTATCAAGGGCGGCGACTTCCCGTTGTGCGTCCTGTACGTCTTTGCGAGCATGGCGCTTGGAGCATCGGGGCTTTTGGCCGGGTGGTATCTGGCAAAATAGGGCAGATGCGGGCGTTTTTACGCGTGGGCTTGCGCTCGTATTCGCGTTCGCGTTCGCAATATCCATTCAAAAAAATGGGCCGCCCATTTGGCGTCGATTATGGCAATTTAATTTAATCGCATGCGGCGTCGCGCCGTGTAGCAATCCGAAACGGGATTGATTCTTTCGGCTGCCTTATCTGACCGCCTTGTCTGACCGCCTTAAGTTGGGAAGGTTAAATTCGCCGCGCGCGTTTTCTAAAACGCCTTTGAAGAGCGAATGGTTCCCGCGCGCGTCTTCTCCGGGAAGCCCGATTGCAAAGTTTTGCAAAATTTTTTCGCAAGACTTTCCCGCAAGGTTTTTGCGCAAGGTTTTTGCATAAGGTTTTTGCGGCCGCTCAAGCGGAACTTTCGGCTTTAAATACTTGCGGCGTCTTGCGCAAATTGAAAATTGAATTTGCGGCGCATCGGTCGGCGTATTGCCGTTTTTTGCGCGGCACAGGCAGACGCGCAAGGAAGCGTTCATTTGGATTAATCGCCGCTATTGGGCGCGGCGCGGGGGAATCCAGAAGCTCCATTTTTTGTCTGCGATTGTTTTCCTTTGCGCGCTTTGTCCGAAGCGACATTTGCCGATTCCCAACTTTGCGATTTTCGAGCCGCGGCGGGAGTTACCTCGCGCCTTCTGCCTCGCATCTTTTGCTTCGCGCCTTCTGCGGCGCGTTTGCCGGCGGTCGCCCTTGCCTGAGTTCCCGCCTTGGGCGCGGCGCGGCCGCAGGTGGGGGCGTTTGCGTTTGGGCTTGTCGAAAAAGCGGAATAGTTTTTTGCGTCTTTCAGAACTTGTCTCGCGCTTTCCGTTTCTTTTTGGCTTCTTTTTTGCCCGAATCCGAACAGCCGTTTTTTTGCGCGAATTGGATTTTCTAAAGCCGCTTTGAATTTTGCCGTTTATTTTTTCGGAAATTGAGAATTGCGGCTTTGTATGCGGCCCATCGCGCTCGGGCAGTTTGGCCGGCCGCTTTTCAGGCCGGACTTGCGCGCTGGCGTTTCCCTTTCGCCCGCCGCAAAGCGGCCGATTTCAAAACGCCGGACGGAGTCGCGCTAAAGGGCGTTGACAACGCGCCGCCTTTGGGCAATATCGACAATAGCGGCTATTTGGAAGGAGCGGATTCGCGTTGGGGAATCGCTTGCGGGGCGTTTTGCCTTTGCGGCCTTTCGGCGGAAAGCGGCGCATTGCGCACGCGCCTCCAATTCCGCGGAGATTTCCCGCCGATTTTTTCGCCGGCTTGGAAATTTCGGCGCCATGCCCGGAACTTTTGGGAGCGTTTTGGCATCATCAAAAGAGCGCGCGCGAATGGCGCTATGGCATATCGGCCTCAAAGATAAGGAAAAAAATATGAAAGTTGCAAACAACATACTTGAACTTGTCGGCAGGACGCCTCTCGTCCGCCTGAACAGATTGAACGATTCCAAAGCCGAAGTGCTTGCAAAGCTCGAATTTTTCAATCCGTCCGGCTCCGTCAAGGACAGGGCCGCGCTGGCGATGGTTGAGGCGGCCGAGCGCGCGGGCGTTTTGAAGAAGGGGGGGCTGATAATAGAGCCGACGAGCGGCAATACCGGGATAGGCCTCGCGCTTGTCGCGGCGGTCAAGGGATACAAGCTGATATTGACGATGCCCGACACTATGAGTATAGAGCGCAGAAAATTTTTGCTGAGCCTCGGGGCCCAGCTCGTCCTGACCGACGGCGCAAAGGGCATGTCGGGTGCGATTGAGAAGGCGCTTGAGCTGAAGGCGGAAAATCCCGGTTCCTTCATTCCGCAGCAGTTTGAGAATCCCGCCAATTCGGAGATACACCGCGAGACGACAGGCGTGGAAATATGGGAGGACACCGACGGGACGGTCGATATTGTCGTGGCCGGCGTCGGGACGGGCGGCACGGTGAGCGGGGTGGGGCAGGCGTTGAAGAGCCTAAAGCCCTCCGTTAAAATTTACGCCGTCGAGCCGGACTCCTCCCCCGTGCTTTCCGGTGGCAAGCCGGGCACGCACAAAATACAGGGCATAGGCGCCGGATTTGTGCCTAAGATTTACGATTCGTCGGTCGTCGACGGCGTTGTGCGGGTAGGCGATTCGGACGCCGGCGAGACCGCGCGGCGGCTCGCCAAGGAGGAAGGCATACATTCCGGGATTTCCGCCGGGGCCGCGGTTTACGCGGCGCTGGAGCTTGCCAGACTTCCCGAAAACGCCGGCAAGAAAATAGTGGCGATCATTCCGGACACCGGGTCGCGTTATCTTTCCACTTGGCTCTATTCCGAATAGGGCGCGTTTCCGCGGGGGCGATCGGCAGTGCGGGGCGCGCGAAGGGATTGTTGTTAGCCAACGGCAATAATGTTTGAAAGTGGCGGAGATTTTTGCCGTTATCCGCGGCTTTTTAAATTGAAAGCCTGCGTGGCCTATACGTGCTACGTATTGGCCAATGTCTTCTTTGTCCTTGCGGCCGTTCCGGTTTCGATAGTTTTGGCGGGCGCGCCGAAATGCAGGGAACGGGCGTTGTCGCGCCTGTTGAGGCTGTTTCTGCGCGCGTTTATTCTGCGCGCGTTTCCGGCGATGGGTTGTTATGCGGTTGAGCCGATTGCGGGTTTGGAAAACGTGAGGGATTCCGGAGCGGTGTACGTTGCGAACCACGCCTCGCTTTTCGACCCCCTTTTGCTGCTGGCGGTGATTCCGAATGCGGGGGTTTTGCTGAAGTCGAAATACGAATCGGTGTTGGCGGCCTGGTTTTTGACGCGGTATTTCAACTTCGTGTCGGTTGACGCCTCGTCGCCCGCGTCGGTGGCCGCGGCGGAGGAGAGGCTCGTCGGGCTTGTAAAGGGCGGGACGAATGTCATAGTGTTCCCCGAGGGAAGGCGGAGCGCGACGGGGAGAATGGGGGAGTTCAAGCGCCTGGCGTTCAAGGTCGCCGCATCGGCGGGCGCGGACGTCGTTCCGGTGGCGATACGCAGCAAGTTTCGCTTTTTGGGGCGCGGAGATTCGCTGTTTTTCCCGAGGCCCGGCAACGTTTTTGCGGCGATTTTCCTGCCTCCGATACCGGCGTCGCGCCGGCGGGTGGCGGATTTGTCCGACGAGGCGTTTCGGGCTATATCGTCGGCTTTGCGCGCAAAAAAATTTGACTCCGGCGGCGATTCGTTCAGACAGTTCTAACTCAATGCAAAACTATCCAGACGTAAAAGACTTGCTCGCGCACCGCGCGCCGTTTCTCTTTGTCAGCCGCATAATCCGGGTTGACGCGGACGCGCATTCGATAGAGGCCGAATTTGACATAGATGCGAATCTCCCGTTTTTCGCCGGGCATTTTCCGGGCAAGCCCATAATGCCGGGAGTTCTCATGTTGGAGGCGATGGCGCAGGCGAGCGGGCTGCTCTTGGGCTTTACTGGAAACGGCTGCGCAGCGGTGGAAGGCGGCGCGGCGGGCGAAGGGCGCGGGCGGATATATTATTTGGCTTCAAGCAACGTCAAATTTTTGAAGGTCGTAAATCCCGGCTCGCTCTTGACCTTGAGGTCGGAATTGAGGAGGGAGTTTGAGGGGCTGTTCAACTTTGCGGTGGGGGCGTTTGTCGGGGGGATTCCCGTCGCCTCGGGGACGCTCGTGTTGGCCTCTCAAAAGAATGTGGAATGAAGACTCTGCTGTTGAGGGCGAATCCGCGCAAGTGCGGCGTGACCGAAAAGCTTGCAAATCTCTTTGCCGGCGGCATGCGGTCGGCCGGGGCGGATTTGCGCGACGTGGATTTGTGCGCGGCAAAAATCGAAATGTGCCGCGGCTGTTTTGCCTGCTCCGCGACGGGCGAGTGCCCGTTGGACGACGACATGCGCGCGATACTCGCCGCGTTGGACGGCGCGGACGCTCTCGTGCTGGCCTCTCCGGTGTATTTTTATTCGATGAGCGCGCAGCTGAAGGTTTTTTTCGACAGGTGCTTCCCGTTTGTGGGCGGCTATTCGACAAATCCGGCGGACGGCTCGCCGTCCAGCCAAATGCGCTTCAAAGTTCCGCGCAAGAAGCTTGTGACGATAGGGGTGGCCTCCGGAACTTCGGCGTCGTTCGAGGCTTTGTCGTCGACCTACCGGCTGCTCGCCCGGGCCATGGGCTTCGAGTATGTAGCGGACATTTGCCGGGCGG
>CALXMX010000156.1 GCA_944389575.1 uncultured Opitutales bacterium
ATGCGGTGGGGCTCGACGGCCTTGCCGACACGGGCCCGGACAGCGAAATTTGCTTTAGGCCGCTGGCCCCCATGCTTGAATCAGGAATGAGCGTTGCGTGGAAAAAGGACCGCCTCTTCTCCAAGCCGGCGGAGGCGTTTTTGGCGCGGCTGCAAAAGTATTGCGCCCCATATGCGTCCCTCCGCGTTTGAGGCGCTTCGCATTTGAGCTTGTCCTTTCGGTTTGCCGCAGGCGGCTCCGGAGGGCGCGCATGGGTAAAACTTTCAATATGCGCGCCGCCGGAAAGTTCGCTTTTGCCGCCAAATAAATCGGCGCCGTTTCCGCCGTCTATTCAATACGAAGGTTTCGCGCCGCGCCCGCAGAAGCGCTGCTGTCAAGAGGCGAACGCGCGTGCGTATGCGCAACTTCCGCCCGCAGAATTTTTGCGGCGCAAATTGCCTTTTGGAGTATCGGCCGCTTTGGGCGAAATGTGCGCGCGAGGGGCGAAAGCGGCAGGTTTGTCGAATTTAATAAAAAAATCCGACCGCAAAAACGGCCGGATCAAAGCTATAAATTTTCGGCGAGAGAATCGAAAAGCCGGTTCGGCATATTTTGCTTCCGCCGCGAGAGCCGGCTCGCCTCTTCGCGCAGAATCACAGGCGCGAGCAGAATGCGGCCATGCGGGAAATTCCCTTTTCGATTACGGCGTCGGAGACGGCATAGCTGAGGCGAATGTTGGAATCCGAACCGAATGCGACGCCCGGAACGGCGGCGATTAATTCCTCCTCGAGCGCCTTCGAGCAAAAGTCGGTCGAAGACAGGCCGAAGCTCGATATGTTCGGGAATAGATAAAACGCCCCCTGGGCGCGGCGGCAGGATATTCCGTCGATTGAATTCAGGCCGTCGAGAAGGAGCAACCTGCGGCGGTCGAAAGAATCCAGCATGGCCTTGGCGGCCTTGGCGGCTTCGGACTTGTTGGTAAAGGCGGCAAGCGCGCCGTACTGGGCGAATGTCGTAGCGTTCGACGTTGTCTGGGTCTGGATTTTTGCGGCGGACTTCGCGATGTCGTCTGGCGCGCACATAAAGCCGAGCCTCCAGCCCGTCATGGAATACGACTTGCTGAATCCGGAAACGACGACGACGTGCCTGCGGGCGTCCTCCGAAAGCGACGCGGGAGAGACGGCCGAAACGCCGTCGTAGGTCAGCAGTTCGTAAATTTCGTCGGACATTATGAGAATGTCGTTCGCCACCGCGAAGTTCACGATGTCGATTAGCTCGTCTTTGGAATACACCGCGCCCGTGGGGTTTGAGGGGCTGTTGAGAATAATCAGCTTGGTCTTCGGCGTGACGGCGCTCTTTAGCTTTTCGGAAGTGACTTTGAAGCCGTCCTCGTCGGAAGAAGAGACGAAAACGGGAACGCCGCCGGCAAGCTTTACCATTTCCGGATAGCTCACCCAATACGGCGCGGGTATGATCACCTCGTCCCCGGGGCTTACGAGCGTTTGTATGGCGAGATAGCAGCTGAATTTTCCGCCGGGGCTGACGATGATATTGTCGGCCTTTACGTCCTTTATGCCCTTGTACGAGACGTAAAAATCCGCGATGGCCTCGCGCAGGGCCGGAAGCCCCGACGACGGAATGTACTTTGTCTTGCCTTCGTTGATGGCCTTGACGGCGGCTTCCTTGATGAAGTCGGGCGTGTCAAAGTCGGGCTCGCCGGCGCCGAAGCCGCAGACGTCTTTGCCTTCGGCCTTCAGTTTTTTCGCCTTTGCGTCAACCATGAGTGTGGGAGATGGGGCTATGTTGGCGGCCCACGAAGATAATCTGTTTTTCATATGCATATTTTGGTGGATTTCTTAGATGTTCCATATTCCCGCGTTGGCAACACAATTTCGCCAAACATGTAAAAAAATACAATTTTGTGCAAAGTTCGGACTGTTTTCGGAAGGCTTTTGCAAGTTTTCAGCCCGGCCTTGAAAAGGCGCGCTTTTGCGCCAATCGAAAAATTTTGATGCGCTCTGGGTTCGTTATGCGCTTCGGGTTCGGGAAGACGCGCGGGCGCGGAGTTCGGGAAGGAGACGGCTGCGCCGGGAAATGGGCGGACAGAGTGCGGCGGCGGAAAGTCCGCGTGGCGCGTTTTTGCGGCGCGACGGCAAAATGCGCGGAAGTTCGGGGTGAGGGAGTTTTTTTGTTGCCACAAAGCGCAATATGAAAAATAGTGCGCAGAATGTCTCCAACGGAAATATTGATGCTTGGCATCGCGCTGTCGATGGACGCGTTTGCCGTTTCGGTCGCGTGTGCGATGGCGCGCGGCAGGGGGGATTTCCTTGTCGCGTTAAAATTGGGGATAGCCTTCGGGGGATTTCAGGCCGCAATGCCCGCGGCGGGCTTTTATCTGAGCTCATTTGCGTACGAATACATATCGGGCGTTGACCATTGGATAGCCTTTGGACTTCTGGCTTTTATTGGGGGCAAAATGATAGCGGAATCCCTGAGTTCCAAGTCGGAAGAAAATTCCGATTTTGCGAATTTGGGAATCTGCACTATCGCCGTATTGGCGGTGGCGACGAGCATAGACGCGCTGGCGGTGGGAATATCGCTGGCCTGTATAAAAGTCAACGTGTTGTTCCCGGCCGCCGTAATCGGCGTTATTACGTTCCTGCTTTCGTTCTTGGGCGCGCTGTTCGGCGCGAAAATAGGGGCAAAAATAGGCAAGCGCGCGGAACTGGCCGGCGGACTCATTCTTGTGGCAATAGGAACGAGGATTCTCTTCGCCTGCTGACGCCTTGAAAAAATTTGCAAATAATTTGTAGTTTCGCCCCTTAAAAAGCGCGGCGATCTTTGAGCCCGGCGCCCGCGCTGCGGCGGGCGGATTCGGCGGGCGGATTCGGCGTCCGAATGGCGGCGACCCCGGCGGGGAACGCGGCGGAATGGGTCGGCAAAAATCCGCGGCGCGCTTTTTCGCGGTTGACAAGGCGGATAGGCGGTTTAAGCTGACTGACTCAACTATGATAGTTGACAATTTTCTAAAAAAATCCTCATGGTCGAAAAAAGACCTGACGTGCATTGAGGATTTGTCCCTCAGGGAAATCAACGAGATATTTTCGCTCGCGGACATTTTCAGGAAGTCGCTGTCGGACGGGGCGGCAAAGATACCGTACCTTTCGGGAAAGACGGTTGTGAATCTGTTTTTCGAGCCTAGCACGCGCACGCGCACGGCGTTTGAAATGGCGGCCCACAAGCTCGGGGCGGACGTGATAAGCGTCAATTCGGCGGCTTCCTCCTCCGTAAAGGGCGAGACGCTGAAGGACACGGCGAGGAATATCGAGGCGCTCATGGCGGACATGATTATAGTGCGCCACTTCGCCTCCGGAGCCGCAAAATATCTGGCCGACAGAATATCCATTCCCGTCATAAACGCGGGCGACGGCGCGCACGCCCACCCGACGCAGGCGCTCCTCGACACATTCACAATGCGGCAAAAATTCGGCGGTTCCGACAAGTTCAAAGGGAAAAAAATAACGATATTGGGCGACATACTTTTCAGCCGCGTCGCAAGGAGCGACATCGCCGCCTTGAACAAGCTTGGGGCCTCCGTGACGCTCGCGGGCCCTTCGACGCTCGTTCCTCCGGAGTTCGGGAAGCTCGGGGTCCGCGTGACCTACAATCTCTACGAGGCCATATCCGACGCCGACGTGGTGATGCTTCTGCGCATTCAGCACGAGCGCCAGCGCGCGAACTATTTTCCGTCGATAGGCGAGTACGCGAACATTTTTGGATTGAACAGGCTGCGCGCGCCGCTGTTGAAGCCGGGGGCTATCATAATGCATCCGGGGCCGATAAACAGAGGGGTTGAGCTGGATTCCGAACTTGCGGACTCCGCGGGGTCGGTGATACTCGACCAGGTAAGCAACGGGGTCGCGGTCAGAATGGCGGTGATGCGGCTGTGCATGCACGCCGCCCAAAAGGCGTCGGCGCCGAAAAGGCGCGTCGGATAGTCTTGGAGGTCTTAAGATGAAAAATGCCGTAAAAAGAGAATTTGTGATAAGAAACGCCAGGGTGATAGACCCGTCGGTCAACTTGGATTCCGTGTGCGACGTCTGCGTCTCAAACGGGGTTTTCGTCAAGAGGGCGTCCGCCAAGGCGCAGGTCGTGGACGCGCGCGGATTGACGCTCGTTCCGGGATTTGTGGACATGCATGCCCACCTTCGCGAGCCGGGCCAGACGTCGAAGGAGACGATCGCCACGGGAACC
>CALXMX010000157.1 GCA_944389575.1 uncultured Opitutales bacterium
CGCCGAGCACGTAGGCGACCTTCGTCTCGCCGTGTTCATTCGTCGCGTTGAAATACGTCTGGAATGTCGGCTGGAGCATTATCGCCTGAGTCATCTGCAAGCGGTAGGTCAATTCCAGCATCGTGTCAAACCGATTTATGTCCTCGGACCTGCGGAATCCGGATCCCAATTCCATTCCGGAAAATCCCAGGGCCAGAACGTCGTCGGAACGCTCGGGTATCGGCCCGAACCAAAGTATGCCGACGTCCAAGTACTTTGTGTAGCACGCGGTGTCTTCGTCGGGCGCCCAGGCCATTCTGACAAAGCCGCCGAGTATGGCGTTGCCCTCCGAATCGGCCAGCAGATCCTGCTGAAGCCCCCAGTAGAAGGAGTAAAAATTGCGCGTGCCCTCTCCAGTGTTAAAGTTTGTGAACGTTCCGCTGTTGTAGTTGCCGCCGAACATCGCGCGGCCGGAGAGTCCGCACAGGGTGTAGTTGTATCCCAACTGGTACCACAGCGCGACGCCCTGCAAATCGTAGTCGAAACCGTGATTTCCCGACACGTCCATACCGCAATTTCCGTTGTAGACGCCGACTATCGCGTCGAAATCTCCGTTTTGATAATAGACGGTGGCGCCCAAAGTGGCCAGCGCGTACTGCGAAAACGCCCCGTTGCCGTTATATAGGTCGATGCCGGCGTTCGCGGGAATCGCGCCGAAGCTCGAATTGAGGAATATGTCGGCGTAATCCATTCCCATGAAGTCCTCGTCCGCGGCGAGCTGGCCGATTCTGAATCCGAAGGTGCCCCACTCGGTCTCAAACTCGTTTTGATAATATATTTCAAAGATCCTCACCATATCGCTGGCGAATATGTTGCTGGGGTCGCTCTGGCTTCCCACTCTCGAGGTAAAGTCCCCCGACGAAACGTAATAAAACGCGGTCAAGCCCAATTTTCCCAGCCCTTTGGCCGAAAGAGCCTCTGATATGTCCTGCTCAAAGCCGAAGGTCAAGAGGGAATCCAGCTCGACGCCCGTCTTGGTTCCCCCGGAGGCGTTCCCCCAAAGCTCGCCCGTCCATGTCATCAGCGGCGTAAAACCCTTCCACGGAAGATATTTTTCGGCCGCCGGCTGGAGAACGAGGCTCTCGCGCTCGATCCACGACTCGGAGCCGGATTCCGCCCCTCCCTCAGAAGTCTCCGCCTGAATCGCGGCCGTCGCCGCAACCGCGGACTCCTGCCCGCGCGCCGCGCACAGCGCGCCCGAAATAGCCAGCGCAACAAGCGCCAGCACGGTTTTTGCAACAGCAATGCTGCCCGTATTTCCTTTTTCCATTTCTTGTATCTATTGTATTTTTCATGTCTCTATGTTTACTGTTTAAAGTTTTCCCGCCACCCCGAGGCCAAACAGTGCAAAAAACCCCGGGGGGCGGGAGCGGAATAAAAGTTCGTATAACCTAACTTTTATCCGCCGTTGGTTTGATTTTCATCTGACGCCAACTTATGGGAAAATCACTCCCCTTCAGGCGCGCCTGCGCCCCTTCTTGACAGATGAATCGGCGGCTCTTTCCGACAATCCGCGAGCCGCCTTTTCCTTTTTTGCAGCCGGTGCACTTCCGGCTTTTGAATTCGACCCAAACTCTCCGCTGATGGCCTCCATCAGTTCGGCGAGCTTTACGGCTATCTTGCTTCCTATCGCATGCTCCATTCGGCACGCGGCAATCTCGGCCTCCTTCGGGGGAATGCCGAGCGTTTCGCCGAGAAAGCGCAACAGCAGCTTATGTTTTTCAAAAGTGCGTTTTGCCACTTCCCTTCCGCGGGGAGTGAGCGTCACGGGCCTGTACTTTTCGTACTCTATATATCCTTCGGCGCCCAGCCACGCCAGAGCGTCCGACACCGTGGCCTTTGAAACCCCGTGTTCCTTCGCTATGTCCACAAGCCGAACCGGAGCCCCGTTTTTGGCAAGGCGCAGGATCGTCTCAAGATAGTCCTCGCGCGCCTCGCTCAAATTGATTTCGCTCTTTTTCATTTTTGACGCCGTATAAAAGCCGCGGGCAACAGGGTTGTCAACAAAAAAAGTTAATTTAGGCTAACTTTTTTCATTTGCCTTACAGCCGCGCACTTGGGGCTGCGGGCGGCGCGAAACGCGCGCCTATTGAGAAAAATCTTGATGTTTTGCCCCGACGGATATTTCATCGATTCAATGCATGCCGACAGGACAATTCTGCACTGCGACCTCAACGGATTTTACGCGTCCGTCGAGGCTCTTGAGCACCCGGAGATAGGCTCCAAGCCCATGGCCGTCACCGGGAATGTGGCCAACAGGCACGGCGTAATACTGGCAAAAAACGAAGCGGCAAAAAGGCGCGGAGTGACTACGGGCGAACCTACGGCAAGAGCCCTGGCAAAATGCCCCAATCTGATTCTATTGGATCCGCACCACGAAAAATACTCGCGCTACTCGGCGCTCGTAAACGAGATATACGCGAGCTTTACAGACCGCGTGGAACCGTTCGGCATAGACGAATCGTGGCTGGACGTGAGCGCCTCTAAAAAGCTGTTCGGCGACGGCAAGACTATCGCCGACAAGCTTAGAAAAATCATCAGGGAAAAGTTTAAATTGACAATATCTGTCGGGGTGTCTTTCAACAAGGTCTTTGCAAAGCTGGCAAGCGACTACAAAAAGCCCGACGCCACCACTGTGTTCGGGCGCGCGGAGTACGGAGCAATCATACGCAAGCTTCCCGTGAAAGACCTGCTTTTCGCGGGCCCCGCGACTGCGGATAC
>CALXMX010000158.1 GCA_944389575.1 uncultured Opitutales bacterium
GCCCTTGTCCGTCAGGCCGAGCAGGGGATAGTCGCCCTGCGCGGTTTGGAGGTATCCCTCGTTTTCGAGGGCGCTAATGAGGGCGGACACAAATTTTTTCCCCAGGGACTTCAGCGCGCCGTGCGTCGGAATGGAGTCGAATCCGAAGCGCAGAATGCGCTCGTTGCGGCTGCCGAGGAGGCAGTCCAAAACGAGAGTGCGGCCGAATATGGGCGTCCAAGTTCTCGGCCCCGTTCGGCGGGACATTCTGGCGACGCAGCTTAGGGCCTTTCTGGCGATTTCTATCTCCTGCAGGTCCAGCGGGCGCGAGGCGGAGGGCGCGGGATTGGCGGCGCGGCGGCAGTTGTCGCAAACTCCGCAGGCGGAGGCGTCGGCCTCGCCGAAGTAGCCGAGTATCCATTCCTGACGGCAGGCGCGCGAGTACGCGAAGCTTATCATGTCGCGCAGCTTGTTTTCGTCGCGCCGCCGCTTTTCGCGGAGCTTTTCGGCGGGCAGGTCGAGTTCGGAGGCGGCCAGGTCCGGCATGAGCAGGCGGGTTCCGCGCGAGCGCATTCCGGGAATGTCGAATCTTTCGAGTATGCCGAGCCTGCGCAGTATGGATATCGCGCTTGAGACCGCCATGGAGTTTTGCGCCGCCGCCGCGGAAGTCCCGCCGCGGGAAAATCTGCGCGCGCGCCCGGCGGAGCGCGCTGCGCGGAGCTTTGCCGCGGCGCATTCGGCTATGTCGTCGGCCGGCATGACGCACTCGCCGCCCTCGTCGGAATTTGAGCGTATCGCGGCGTAAACGGCGCGGATAAAATCGGGTTCGGGATTCGCCCCGTCGATAAAAAACTCCTGGACGCGCTTGTCGGAATACATCATCAGCATTTCGCAATAGGCCGGATTTCCGTCGCGCCCGGCCCTGCCGGCCTCCTGGTAGTAGGCCTCGACGCTTCCGGGAAGCTCGTAGTGGCAGACGAACCTTATGTCGGGGCGGTCGATTCCCATTCCGAACGCGTTTGTGGCGACCGCCACGTTTTCGCGCCCGCCGACAAACGCCTCCTGCGCGGCGTCGCGCTCGGCGACGGACATTCCGCCGTGGTAGACTACGTGCCGCACGCCGTCGTCCCACAGGGCTTCGGAGAGCGACTGCGCGCTCTTGCGCGTGGCGCAATAGACGATTCCGACTTTGTGCTTTGCGATTATCTCGCGCACGCGCATCTCCTTTTCCGCCTTGCCGGAGACCTCCGTCACATTGAAGCTCAAGTTCGGCCTCGCGAATCCGGATACGAACACTTTTGGGTTGCGCATGTTCAGCTGCGCGACGATGTCCTGCCTCACCTCCGGAGTTGCCGTTGCCGTGAACGCGGCCACGGGCGGGCGGCCGAGGGCCTCCACAGCCTCGCCCAAGCGAGCGTAATCTGGGCGGAAGTCGTGCCCCCATTGGCTTATGCAATGCGCCTCGTCAACCGCGAACAGCGATATCTTCACGCCCTCCAGCGAGCGCGCAAACGACCTCATTCTGAAGCGCTCCGGCGCGATGTAGGCAAGCTTTAGGCTTCCCAAGCGGAGCCTGGCCAGCGCGAGCCTGCGCTCCTCCGGCGACTGCGCGCTGTTTATCATCGCCGCCGGAATGCCGCGCGCCGCGAGCGCGTCTACCTGGTCTTTCATCAGCGCGATGAGCGGGGATACGACGAGCGCGACGCCTTCGGAAAGCACGGCCGGCAGCTGGTAGCACAGGCTTTTTCCGCCGCCCGTGGGCATTATTGCCAGCGTGTCCGCGCCGGATAGAACGCTCTCGACAATCTCCCTCTGCGGCCGCCTGAACTGCCGGTGTCCAAAGCTCTTTTCAAGTATTTCGGAGAGGCGGTCGGCCATCGGAAATTCCGCGCGGGCGGTGTCAATAGGATTTTGCGAATACCGCGCGGCACTTGGCGGCTTCGCCGGTGAATATGCACCTGCCTTCGGGCTTGCCGCCGCTTAGCGGAATGCAGCGCACCGTCACTTTCAAGTCCTTGGCGAGCATGTCCTCCACTTCGGGGCTCGCGTTGTAGTCGGCGACGGCGAATCCGCTCTTAAAGGAGCCTTCCCCCTCCCGCGAAAAATACGAGTAAAATTCGTCTTTGCTTGTTATGGCGACGGTGTTTTCGTCGCGGTACCGCTTCGCGCGGGCAAACAGCGAATCCTGAATGTCCTGAAGCGTTGAGGCTATGTTTTCTACAAATTCGCGGCGGGGTATTGCGCGCTTTTGGGCGTTGTCGCGGCGGGCGACGAACAGCGAATCCGCGGCGATGTCGCGCGGGCCGACCTCCACGCGCAGCGGAACCCCCTTCTTAATCCAAGACCAGTTCTTTTCGCCCCCGCGCAAATCGCGCCCGTCGATGTGGACGCGGATATTCCCGCCGCAGTAGGCGCGCTGAGAGAGCTCGCGCTTCAAATCCTCGCAGTACTTTTCCACGGCGGCGCGGTCCTCCTCTTTGTGGACCACGGGAAGTATGACCGCGTGCAGCGGAGCCAGCCGCGGCGGAAGCACGAGGCCGTCGTCGTCGGAGTGCGTCATAATCAGGCCGCCTATCAGGCGCGTGGACACCCCCCAGCTTGTCGTCCACGCGTATTTTTGCGTTCCGTCCTCGTCGAGAAATTTTATGTCGCTTGCCTTTGCGAAATTCTGCCCCAGGAAGTGCGAAGTTCCCGCCTGAAGAGCCTTGCCGTCCTGCATCATGGCCTCTATGCAGTAGGTGTCGACCGCGCCGGGGAATTTCTCCCCGTCGGTTTTCCTTCCGCAGATGACGGGCATGGCCATAAAGTTCTGCGCAAAATCTTCGTACACGCCGAGCATTTTCAGGGTTTCGGCCTCGGCCTCCTCGCGCGTCGCGTGGGCGGTGTGCCCCTCCTGCCACAAAAATTCCGCAGTGCGCAAAAACAGGCGCGTGCGCATCTCCCAGCGGACGACGTTAGCCCACTGGTTGACGAGTATTGGAAGGTCGCGGTACGACTGCACCCAGCGCGAATACATCTCGCCTATTATCGTTTCGGAAGTCGGCCGCACTATCAGCGGCTCCTCCAGCGGGGCGGACGGGACGAGCTTCCCGCTTTCGTCAAGCTGGAGTTTCGAGTGGGTGACGACCGCGCATTCCTTTGCGAATCCCTCGACGTGTTCGGCCTCCTTCTCAAGGTAGCTCACGGGAATAAAGAGCGGAAAATACGCGTTCGAGTGCCCGGTGTCCTTGAACATTTTGTCGAGCGCGGATTGGATATTCTCCCACAGGGCGTATCCCCACGGCTTTATCACCATGCACCCGCGCACGGGGCTTGTTTCCGCCAGATCGGAGGCCTTTATGACCTGCTGGTACCATTCGGGATAATCCTGCGCGCGCGTCGGCTCTATTGCAGTTCTATTTTGCTTAGCCATATATGAAAAAAATTTTTGCGCTACTATGCGAAAGCGCGCCCCGCCTTTCAATCCTTTTTTGGATACGCGCGTTTTTTGGAATGTGCGCGTTGCGGACTTCGCGCGTCCCTCCCTTCCGGCCGGCGCGAAAATTTGTGGGCCGACGCTGAAGCCTGCGCGCGAAAAAGTTTGCCGAAGCGGTATTTTTTGCGCCGCCAATTTTGGCGGCTTTTTGCCGCCGACTTTCTTGTGTTGCGCCAAAAGTTTTATTATGGCTGTGCCGCGCGCTTGCGGCGTTTTCGGGAAAATAAGGTTTTGCTGGCCAAGAAAAGAAGGCGTATCCGATATTATCTTTTGCCGTTCCATTTTTTCGGTTGATTTTCAAAATGTTTTGGCCGATAGTGATTGCGTCAGGCGGATTGAGTGCGGCGCGGCCGCGATACTTTGCCATTGAGTGTCGCACGAAGCCGCGAACGGGCGGCACACATTTTTTTGTTAGTTTATCCTTTTTCCTATTTTAGCTTCTGAACGCCGTTTAATATTTTTTGTCTCATATCATTTTTTGCATAGGAGAGGCGTTTGGGGTTGACCGCAGGGGCGGGATTGTCGCCGCGCGGAGCCATTTTGCGCAGGGGAGACGCGGGCGGGATTTGCAACTGAAAGCTTCGGGCTTTGCGCTCCGCGCTCCGCGCTCCGCGTTCCGAGTTCCGCATTCCGCATTCCGCGCGGAGGTATAGGCTTGCGGCGGGCTTGGTGTGAAACTCCGCGGAGATTTAGCTTTTTACCGTTGCGCGCGGTTTTCAAAGCGGCGAAGAAAAAATTGCCGCGGCGTTTAAAATCGGGATTTCCCGAGCGGCGCTTGGCGGATTTTGTCCGAAGCCGCCGCGCTCCGGAATTGGTTTCGCATTCCGCGCGTTTTGCTTGGATAATTAACTGAAAATATCGCGCTGGGCCGCCGGAAATTTTTAGCCGCATTCGCCGCATTCGCCGCATTCGCCGCATTAGCTGTCTTTGCCGTCTTTGCCGCGCCGATTCGGTATGTCCAGCGCATTCGGCGCGATGCGTCCCCGAAATCCCGGCGGAGGTTTAATCCGGAAATTTATGGAACAGTTTTGCGCGTTTTTTCCCGGAGGCGCCGGGGCGCAAAAAAGCGGCGTCCGAAAGTTCGGACGCCGCAACGGCTGGGCCGGAGCGACCCATTGAATCTGAATCGGCCTACGCTCGCGCGGAAAGCCGATTTTAGGCCGGTTTTAGAACTTAGAAGTTGTCGGCCAGCAATTCAAAGTACGCCTTCGGATGCGCGCAGGCGGGGCACTTTTCGGGGGCGGCTTCGCCCTCAAATATGAATCCGCAGTTTCTGCACTTCCATTTTGTCGGAGCGGATTTCTTGAATACGGAACCGTCCTCGACATTTTGCAGAAGCTTTCTATATCTTTCCTCGTGGTGCTTTTCGACCGCGGCGACATTTCTGAAAAGAGCCGCTATTTCGGGAAAGCCCTCCTCGTCGGCTTCCCTTGCGCCTTTTGCGTAGATTTCGCTCCATTCCTCGTGCTCTCCCTTAGCCGCGGCAAGCAGGTTTGAGGCGGTGTCGCCAAAACTGGCGCTGTAGGTGTCGCAAACCTCGACGGAAGTTTCGCCCAAAAATTTATAGAATCGCTTTGCGTGTTCCTTTTCGTTGTCCGCGGTCTCCTGGAAGATTGCCGAGATTTGCTCGTAGCCCTCCTTCTTTGCGACGCTGGCAAAGAATGTGTATTTTGTGCGCGCCTGCGATTCTCCCGCAAACGCCGCCATCAAGTTTCTTTCCGTTTTTGTTCCCTTTAGGTCTCCCATGTCGGTTTCCTTTCCTGTTGTTTAGATGATCTATTGCAAATCGGAGAGGCGCTCTAAAGATTTGACACTCCACCCATCTGCACTAACCATTAAGACACTAAAATAATAAATATGGACGATAACGTATTTGCAACTTTTTTAATAACATTTGTTGCTGGCGCTTCGACGGCCATAGGCTCTGCGCTCACGTTTTTCATAAAGAGGAACGACTTTCGCTGGCTGGCTCTCGGCATGAGCTTTTCGGCCGGAGTGATGATATACATATCATTTATGGACATTCTGCCTCTGGCGTTCTCCCATGTGGCCTCCGACGGGGTTTCGTTGTTCGGAATGGGCGCGGAAAAATCCGGCAAGGCGTGCGGAATGCTCGCGTTTTTTGCCGGGGCGGTTGTGGCGGGGCTGATAGACGCGTTTATCCCGACCCACGTCCACGGCGAGATGCTTTCGGGAGCGGAGAAGTCCGGAGCGCGCAAGGACGGCGGAAAAATGGGGAGGGCGGCGATTTTGACCGCCGTGGCGATAACGGTTCACAATTTTCCAGAGGGCCTGTCCGTATTTGTCGCGGGGCTGGGGGATATAAATACGGGACTTGCGGTTGGGTTTGCGATAATGTTGCACAACATACCGGAGGGCTTGTCCGTTTCGCTTCCGATTTATTCGGCGACCGGAAAGAAGTGGCGCTCTTTTGCCATAGGGGCGCTATCCGGCCTCACGGAGCCCTTGGGCGCGCTTGCGGCTTACTTTGTGCTGCTTCCAATATTGACGCCTTCGGTGGTCGGGGCGGCGCTGGCGTCCACCGCGGGGATAATGGTGTACATCGCCCTCGACGAGCTTCTTCCCATGGCGCGGGATTACGGCGAGGAGCACTACGGAATTTTCGGCGCGCTCGCGGGCATTGCGCTCATGAGCGTTTCTTCCCTCTTGTTTTAAATGTCGCGCCGCCTGCGCGGGAAACCTTTGCCGCGCCTCCTGCGGAGGGAGTTTGCGCGTTGCCGCCTCCAGAGGGGCTTTGCGCCGCGCCGGATTTTTTCCCGATAAAGACGACTTCCATTTCGCATCGCCGGCAGTCGAAGCGAAGTTCGAGTTCGGCCTGGTCGGACTCCAGGAATATCGGCAGCCGCCCGCGCATTTCCGGGGTCTTTTTTAGGCACAGCCCCATTTCCCGAAGCACGCAGTGGCGCGTCCGCATGACGGCCTTGCCCG
>CALXMX010000159.1 GCA_944389575.1 uncultured Opitutales bacterium
GTTGGGTCCCGCTGTTGTCGCAGGTGGTTTTTATCCCGTAAACCACCGTGCGCGCATACTCCTCCATGGAGTAGTTTGTGGAGCTTTCATAGTTGGAGCGCGAGCCGTCGTAGTCTATGCCGAGGCCGCCGCCGCAGTCTATGTATTCCACGGGGAATCCGAGGCGGCGCAGCTCGCAGTAGTATCGCGCGGCCTCGTTGACGGCGTTTCTGACCGTGGCTATGTTTGGAACCTGAGAGCCGACGTGAAAATGTATGAGTTTGAGGCTGTCCTTCAGCCCTGCGCGGCGAAGCTTTGTCAGCGCGCTGAGAATTTCCGTGGGGAAGAGCCCGAACTTTGCGTCCTCCCCGACCGAGTCCGCCCATTTTCCCTCTCCCGACACGCTCAGCTTTATGCGGATTCCTATGTTCGGGCGCACGCCCTCCCGCTTGGCGATTTTTATTATGGAATCCAATTCGCCGAGCTGCTCCACCACGATGAAGGCCTGCTTGCCGATTTTCATTCCGTTAATTGCCATGCGGATATACTCGTCGTCCTTGTAGCCGTTGCAGATTAAAAGCGACTTTTGCGACGCGTCGTGCAGGGCCATGGCTATCAGGAGTTCCCCCTTGCTTCCGGCCTCTATGCCGTAGCGGTATTCTTCGCCGGCGTCGAGAATCTCCTCCACAACCTCCCTGAGCTGGTTGGTCTTGACGGGAAAGACCCCCCGATAGGAGCCCTTGTAGTTTTCCTCCTCGATCGCCTTGCTGAAGGATTCGTTGAGCTGCTTAACCCTGTTTCTGAGCAGGTCTTGCACCCTTATAGTGAGGGGCGTTGACAGCCCCATGGACTTGGCCTCCTTCACCACTTCTACCAAATCTATGGCGCGCGCGTCAGCGAGCGGGTGCACTTGCAGATTCCCGTTTTCGGAGATTGAGAAATGCCCCATTCCCCAGTTCTTTATTCCGTACAGTTTTTCCGAGTCGGATACGGACCAGTTCTTTGCCATGGCTATGTGAGTGTTCGCGCGGGCAGACCCGCCTGTTTTAACGCCTGTTTGGCCTGTTCTATGGAATACGTGCCAAAGTGAAATATGGAGGCCGCCAGCACCGCGTTGGCGCGCCCGCGCTTTACGACGTCGACGATGTGTTCGAGATTCCCCGCGCCCCCGGAGGCGATTACGGGAATCGACACAGCGTCGCTGACGGCTCTTGTGAGGGCGATGTCGTATCCGTCGCGCGTTCCGTCGCAGTCCATGGAGGTCAGCAGTATTTCTCCCGCGCCGCGCCGCTCGACCTGCATCGCCCACTCCACGCAGTCCAACTGCGTCGCCTTTCGCCCCCCGTGGGTGTACACGCGCCACTTGCCGTCGCCGTCCCTCTTCGCGTCTATGGCGACCACTATGCACTGGCTGCCGAACTTCGCCGACGCCGCCGACACTAACTCCGGATTGAGCACGGCCGCAGTGTTCAACGACACTTTGTCCGCGCCGGCGTTTAGCATTTTCCTGATGTCCTCGACCGTGCGCAGCCCGCCGCCGACGGTCAGAGGCATGAAGCACCTTCCGGCGGTACGCTCGACTACGTCGCGCATAATGTTTCGGCCGTCGCTCGAGGCCGTGATGTCCAGGAACACCAATTCGTCGGCCCCCTGGTTTTGGTAGGCTTCCGCTTGTTCGACGGGGTCGCCCGCGTCCACGAGATTGACGAAGTTTACGCCTTTGACGACGCGCCCGTTGTGCACGTCTAAGCAGGGAATTATTCTAACGCTCAACATTTCAGTACGGGCTTTCCCTTTGGGGGAAGCTGAGGTTCAGCTCCAATTTTTCTCCCGCCGACACGCTGTCGGGGATTTCCTCGTTCGGGGCGTCCTCGTCATTTTTGAGGATTTTTATCCGGACGGGCTCCGAGAGCTCGACCAGCACGTAGCGCCACTTTCCTATCTCCACAAATTCCATCGGCACGCCCTTGTCCATCGAAAGGCCCGCGCCGCTTCCGCGCAGATACGGCTTGTTCCCTATGCCAATCAGCGCGTTGACCTCTATCACGGCGTCCCTTTTCGTGGGGCGGGACTTGCGGGGGCTGCCTATCGGCATGTCGCCGAAGAGAAATACGTTTTCGGTTCTTTCCGCGCTCTCGCGCGGGCCCGCTTCCGCTTTCGGTTCCGCTTCCGCTTCCGGCTCTGCTTTTGGCTCCGCTTCCAGTTCCGGTTCCGTTTTAGGCTCAGGTTCCGGTTCTGCTTTCGCTTTAGGTTTTGGCTCCGTTTTCGGTTCCGCCGCGGCGGGGCGGGGCGAGGTTTCTCCGGCTTGTTTTAACGCATTTTCTTCTGCGGATTCGGGCGCGTCGTCTCTTGATTCCGAATCCGCCGATTCAAAAAAATCTTCGTTGTCGCCCTGGGCGTCCATCACGCCGCCGTCGAATGTCCGCCGCGCGCCGTCCCCCTGTCCGGGAATTTGAGCGGCGTCCGGATTCTCCAGCCTGTCGAGCGTGCCTTGAAAGTCGTCGGCGCGCTCGCCTTCGTTAAAGACGTTGGGCTGCCTGTTGAGCTTTTCGCCGTCGTCTGTCGGCTCCTGTCCGGGAATGGGGGCGGCGTCCGGGTTGCGGAGGTTGTCGAGCGTGCCCTGGAAGTCGTCGGCGCGCTGGCCCTCGGTAAACACGTTCGGCTCGTCGGAGAGCTCCACGGGTTTGGCGGGCTTCTTGAACCCCACAAATTTTTCGACGGTGCCGCGCACGCCGCCCCCGTTCGACAGCGCCCTTGTGAGCACGCCGG
>CALXMX010000160.1 GCA_944389575.1 uncultured Opitutales bacterium
CTGCTCGTTTTTCAAATTCGGCGGAGGCCAAGGAGGCTCGGTGACGGCGGCGCATCTGCTTTCGATGACTTCCGGGCTCGGTTCCGACGCGGACGCTCTCGTACCGCGCAGCCCTTCGGACGGCGGGATATTTGAGATCGCCGCCCAAATTTCCCCGTCCGCCGCTCCCGGGTTGCTGGCGGAGGATTCGGCGCTCGGCGTTCAGCTCGCCTGCGAGGCCGCGGCGTATGCGGAAAATCCGGCTTCAAAAAATTTCAAAAAATCTTTTGTGGCCTCGATGCGGAAAAATCTCTTTTCGCCCCTCGGTATGGACTCCGTGAGGCTGTGCGACTCCGGAAATCCGCTGTTTCTAATGCGCGGATTCTGCCTGAGTTTGGCCGATATTTCCAAATGGCTCGAATGCGAAACGTCTCCGTCGCCGAAAATTTCCGACGCCCGCTCCGTCGCCGCCCGCCGCAACTGCGTTTCGGGAAAGGGGTCCCGCGCTCTCGGCTGGCTCGACACCGGGCGCGCGGGCGTCCGCTATGCCGTCTGCGGCGACGATTATCTCGGCTGTGCGAACGTCGCCGCCGTATTCGGGGATTATTCCTGCGCTGTCGCGTTTTTTGCGGTCGGCAAAAAGGACGCGAGGGGCGCCGCCGTATGCGCTTGCGCTCTCGAGGACTTTGTTTCAATGTTAACGGATTCCGAAAACTGACATGAAAAAATTTCTCCTATGCCTCATTGCGTCGCTTTCGTCCTGCGTTCTCGCGGCGGGCGATTCCGTCGTGTTTTTGTCCTGTTCGGATTTCTCCCCGGCGAGTTCGGGCGCGTACAGCGGCGCCCGCGCGGCCGCAAAAACGATAGGCGAAAAGTACGGCAAGAAAGTCTCTGTCCGCTATGAGAGCGTCCCGCGCGACGCGGACGCCATAAGCGCGGCGCTGTCGAAAGCCTATGTCGGCGGGGCGAAGGGCGCGGCGATTTTTCTCACTGAGGACATCTCGTCGAAAAAGCTTTCCGACGCAATCAACTCTTTAGTTGGGCGCGGTTTTCCCGTGTCGGTTGCGGGCGCGGAGGTGCCGGGGGCAAAACCTTTTTCAAGCGCAGTGACCGATGCGGCAAAGGCGCGGGCGGCGTTGGATTCCGAAATAAAGCGCCTCGGCGGGTCTGAAAAAATTCCGCTGTTTTGCGTGCGGGTAAAGGATTCCCCGCCCGGGGTTCTCGGCTCCGGGGGCATAGAGAGCTTTCTGAAGACGCACTTGGTGTTGAAGGACGCGCAGACCGCCCACTATTCCATTTACGCGTCGGAAAACGCCGTGGAAATAATGCGCTTCGACACGTACGGGCTTCTGATTTTTAACGCCTCCGCGCTGTCGGACATGGCTCCGATTGCGCCCGATTCGGACAGAAAGTTCGCCGTCTGCGCCGACGGCGCGCCGTATTTGCTCCATTACTTTGCCAGTGGCTTTTTGGATTCCTGCGTGTTTGAGGACTATTTCGGGTTCGGCTATTGCGTGTTGCGCGACATCTGCGAAAACATTTATTCTGAGGCCGTGCCCAATCCGTCGAAGACTCTAATTGCGCCCCTCGTTTTCAAAAGGGAAGACTCGGAAAAATTTTCCAACCTTTGGAAAGAGTGGATGCGGCGGTAGCTTTTTTTGCGCGCAAGAGCGCGTGTGCTGCGCTTTTTGTTTGTTGCGGCGGTGTCCGAAAAATTGTCTTGCGCGCGAATGCGCGTCTGTGAGTTTGCGCGCAGTTTTTTGTGTCGATTTGAGTTTTTGCGTTGGCGGTTTGAGCGTATGCGTCCGCGTGCGCAAGGCGCATGCGCTATTGTGGGTTTTACAAATTACGAGCGTATGGCTTGGAAAACCTTGTGAACCTCGCCGCGCTGTGAGCGCGAATTGCGCGCCTTTGAGCTCTTGAGTTTGTCCTGAAAAATTTTTCCGCAAGAGAGAGCGCGCCGCGCTTTTTTTGCGCAAAAACTTCGGTTCGGAAATATTTTTTCGTTCCCGCCTAAAGTGAAGCAGGTTTTGGAACGTTTTTTTAAGGCCGGTAAATTCCGGCGGTTGAACTGCGCGCGGCATGCGAAATATCCGAGAAATCTCTTGCGCGCGGGCGCAAAAAAACGGCGGGCCGCAATCGCGTTGCAATCTCCAAATCGGAATTTTTTATCCGGGTTATTTTTGCCGGCATTGCGCCGTTTTTTCAGGCGCGCAAAATTTTTCGCGCTCCGTATTTTTTCGCGGTTTTGAAAAAGTCCAGAGCTTCGTCGACGAGGCCTTCAAGGCTGTCGAGCGGCAGTTGGGTGGCGCTGTCGGAAATGGCGTTTTCGGGGTTTGGGTGGGTCTCTATGAACAATCCGTCGGCCCCGGCGGCTATTGCGGCCATGGCGAGCGGGCGTTCGTATTGGCGCTCGCCGCCGCTGGCGCCCGTTGCAGCTCCGGGCAGCTGCACTGAGTGGGTGACATCGAAAATCACCGGCGCGCCGTTTGCGGCCATAATCGCAAAGCTCCGCATGTCAACCACGAGATTGCCGTATCCGAATGTGGCCCCCCTCTCCGTCTGCCAGATTTCCCCCGCGCCCGACTCCCTCAGTTTTCCGACCGCGTACCTCATGTCGGCGGGGGACAAAAACTGCCCCTTCTTGACGTTTACCGCCCTTCCGGTTTTTGCGGCAGCGGCCAGAAGGTCGGTCTGGCGGCACAGAAATGCGGGTATTTGCAGGGCGTCGCAGACTTGCGCGGCGATTGCGCACTGCCACGTCTCGTGCACGTCGGTGATGCAGGGAAGCTCGAAACGCCTTTTGACTTCTGCGAAAATCTCGCAGCCGGCCTCCATTCCAGGCCCCCTCGGGCTGGAGATACTCGTGCGGTTCGCCTTGTCGAAGCTGCCTTTGAATACGGCGGTCAATTCGCCTTTGCGCGCCTCGGCAAGCTCAGCTATCCGCCCTGCGATTTCCAAGGCGAGTTCGCGCGACTCCAGCGAGCACGGCCCCGCAATCAAAAGCAGCTTCCCGCTTTGCCCGTCGAAAATCACTTCTCCGCCCTCCTATTGAGAGCCTGGCGCACAAATGCGCAAAACAGCGGATGCGGCTTGCTGGGCTTCGACTGAAATTCCGGGTGGAACTGCACCCCCACCATCCACGGGTGACCCTCGACTTCCACTATCTCAACCAAGTCCCTCTTCGGATTTACGCCCGATACCTTCAATCCCGCGCGCTCCAATCTCTCGCGGTATTCATTGTTGAACTCAAAGCGGTGGCGGTGGCGCTCGCGTATGGTCTGCGTTTTGTAGGCGTCGAACGCCTTTGTGTTTTCAAGAAGCCTGCACTCGTAGGAGCCGAGCCTCATGGTCGCGCCCTTGTCCACTATTTTCTTTTGCTCGTCCATTATAGTGATGACGGGGTGCGGCGAGGCCTCGTCAAACTCCGTGCTGTTTGCGCCCTCCAGGCCCAAGACGTTGCGCGCGTATTCTATCACGGCGATTTGCATTCCAAGGCATATGCCGAAGTACGGAATCCCGTTTTCGCGGGCGTACTTTGCCGCGAGAATTTTTCCCTCTATTCCGCGGTCGCCGAATCCTCCGGGAATCAGGATTGCGTCGATTCCGTCGAGGTGTTTCTGCGCACCGTCGCGCTCTATGCTCTCGGAATCAACGCGCACTATGCGCACGGCGCAGTCGTTCCCCACTCCCGCGTGGGCGAGCGATTCGTAAATGGATTTATACGCGTCCTGCAAATCTATGTATTTGCCCACGACCGCAACGCTGACAGTTCCGCCCCTGGGAGACACAAGCCTGCGCACTATGTTGTTCCACGCGCTCATGTCGCTCTCGCCGCATTTGATCGCCAGCTTCTCCACGACGAGCTTGTCGACGCCCTCTTGCGCCAGCATCAGCGGCAGTTCGTATATCGAGTGCTTTACGTCCATCTCCTCGATCACCGCCGCGGATTCTACGTTGCAGAATAGCGAAAGCTTTTGGCGCATGTCGAGCGTCATAGGCTCTTCCGTGCGGCATATCAGAATGTCGGGCTGGATTCCTATCTCGCGCAGCTTCGCCACGCTCTGCTGCGAGGGCTTCGTCTTTAGCTCTCCCGCGGCCTTCAAATACGGCAGCAGCGTGACGTGGATAAACAGCACGTTCTGCTTACCAACCTCCAGCGAGAACTGCCTGAGAGCCTCGAGAAACGGCAGCCCCTCGATGTCGCCGACAGTCCCGCCGATTTCGGTGATTAGGACGTCGCAACCCTTGCCGGCCTCGTAGAGGCGCTCCTTTATTTCGTTTGTCACGTGCGGTATGACTTGGACGGTCTTGCCCAAATAGTCTCCGCGGCGCTCCTTCTGGAGGACGTGCTCGTAAACCTGTCCGGAGGTCAGGTTGTTGAAGCGGCTCAGCTTGCCGTGGGTAAAGCGCTCGTAGTGGCCCAAGTCCAAATCGGTTTCAGCGCCGTCGTCGAGAACGTAAACTTCCCCGTGTTGGAACGGGCTCATCGTTCCGGGGTCCACATTTAGGTACGGGTCGAATTTCTGGATTCGGACTGTCAAATTTCTGGTCTCAAGCAGGGCTCCGAGCGCGCCCGATGTGAGGCCTTTACCCAAAGATGAAACCACTCCTCCTGTAATAAAAATATATTTCATTTTGGGACTTATTTAAAAACCCAAACCTTGCGCGCTTGGCAACTCTTTTCGGATTTTTTTTTGCCGGGTTTCGCAAGTGTCCGAAAAATAGGCGAATGCGGAGTTTCCCCGCCTTCTGTGCGCCGCAAAAAATAGATACCTCCCACCCGTTGCCGGCAGCCAAGTTGCTCCGCGTCAGTGCGCCGTTTAACGCGTCGTTCAAAGTATCGTTCAACGCGCCGCCGAGAATCTGGCGGAAACGGCGGCGCTTGATGAACATTGCTTTGCTTCTTACAAGATTTTAAGTTTAAGCGGCGCGCCATTTCGGGTGGGGAGGCGCGTTTTTTTTGCAAAAAAAAGTCCCCTTTATCGGGGGACCTTATTTTATGCGTTAAAAATGCCCGCCTTAGCGGTTTTCGTATCTCTGCCGGAGCATGTTATTGAATGCGGCAACCTTGCGCTCGCGGCGCTTTATTTCGCTCGGCTTTTCAAAATAGCGCTTTTGGCGCACATCGCGGATCACCCCTTCGCGGTCCAACTTTTTCTTGAGCCTGCGCAGGGCTTTTTCCATAGCTTCGCCTTTTCTCAATTTGACTTCCACTGCCATCTTCAATTCACCTCCTTTCAGAATATCCGCATGTAAATGCACTTTTTCGCCTCTCGTGTCAAGCAGCTTTTGCGCGCCCGGGAGGATTCAGGCGGAGGAAAATTGCGGCGCCGGAGAAATTGTCCGTCAAAGGCGCATAGGAAGCGGGCATTGCGCAATGTCGGGTACTGCGGCGCGTTTTTTTGCGCAACTTGCGGGACCCTTGCGGGGCTGGCTTAAAATATTGCGCTCGGCGCTGCGGGTAGGGCGGGGCGGCGGAGCGGGGAGAGAACTTGGCAAAAAAACGGCGTTGCCCAATCTAAAGCGAGAGCCGAAAGCCGCAGGCTGAAGCTGGGAGCAAAAAT
>CALXMX010000161.1 GCA_944389575.1 uncultured Opitutales bacterium
CGAAAGCCGCAAGAATCGCCTCGGGCAGAAGCGCGCCCCACTCATACGCTATTGGAGTTTCCATAAAGTCACTTGTTTAAATTGTAAACGGGAATGGTGGAGAGCCAGCCGTCCAGCCCCTTCGTAATCGAGGCGGGGCAGAATCCGACAAACAGGAGCCCGGCCAACAGCGCCACCGCCGCCACGCGCTGCGCGGCAGACAGGTCGGAAATCTCCTCGCCGGCGGCCGCCATATTCGGATTTTCCCCGCCCATGAAGATCCGCGCCACGGCGCGCAGGCCGTAAACGGCCGAAATGATCAAACCGGTCGCCGCCGCCGCGCAAATCCACGGCGAGTGCTTCCAGAGCGCCACAAATATCGACAGCTCCCCGAAGAAATTTGCGAATCCGGGCAGGCCTATCGACGCGAACGTCGCCGCCGCAAAGAACGCGGCCAAAATCGGGGTTCGCCTGTACATTCCGCCCATTTTTCTCATATCCCATTCGCCGGTCTTGTTGACGACCGCGTTGGAAAGCATGAACAGCAACGCAGCGCTCAGCCCGTGGCCGAACATCAGCAGAAGCGCGCCGCCAACCCCCGTGGCCGAAAGCGTGGCAATCCCGAGAAAGCACATTCCCATGTGCGACACACTCGAGTACGAAACCATCAGCTTCAAATCGTCCTGCGCCATCGTCACAAAGCCGATGTATATGACGTTGAAAAGAGCCAAAATCGCCAGCAGGTGCGACCAGTCGACCGCGCCCATGGGCACAAACGGAACCGCAAACTGTATCAGCAGATACAGCCCGAATTTCTTCAGCACGCCCGCGTGCAGCATTGCGAAGGAAGTCGGCGCGGCGGCGTACGTGCGGGGCGCCCAAGAGTGGAACGGAAAGAGCGACACCAGCGTCCCGAACCCGAACAGCAGCATGCCGAAAATGTACTTCTGCCACTCGCCGTCGAGATGCGCGCGCGCCAGAGCCGCCGAAAATTCGTATATCGCAAAGCCCGGCGCCCCGCTCTGAATCTTGAGCGCGACTATGCCGACCAGCGACACTAACGCCCCGAGAGTCAAATACACCGCCATCTGCATTGCCGCCATGCGCTTTCCCGCGCCTCGCCAGACGCACATCGCAATGAATGTCGGCACGAGGGCGAACTCGTGGAAGGCGTACATGCACAGCACGTTGACGGACGCGAACGCGCCCATCAGGCCGCCCTGCATTATCATCAGCAAAAACAGATAAAATCCCTTGCGCTCAATTTCAGACGAAGCCGCCCACACCGCCGCCGCAAACCCGGTTATTCCGGCGAGGGCCAACAGCGGCGCGCTCACCCCGTTCAGCGCCAGAAACGGCAGAACCGCACCCCCGTCGAACGCGAAGCGGAACGCCCCCGGCGCCCCGCCCCCGAGCCACGATTCGATCCAAAGCCATACCGACGCCGCCCCGGAAACCCCCGTCCCGAATACGGACACGGCGCAGGCCAGGCGCCCCGAACGCCCCATTATCGGCGCGAGCGCGAGCGCGCACGCAAACGGGAGGTAAACGGCCACACTTAAGACTGTCGAGTTGATATCCATGTCGAAAAATCCCCTATGTCAAAATCAGAAGGGCGAGGAACGCCAAACCCGCCGCGAGCCAGCCGACCTGCGCGGAAATCCCCATGCAGTGAAGCTTTCTTATTCCGAAGCCCGTCACCGCGCACAGCATTCCCAATCCGCGAACGCAGACGAACTCTATCAGGAGCAAATCCACCGCGGTCGCCAAGAACACCGCGACGCGCTGTTGCACTTTGGCTACGTACCAATCGTAAAGGCAGTCGAACCACCCGTGGGCGCGGAGCGCAGAATAAATCGGCGGGCACCTGCGCTCCAGAACGTCGTACCCCTTCCCGCCGCCGTAAACGACATACGCGGCCGCAATGCCGGCAAAAGTGACCGCCAGCGCAATCCACTCAAACATATGGACGTTGGAGATCGTTTCCAAGCCCGCGCGGCGCGCCTCAAGCAGGGGCGCGATGAAATCCGAAGCGGCAGCGGGAATCAGGCCCGACATCTTTCCGCCGCTCCAGAGCATGCCGTATTCAACCCCCCATGCGCCCGCCACCGAATAGAGCGCGAGAACCGCCAGCGGCACGAGCATCCAAAGAGAGCTCTCCCGCGCCCGGCTCGCCGCCTCCGAACGGGGCTTCCCAAAAAACACGTTGAAGAACAACCTGCCCATATAGACCGGAGTCAACGCCGCCGCCCCCATTATCAGCCAGAAGGCGGCCTTGTCGAGAACGTCTCCGGCCTGCGCGCGGCCGAACGCCGCAGTAAGTATGGCTTCCTTGCTGTAATAGCCGGAAAAATAGGGTATGGCGATTATCGAAAGCACGGCCGCAAGCGCGACCGCAGAAGTGACGGGCATGCGCCTGAAAAGCCCGCCCATTTTAAATATGTCCTGCTCGTGCGCGCAGGCGTGTATTATCGAGCCGGCCACGAGGAATAGCGCGGCTTTGAAGAACGCGTGCGTCGTCAGGTGGAACATCGCCAGTTCGTATCCGATGGCCACGCCCGCCCCCATTAGGCCGAGATGCGCCAGCGTAGAATAGGCCAAAATCTTCTTGATGTCGTTTTGCCCCAGCGCCCACAGCCCCGCGCAAAACGCCATCGCCGAGCATACAATCAGAATGAAATCCAAAACTTCCGGAGTCAGGAAGCCTATGCTGCACAGGCGCACGAGCAGGAATACGCCGGCGGCCACCATCGTTGCGGCGTGAATGAGCGCGGAAACGGGGGTCGGGCCCGCCATCGCGTCCGGAAGCCAAACTTGAAGCGGGAACTGCGCGCTCTTGCCGAGAAATCCGCACACGACCAAAAAGCCCATCGCCGCGTTCGCAAGCGCGGGCTTTTCGCCCAAGAGCTTTCCCAGCTCGGCAAAGTCCGTAGTGCCGAACGCCGAATAGCAATAGAGTATGCCCAAGAGGAATCCGAAGTCGCCCACGCGGTTGACGATAAAGGCCTTCTTCGAGGCCTCCGCCGCCGCCTGCGTCCCGCAGTAGTGGGCTATGAGGGCGTAAGAGCTAAAGCCCACAAACTCCCAAAACACGAACATCTCAAACAGGTTGGAGGAGAGGACCAAGCCGGTCATCGAAAACATGAAGAAGCTCAATCCCGCAAAGTAGCGGCCTTTGTCGGGATCGTCGTCCATGTAGCCAACGCTGAAGACGTGAATCAGAAAGCCGACAAAGCAGACCGCAAAAATCATGTTTCGCGCCGCGCCGTCCCAAAGCAGGCCGAAGTCGAACTTGAAGTTTCCCAGCTTGAAAAGCTCGAACGACGACGAAAAATCCCCCGCCCCCGAAAGCATGACACGCAACGCCAGCGCCAACGCCAACGCCGCCGACGCAACCGACAAAACCGCCGCTCCCCACTTCGACCGGCGGAAGAAAACCGCGCCGAAAAACGCCGCCGCAAGCGGCGTAAACACCATAGCGTAAAGTTCCAAGTCCATAGCGCGTTCAGTCCCCGAGTGAATTCATGTCTCTGACGTCCACAACGCCCCTCAGCCGGAAAAGGCGGACCAATATCGCAAGCCCCACCGCGACCTCCGCCGCGGCTATGGCCATGACAAACAGGGCGTACACCCCGCCGTTTACGTCGCCGTTGGCCGCCGCGAACGACAGCAGCGCGAGCATCGCCCCGACCAGCATGAGCTCCACGCACATGAAGACGATTATCGCGTTCTTTTTTAGCACGGCGCCCGCAAAGCCCGTCGCAAAAAGCATTAGGGCGGGCGCCAAAAATTCGCTTAGCTGACAGTGCATAATATTGCGCGTTGAAGTTTAAACCATTTCCCTCCGGCGCTTCCTAACCGCGGGCTCCTTGGCCACGGCGATTACCCCGACCATCGCCGCCAAGAGCAGCAGGCCGGAAATCTGGAAGGCGAGCATGTTGTTTTTGAACATCGCGTACCCGTAGTTTTTGGCGACCTCCAGCGCCCCGGAAGAGCCGGACACCCCGGAGGCGAGCTTCGATTCCGCCCACGAGGACATCTCCGGGGCGTAGAGCCCCACCACCGCGCCGGCGGCCGCCCAGAGGACGAGAAACGCGAATTTCCGCCACAGCCGCACGGGCTCGTGCGCGTCGCCGACGAGCATCACCACGAACACAAAGAGCACAAGCACCGCTCCCGCATAGACGCTGATCATCACGAACGCCGGAAAATACGCGCCCATCATGAGCATCAACCCCGCGACGCCAAGCATGCTCGCCAGCATGGACATCGCCGCCCCCACATACCCCGGCGTCAGCAGCACGCCGAGCGCCCCGCCGAGAGTCATCGCCAAAAAAACGTAATATACCGCCGCTTCCATCAGTGGGAATCCCTTTCCAAATCCGCGTTGTCCTTGACGCGCTTCCATTTCATTATCTTGTCCGGAAGCGTTCCGCCCGCCTCGTAGAGGCGCTGCTTGTCGAATATCATCTCCTCGCGGCTCTGCGCGGCGAAGGTAAATTCGTCCTGCAAGACTATCGCCTTCTCGGGGCAGACCTCCTCGCACATTCCGCAAAATATGCACCTTAGCATGTTTATCTGAAATTCCTTCGGAGCCTTCTCTATATAGAAGTACTCGCCGTCCGGATCTATCGAACCGGGGGTAACCCTTATGGCCTTCGACGGGCACACAAATTCGCACAGCTGGCAGGAAACGCATTTCTGTCTGCCCTGCGAATCCTTGACAAGCGTCGGCCCGCCCCTGTATCCGTCCGGCAGCGTCGGCCGCTGGTCGGGATACGACAGGGTCACCTTCGGCCTGAACAGGTTTTTGAGCGTTATGATTAGGCCCGAAACTATCTGCGGCAGATAGAGCCTCTCAAAAAAGTTCAGGCGTTTTCTCTCGACGACTATCGCCATAATTTCAATCTCCCGTTTCTAAAATCCCAGCCACAGCATGTAAAACACGAGATTCGCCACGCCGAGCGGCAGCAGCGCGCGCCAGCCGAGATTCATTGCCTGGTCGTACCTGAAGCGCGGAAGCGTCCATCTTATCCATATGAAGAAGAACAGCATCGCCGCTATCTTAACCAGAAACGTCAGCACCGACAAAACCGCCGCAACCGCGCCCCACTCCTCCGGCCACGCAAGCCACGGCAGCGGATTCCACGCCCCGAGAAAGAGCGTTATGAACAGAGCCGACCCCACGACCATGTGGCCGTACTCGCCCACGTAAAACAGCCCGAACTTGAAGCTGCCGTACTCCGTGTGGAACCCGCTGACCAAATCGGTCTCGCTCTCGGCTATGTCGAACGGAAGGCGGTTTGTCTCCACAAAGAGCGCGATAAGAAACAGGAGCGCGCCCAGCGGCTGGGCGAGGCAGAACCACGCGGACGCGCTCTGAGCGCGACCAATTTCAAACAAGTTCAGCGGGCTCTCCGCGTCGCGGGCGACGAACATTACCACCGGCAGAACCGCCAGCGCCATAGTGAGCTCGTAGCTTATGACCTGCGCGCACGCCCTCATTCCGCCTATGTAGGGGAATTTGCTGTTCGACGACCACGCCGCCATAATCGTCCCGTAAACCCCGAGCGCCCCGACGGCCAGCGCAAACAGCAAGCCCACGTCGATATTGGCAACCGAAAGCGGCATGGCCGCCCCATTGCTCCAGTACACTCCGAACGGAATGACACACGCGACCACGAGAACCGGAGCCAGCGATATCACCGGAGCGGCGACGTACCAAACCTTATTCACATGGGCCGGCAAGGGATCCTCTTTAAATAGGAATTTAAGCCCGTCGGCCACAAGCTGCATCAGCCCGGCGCGCTGCAAGAACTTCCCCAATACGGGAACGGCCAGCACCCACGGTATGGCAGTCCTGTTCGGGCCGTAGCGGCCCTGTATGTAGGCGCAGACCTTTCGCTCAGCCACGACGCTCAATCCCGCAAAAGACATCACCACAATTATGGCGACCAGAGAGAACAGGACGCGCAGCAGCAGCTCCACCCAATCGCAGGCAGGCGTCGAAACCGCCCCCGGCGCGGCGGCCGCTCCGCCGGGAACCCCGGCGGCGGCCAAAGCCAAACTGTTCAACAAGATATTAGTCATGAAAACTTCAACCCCCATTCGCGCCGACCGACGCTGGATCGAATTTAAACGCCGCCTTCTCGGGAAACTTGACGCCGGCAAACGCGGAGGCGTCTATGAGAGTCCCGCAATCGGGAATGTCGGCGCAGCCTTTCAACTGCGGCACGCGCTCGGCGATTACGGAGCGCAGCAACCCGACGTCCGGAGTCTCGAAGTCCGCCCCGCCTATGCGGCAAAGAAGCTGGCTCAGGAACTCCACGGCGGACGCCGCCCACTTCGGGCGCTCGACAACCGCCTCGAAACGCTGCATTCTGAACTGGCGGTTTATCCATATGCCGCCCTTTTCCATCTCGCCCTCAAGCGGCACGCAGACCTTCGCCCCGACGGCGGAGGAATTTTCGACGCTCGAACAAAATATCACATTTGCCTTCTTGAAATGCGCCGAGCCGAGCCCCAGAGACTTCAAATCCTCGTCAAAGCACAGCACCGTCTTAATCTCCCCGGAGTCGATTTTCTCCGCCAGCGCGCTCAAGTTGTCCGGCGGGTATTCGCTTATCAGCCCCGTCACGAACGCGCCGCGCAAATTCGGAGTCTTGTCGGCCGAAACAAGGAAGCCGTCGTCCTCCCCCAGATGAGACACCATGTAAACCGGCGCCCCCGCCGCCTTCGCGAGCGCCTTAAGCAAAAACATCTCCTCGACCGTCTGAAAGGCGCTCGCCACTATCGCAAAATTGGACAGGCGCAAAATCTCGACGCACCTGTCGATCGCGTAAGGCAGGTCGCACGCGGACGAATCCAGCCGCGCCCCCGATAGGCGCGCCCCGCGGCCGATGTGGAAATACCTCCCGCTGTCGCTCATCCACGAGTCGTTCACAAACTCGTTGTCGCGCGGCGTCACGCGGTATATGCGGCCCTCGCGCGTCCACACCGTCGTGTTCACACCCGCGCTGCTCTCCGGGCTTATCGAGCGCGCCGTGCGCAGGAACCACGCGCGCATCTGGAAGCGGAACGCCTTTTCCGTCAGCGCACCGACCGGGCAGATGTCCACCGCGTTGAGCAGGTAGTTGCTGTCGTTGTCGCCGCCGGGATAGACGGAAATCTCCGTTTTCGAGCCGCGCTTTGTAAATCCGAATATCGGCCTGCCGATTACCTCCTCGCAGAAGCGCACGCAGCGCGAACAAAGTATGCAACGCTCGGAATCGAGAATTATCTTGCCGGCGACCTCGCGGCGCTTGGGCTTTACATTCTTACTCTCGCAATAGCGGGAAACCCCATTCCCGTATGCATTGGCGTACTCCTGAAGCTTGCACTCGCCGGCCTTGTCGCATATCGGGCAGTCCAGCGGGTGGTTGAGAAGCAGAAATTCCAAGATGCTGCCGCGGCACTGCCTTATGGCGTCGCTGTCGGTCACTACGTGCATGCCCTCGGAGACGTTTGTGCCGCAGGCTATGGACGGCTTGGGAAGCCAGGCTATCTTCACGGAGCCGTCCTCGTTTTTGACGACCTCCCCGGTCTTTCTGTCGCGCGCGGGGGTTCCCACGGACACGAGGCACATTCTGCACGACCCCGCAACCTTCAGGCGCTCATGGTAGCAAAAAAACGGAATCTCCACGCCGATGCTCCTGCAAGCGGAAAGCACGTTCTGCCCCGCATCGACCTCAAAATCCGCCCCGTTGACGTTGATTTTTACCCTGTCCATCGCTAAATGAGCCTGTATGCGTTGTTGTCGAGGCGCGCCTGCCCGCCGATAGTCTCCTGGCGCCTGATTTTTTCGACATATTCCTCCCTGAACTTGGCCACATTGCTCTGCGTCGGCCAAGCCGCCCCCTCGCCGAGGGCGCAGATCGTGCGGCCGCACATGTTGTCGGCCACGCTCTTGAGCAGGTCGATGTCCTCCTCCCTGCCCCAGCCTTCGCAAATGCGGCGCGTAATGCGGCGCATCCAAAGCGTCCCCTCGCGGCAGGGCGTGCACTGCCCGCAGCTCTCGTGCGCGTAAAATTGGTTGAGGTTGGCCAGAGCCTCGACCATATCGACCGTGTTGTCCATGACTATCACCCCGCAGGAACCCAGCGCCGTGCCGCACTGCTGAAACGACGCCGCGTCTAACCGAAT
>CALXMX010000162.1 GCA_944389575.1 uncultured Opitutales bacterium
AGTTGCTCTAATATTTTTCCACTATGACAGAATATGGAGATAAAAACCTGCGTTCCGCGGTGGAGTATCTGCTCGAAAAACAGTCTCCGGAAGGTTTTTGGAACGCCCATTTGGAAACCAACTGCTGCATGGAGGCGCAGTGGATAATGGCTTCGATATTTTGCGATATAGAGTGCGAAAAGAACGGCGAAATCGCGGAATACATAGTCAACATGCAGCGCGGCGACGGCTCGTGGGAGGTTTACCGCGACGCCGCAAACGGCGATGTCAACACTACTTTGGAATGTTATTTTGCCCTGCGGCTTCTCGGCCATTCCCCGGATTCGCCCGTTATGAAAAAGGCGCGGGAGTGGCTCTTGGCGAACGAGTGGTACAGGCACGTGAGGGTGTTCACCAAGTATTGGCTGGCGCTTTTCGGAGAATGGCCGTGGAGCGAGACGCCGGCTCTTCCCCCGGAGATAATATACTTTCCGAAGTGGTTTCCTTTCAACATATACAGGTTTGCCGCATGGGCGCGCGCGACGATCATGCCCTTGTGCATCGTCAGCTCCCGGCGCCCGGTGAAGCGCCTTCCGCAGGAGTTGCGCATCGACGAGCTGTTTCCGCACGGAAGAAACTACGGGGAATATTCCGTGAGCAAGACGAAGAAAATCCCCCGGCTGTCGCTGAAGGGGTTTTTTCTGGCGGCCGACAAGGTGTTTCACTTTTACAATGAGAAGTCGTCCAACAGCGCGCTGCGCCGCCGGGCCATCGCCGACGCCATGCGGTGGATTTTGAGTCATCAGGACGACGACGGCTTTTGGGGCGGCATACAGCCGCCGTGGATCTACGGAATAATAGCGATGAAAATCGAGAACTTTCCGATGACCGAGGAGCACATGGCTCGCGCCGTGAACGCGGTAAACCTGCACTGGACGGAGCTTACGCCGCACGGCAGGCGCGTCAAGGCCAGCGAGTCTCCGGTGTGGGACACGATGCTCGCCCTCATTGCGCTGCTCGACGCGGGCATGGGCGCGGACTCCTCGGCGGTGTCAATGGCGGCCGAATACCTGCTTTCCAAGGAGAACAACCATTACGGCGACTGGGCGCAGACGGTCGGAACTTCCGTGGAGCCGAGCGGCTGGTCGTTCCAGCGCGAGAACAAGTTTTATCCGGACATAGACGACACGGGCGTTGCGATAATGGCGCTAAAGAAATTCGCCCGCACGCTTCCGCCCGGCGACGCGCGCGCCGGACGAATTGAGGCCGCCATCGCGCGGGGCGCAAAGTGGCTGGTCTCCATGCAGTCCAAAAACGGCGGCTGGGGCGCGTTCGACCGCGACAACACCACGTCGCTCGTCACTCACATACCCTTCTGCGACTTCGGGGAGGTTTTGGATCCGCCGAGCGTGGACGTCACCGGGCACGTGGTTGAGGCTCTGGCGGGCATCGGCTATTCGCCCGACGATCCGGTTGTGGAGAGGGGCGTGAATTTCATACTCTCCGAGCAGGAGGAGGACGGCTCGTGGTTCGGCAGGTGGGGCGTGAACTACATATACGGTACATGGTGCGCGCTCACCGCCCTTGCGGCCTGCGGATTCACAGCGGACAATCCGCGCGTCAAGGCCGCGCTGAAGTATCTGGCCGACAGGCAGAATTCTGACGGCGGCTGGGGCGAGAGCGCGACGACCTACATGCAGAACGACTGCGCCAGCCCCTCGACCGCATCGCAGACGGCTTGGGCGGTGTTGGCGATTTCCGCGTTCAAATCGGAGTACGCTCCGGCCGCGTTGCGCGGCATAGAATTTCTCAAGCGCACGCAGTCGGCGGACGGCACGTGGGACGAGTCCGCCTTTACGGGGACGGGTTTCCCCGGCTACGGGCTGGGCGCGAAAGTCGATGTCCGCAAGGGCGCCGCGCTTCCGCAGGGCGCCGAACTTTCGCGGGGATTCATGTTGCGCTACGGTTATTATTGCCTTTATTTTCCGATTATGGCATTGTCGCGCGAAAGGATTTTAAGAGATGAAGAATACGCGCGTGAAAATACTGAATGCGGCGTTCGTGCTGATGCTTAAAAAAGGCTACAACGCAGTTTCGACCAGGGACATTACAAACTTTCTGGGAGTGACTGCGAGTCTGCCTTACAGGTATTTCTCGTCGAAGAGGGAGCTGCTGTTTGAAGCGTCGAAACTGTATTTTTGCGACAGGTACTTTGGCGGGGCCAACGTTTCCGACCTCACCATGCGGGAGATGCTGTGCATTATCGAGGACAACATGCGCGACATTGTCGAGTTCGGAAGCGATTCCGGGATTCGCGTGAATGTCGCCGCATACAACAAGCTTTACCTTGAGGCGCTCCAGTCCGACGGGCGCTTTAGGGAGCACATAAAAAAGCACGTGAAGCTTTTCCGCAAATCCATTCTCAGGGCGATTGAATCCGGAGAGTTGAAGCCGCTTTCGGACAGTTTCATATCGAGGATAATTCTCGACATATCCGGAAGGTGCGACATGACGGTGAATCGCGGAAAGGGAAGCCTGAAGGAAATTATAGACGACTTGGAAAATTTTTACGCCCTGATAAAGGCCGATTGAAATTTCGCTTCCGCCCGGCGCGTCCGCAGTCTTTAGGCGGGAGCAAAGGGCGCGTTTTTGTATTCATATTTTGCGCCTCTTGCGCATAGCGCGGTGGCGGAATTTTTTGAGTGCGGCGCGCATTTTTTTTCGAGTATTTTTTTTGCGTTTTTTTGTTAACGGCTTTGGCATAGCATGCGTTGTGCGTTGTGCCGGCGGAGCCGCGGGTTCGCAGGCTGCGCGCGGGCGCATTGCGAGGTTTCGAGGGGGGTGTTCGGCGGAATTGTTTGCCGCCGCCGCTTGTGTGTGCCTGTGAGAATTGTCCGCACGCGTTGCGCGTTCCGGAATTTGCGTTGCGCGCGTTCTTCGCGCGGGGCGTTTCGGCGGAGCCCGGCGGGAGGGGTACGGTCGCGGGGCGTCTTGCGGGCGGCCTTCGTTGAAGAAGGCGGCGTCGCTTTGAGCGGGGCTGGCCGTTGCGCCGAGCGTCTGAAATTTCGCGCCAAATGGGAAGCCGGCCTGCGGCGTTTGGATTTGCGGATTAAATTGCGGCTCTTGCCGGGATTGCGCGCCGCGGGATTTTGCAAGGTGCGGGATTTTGCATACTGTGAGATTTTACGCGATGCGGGACTTTGCGCGGCGCGTGAACGCTCCCGATTGTTTTTGCGCAAACCTCCTCGGAGCTTTCGATGAAACTTGCGAAGAGCTTTCGGAGAAGGCTTCGTCGAAACTTCCGGCGTTTTTTTGCGTTGCGCGCACACGCCGTGCGCGCCGCATTGCTTCAGACAGTCTTCGGGCGGTTTTGCCGGATTTTGCAAAGGCGCATTCGCGAGGGCGCACTATATTCTTTCCAAAGAAGCCCGTTTTGGCGCGCGGGTTTTCAGGCTGCCGCATGCGGGCCGTTGTGCGAACTTGCGAATCGGTCTTGGCGGAATTTTTTTCGCATTCGGGGCGAAAAAGTGGGGAGGCGGCCAGCTGCGGACGGAGCCTAATATTTTAAACGCTATGCGCTTACGTCTTAGTCTGCAAGACTTGCGCTCGGTGCGCCGAAAGTTTGGGGCGCGCCGGGCGGACTTTTTTTGAAACTTTCAATTAGCTGCATTGTTAAACTGACATCTTCCGCTGAAAAGCTTTTAGGGGAAAGTTGCGGGAGGGTATGATGGATAAAATCTCATGAATCTTTTAAAAAAACGCAGGATATTTTTTCTATTGGCCGCGTTGTCGATTTCCGTTTTTGGCGCGTATTTTTACTTCAAAAATTCGGGAGAAAAAATCACATACATAACGGAGGAGGTCAGGGAGAACAACGTTCAAAAAGTCGTCAACGCGAGCGGTGAGGTGAAGGCGATCGAGCTTGTGACGGTCGGCGCGCAGGTATCCGGAAAAGTGGAGAAGCTGCACGTGTCTATAGGCCAAAAGGTTGAGCGGGGGGATCTGATTGCGGAAATAGACTCCACCACCCAGCAAAACGACGTCAATATAAACAAGGCGAAGCTCAACAGCTACAAGGCTCAGCTTGCTTCGGCGAAAATTACGCTTGAAATTGCGAAAAAGCAGTACGAGAGAATGCTCGCCCTTGAAAAGAGCGACGCCGTCGCCGTCGAGGAGATTGAGGATTTCAAAGATACCTACGAATCCGCGAAGTCGAAGGTGACGGAGGTTGAGGCCTTGATTGAGGAGACGGAGATTTCGCTCAGCACCGCCGAGACGAATCTCGGCTATACGCGTATAACGGCGCCGCTTTCGGGAGTAGTTGTCTGCGTTTCCGTGAAGCAGGGCCAGACTGTAAACGCCGCTATGGACACGCCCGCAATCGTCCAAATCGCCGATCCGAACAGAATGGAGATCCTCTTGGAAATATCCGAGGGCGACATCTACGACATAAAGTCCGGCGCAAGGGTGGACTATTCCATTCTGGCCGACCTCAACAAAGTTTACCATACCACCCTCAAGTCCATAGATCCGGGGCTGACGCTGCTCACCAATGGAGAATACGACGACGGCACCGACTCCAGCGAGGCCATATATTATTACGGCAGGCTCGAAGTCCCCAACGAGGACGGCAAGCTTAGAATAGGCATGACGATGCAGAGCGTAATCTACGTTTCCTCCGCCGAAAACGCGCTCACCGTTGCGTCGGTCGCCGTAAAGGGAGGCGGCGACGCAAAGTACGTCGAGGTGCTGACCGAAAGCGGAGTGGAAAAGAGGGACATTTCGACCGGCATAAGCGACGGTTTAAATGTCGTCGTCCTGAAGGGCTTGAAAGCGGGCGAAAAGGTTGTGATAGCCGAGCTTTCATCGTCGGAAATAACCAGCAAGACGTCAAAGTTCGCCCCGCCGAGCGCATTCTGACATGAACATAATAGAGCTTAAAGGCATAAACAAGTTTTTCGGATCCGCCGGCAGTAGGGTTCACGTGCTCAAAGACGTCGATTTCTCTGTTCGGAGGGGAGATTTCGTCGCCATAATAGGGCAGTCGGGGTCGGGGAAATCCACACTGATGAACATAATAGGCTGCCTGGACACCCCGACTTCCGGATCGTACAGGATAAACGGCGTGGAGGTCGGGAACATGGATAAGGACAGCCTCGCCGAACTCAGGTGCAAGACGTTCGGATTTATTTTCCAAAGGTACAATCTCTTGGCGAATCTTAGGGCGCGGGACAACGCCGCTCTGCCCGCGGTCTATTCGGGGCTCGATTCGGAGTCGCAGGCAAAGAGGGCGTCCGAACTCCTCGAGAGCCTCGACTTGGGCGACAAATTGAACAACAGGCCGAACGAGCTTTCCGGCGGCCAGCAGCAGCGCGTAAGCATAGCAAGGGCGCTGATGAACGGCGGCGAAATAATTTTGGCCGACGAACCCACCGGCGCCTCGGATTCAAAGAGCGGCGAGAACGTCATGGGCATAATAAAATCTCTCCACCGCCGCGGACACACGGTGGTGCTTGTGACGCACGACAGCCGCATCGCCTCGCAAGCCGGCAGGATAATAGAAATCAAGGACGGAAGGATAGTTTCAGACTCGAGGAGAAGCTCGGAATTCTACGAGCTGGAAGACAGGGTTGAAAACGCAAAGAGAGGCAGGTTTGACGCGCTTAAGTACGGCCTGTTGGAGTCGCTGTCCATGTCCGTCCACGCGATTCTTTCAAACAAGATGCGCTCGCTTTTGACGATGTTGGGAATCATAATAGGGATAGCGTCCGTCGTTTCGGTTGTCGCCCTCGGAAACGCCTCGCAGGCTAAGATAATGCGCCAGATAAGCTCCATGGGCACGAACACCATAGACATAATGCCGGGCCGCGGATTCGGCGACATGCGTTCGGGCAAAGTGAAGACGCTGAAGGTGGGCGACTCCGACTATCTCGGAAGGCAGAGCTTTATCGACAATTCCACGCCCAATGTCACCGCCAGCGGAACGCTGGTTTATGAAAACCGTTCGCTCAATGCGGACTTGAGCGGCGTCGGGGCGCAGTTCTTCGACGTAAAAGGGAAAAAAATAGCCAAAGGCCGGATTTTTTCAAAGGACGAAGTGGCGAATTTGGAGTCCGTGGTCGTCATAGACGACAACACCCGAAGGGAGGTCTTTGAGAAGGAGCCCAATCCGGTCGGCAAGATTATTCTGTTCAACAGAAAGCCGCTGAAAATAATCGGGGTCACGCAAAAGGAGAGCAATCCCGGGCCGATGTCGGACAGCATGAACCTGTGGATTCCGTACACCACCGCCATGTACAAGATAAACGGGAGCTCCGACATAAATTCGATAACCGTGAAAGTGTCGGACAGCGTCAATTCGCAGGTGGCAGAGGAGAGCATAGAGAACATTCTGACGGTGCTCCACGGGAAAAAGGACTTCTTCATGATAAACAGCGACAGCATAAAGCAGACAATCACCAGCACCACCGGGACGATGCGGCTGCTGATTGCGTGCATTGCGGTGATATCGCTGATAGTGGGCTGGATAGGCGTCATGAATATAATGCTTGTGTCGGTGACGGAGCGCACGAGGGAAATCGGAATACGCATGGCGATAGGCGCAAAGCAGGCCGACATTCTCCAGCAGTTTCTCATAGAGGCGGTTTTGATATGCGTGCTCGGCGGGGCGATGGGAGTCGCGCTGTCGATGCTTGTGGGCTTCGGCTTCAACACTTTTTCGACGCGCTTCGGAATGGATTTTTCAACGGCGTCAATCGCATTGGCGCTGGCGTGTTCCAGCGCGATAGGAATCATATTCGGATACATGCCCGCAAAGAACGCCTCAAACCTGAACCCGATCGACGCGCTCGCAAGCGAATGACATGAGCAAATCCAACGCAGTAAAATTCCTGTTGTCCGTCGCGCTGCTTGCCGGCTGCGTGTCCGACAAGTACGAACCGCTTAAGCTGGCGGAGAAACTCGGCGCGGACGCGGAGCGGGCAAAAGAATACGCCGCCGACCGGTCGTGGTGGAAGCTGTACGAAAACCCGGAGCTCGACCGTTTGGTCGAATTGGCGCTCGATAACAATCCGGACTATTTGAAGGCCGCCATAAACGTTAACAAGGCGCTCTACAATTTGAACATATACGAGGCGGATTTGTTTCCGACGCTCGAAGGCGGATTGGAGGCTTCTACGGAAAAGTCGCTCAAGGGCGGGCATTGGAAGAACAGCTTTTCCGGAGAGGCGGGCTTAAGCTACGAAATAGATTTGTACGGGAAGATAAGGGACGCGGTGTCGGCCCAAGAGTTTGAGTACAAAGCCACGCAGATGGACAGGGATTCCGCGAAGCTCGCCCTAATAAACAGCGTGGTCGACCTGTACTTCAATTTGGAATACTTGAGCAATTCGATAGATTTGAGCAAGGCAAACGTGGAAGTCTATCGGAAGCTTGCGGAAATCTCCAGAAGCAAATATTCCGAGGGCAGGGTTAGCGCCCTCGAACCCGCCGAAGCCGAGCGCAGCCTGCTGAACGAACAAAATAGCCTGATTGAGCTTCAGACGCAATTCCGCGAGATGGAGCAGAGCTTGAGAAACGTTTTGAACATCAAGCCCGGCGAGCCGCTCGACCTGCGCTATTCGGACATTTTGTCGCAAAGGGACGCGGGCGTGGATCTCGACGTTCCCATGTCGGTCTTGGAGAACCGCCCGGACTTGGCCGCCAGCCAGTACAGGCTGGAAAAAGCCTTCAGAAACCTGAAGGCGGAGGACAAGAGCTGGTATCCTTCTGTCACGATTCTCGGCTCTATAAGCTCTCAGTCTGAGAAAATAAAATCTACGTTCGACGTCCCATACACATTCGGCAGCGTTTCCGTCTCGCTCCCATTTCTCGACTGGACGACCGCAAGGAACAACATAAGAATATCGGAGGCCGACTATCAAGAGTCACTCTTGGATTTTAAAGACGCCCTCAACAAGGCGCTCAACGAGGTCGCCTACTATTACTACGCCTACGCCAAAAGCCGCGAAACCTTCGACAATATAAAGCAGAACCTCGACTGCGCCCTAAAAATAGCGAAGTATTACAAGAGCAGGTACGACCGCGGCAAAAGCGAATTTAAGGATTTTCTCGAAGCTTTAGGCAGCCAAAATTCCGCAAAGAGCGACCTCATAAGGCAAAAGTACCAAATAATAAAATACGAAAACTACATATATAAGGCGATGGCTGGCAGGTATTCAAAGCTGGATCGGCAAGGCAAATTTTAGATGGCGCATGCGCGGCCTTTTTGCGCTTTTTATTTTTGGCTGTCCGCTTCCGGATATTTTTGCCGCTTGTATTTTATCCGCGTTTGCTTTCTTCGATTTTTGGCGCATTTCACGGACAGGCTCCGCCGACATGCCGCCTGAAATGCCGCTTGCCTTCCCCGCATTTTAGCATATTTCCCGGACGATTGTGATTATAATAGCGGCTTGTTTCAGCTTAGTTTTTCCGCTTTTTTTTGCATTTTTTTCCGAACTGCCTGCGGCTGCCGGATTGCCGGACAGCCAATTTCGACTTCGCTCAACCGCGAAAAAAAGCCTTGTCTGCCGCGGAAATTTTTTGCGGCAAAAACATGAGCATTTCGCGTCTTGGCGATCGAAAATCGGATTAAAAGGCGCGGGGGAATCAATTAAAAATCGGCGCAAATTTGCGCGTTTTCGTTATCGCGTTAACGCAACCGAGAAACGAGAAAGCCCGCAATCCCTTTAAATTCGCGGGAAAGCGGGCTTAAGAAAGTGGTGGGCCGGGAGGGGATTGAACCCACGACCAAACGATTATGAGTCGTCTGCTCTAACCGCTGAGCTACCGGCCCTAAAAGAATTTTCAAAATTGCATTATCGTCGCGCGGCTTGCAAGACAAAAATCAAAAAAATAATGTTTAAAAATGAAAACGCCTCGCCTATATATGGCCAACTATGGAAAAAATTTTGAAATTGATGCTCGACGGCGAAGCGCTGTCCACCGAACAGATGGGAAAAATTCTGGGCATGGACAAGGCGGAGCTGGACGCGGAGCTTGCGAAGATGGGAAAGGCCGGCATACTCATAGGCTGGCGGCCCGTCTTGGATCCGAATATAGACGGCGGCAAGGTGCACGCCGCAATAGAGCTGCGCATAAGCCCGGAGCGCGACGGCGGATTCGACAGGCTCGCGCGCCGCGTCAGCGGGTTTTCCCAAGTGGATTCCTGCTACCTCATGAGCGGGGCGTACGATTTGCTGCTGTTCGTGCGCGCCGATTCTCTGCGCGACGTCGCAAGTTTCGTGTATGAAAAGCTTGCGACAATCGGCGGGGTGACCTCCACCGCGACGCACTTCTTCCTCAAAACCTACAAGCAGCAGGGATTCATAGTGGGCGAGGCTCCCGACGACGGCGAGCGCCTGATGTATTCCCCGTAGCGCTTATTTTGCCGGTATCGCCGCGCGCGCTTTTTCCGCCGCGCGGGGATGTCTGCGCACCGCACTAACCGCGCGCTGAGCGCAAAAATATCGAACAATGCAAGAGTCGAAAAATTCACCTTTCATAGCAAAACACGTCCGGGACATACCGCGTTCCGGCATTCGGGCCTTCTTTGACATTGCGGCGACCATGAAGGACGCCATATCCCTGGGCATAGGGGAGCCGGATTTCGTCACGCCGTGGCATATCCGCGAGGCCGCGATATTCGCCGTGGAAAAGGGGCGCACGTCCTACACCGACAATCTCGGAATGCTCCGGCTGCGGGAGGAGATATCAAAATATGTCGAAAAAAATTTCGGCGTCAGGTACGACGCTAACTCGGAAATTCTCGTGGGCGTCGGGGTGTCGCAGGTGATGGACAGCGTGCTGCGCGCGGTGATAAATCCGGGCGACAAAGTGATGTATCACGAACCGTGTTTCGTGTCTTATGCGCCGAGCATCAGATTGTGCCACGGGGAGCCGGTCGTCGTCAACACCCGCCCGGAGGACTGCTTTGAGATAAACGTCGGGCAGATAAAGCGCGCGTGGCGCCCGGGCTGCAAGGCCATAATAATAAATTTTCCGACCAATCCGACCGGCGGCGTGGCAAGCCGCGGACAGCTTGAGGAGCTCGCCGATTTTGCGTCCGAAAAAGATATGCTCGTCATAAGCGACGAAATTTATTCCGAACTCACCTTCGACGGCGAGCACACTTCCATAGCGTCGATTCCCGGAATGAAGGAGCGCACCGTGTTTCTGCACGGCTTTTCAAAGGCCTTCGCCATGACGGGATTCAGGATCGGCTACGCGTGCGCCCCGCACGAGCTGATAGAGGGGATTATGAAAATCCACCAGTTTGAGGTCATGTGCGCCCCGATAGTTTCGCAGTGCGCGGCAATCGAGGCGCTCTCAAACGGGACTCCGGACATGCGCTCCATGCGCGAGCAATACCGGCGCCGCCGCGATTTCATCGTGCGCCGCTTCAACGAGCTCGGAATGGACTGCCACCTCCCGAAGGGGACGTTTTATGCGTTTCCGTGCATAAAGAAATTCGGAATGAAATCGATGGATTTCGCCACGCACGTCCTCCGCGAGGGCAAGGTGGCGGTCGTTCCGGGCACGGCCTTTGGGGAGTCGGGCGAGGGCTTTGTCCGGGCGAGCTTTTCGACCAGCTACGAAAACCTCATAGAGGCGACCGACAGAATCGAGGCGGCGCTGAAAAAACTGCGGAAATAGCGCGATGTCCGGACTGAAAAGCATAGCCCTGGTCGGGAGGCCGAACGTCGGCAAGAGCAGACTTTTCAACAGGCTGCTCGGCCGCAGGGTTTCGATAGTCCACGACCGCCCGGGAGTGACGCGCGACATCGTCGCCGAAAAGCTCTCCGACGGCATACTGCTTATGGACACCGGCGGCATGTTCGCCTCTCCGGAAGTCTCCGAGAGCGTCATTATAGACGCCACCAACAGGCAGGCGGCTTTTGCGGTGGGGGCGGCGGACGCGGTGATTTTTGTAGTCGATTCTCAGGAGGGGCTGACGCCGCTGGATCTCGACATCGCAAAGCTTTTGCGCGACAGCGGCAAGCCGGTCGTGCTTGCGATAAACAAGGTTGACGTCCCGGAGCATTCGGACAGAAATTCGGAATTTTACGCTCTCGGATTCAGGGACTGCGTGGAAGTTTCCGCCGAGCACGGCGCGGGAGTGGAGGATTTGGCTGCGCTCATAGAGCGCGACTTCGGCGAAATTTCCCCGCCGGAAGACGAGGGCGCCGGCAGGATAAAAATCTGCGTCGCCGGCCGGCCGAACGTGGGGAAAAGCTCCATTGCAAACCGGCTTCTCGGCGGCGATAAGCTCATAGTAAGCCAGGTGGCCGGAACCACGCGCGACGCCGTGAAGTTCGATTTGGACTTCGCCGCAAGAAACGGCGAGACGCTTAAGTTCCGCCTCTATGATACGGCGGGATTGAAGGCCAAGAGCAAGACGAATACGTCGCTTGACTTCCTGTCGTCTCTGCGCGCGCGCAGGGCTGTTGAGAGCTGCGACATCGTATTTTTGGTGCTCGACTGCATGGGCGGGGTGACGGAGTTAGACAAGCGCCTTGCGGGAGAGATAATGGAAGCGGGCGCCTCTATAATAGTAGTCGTCAACAAGTGGGACCTCGCCGAGGCCGCCTTCGTCAAGCGGCCGCTTCACGGGTATGAGAACATTCGGGAATTCGGCGCGGCGTTCGACGAATCCGTCAGAAAAATTTTCAATTTCATCGGGGATTCGAGAGTGTATTTTGTCTCCGCCCTTGAGAACAGGGGAGTTGGCAGGCTCTTGGAGGCGGCGGGCAGAATGCGCGCAAAGATGAACGCGGGCGTTCCCACGGGCAGGCTGAATAAAATAGTGCGGGAGCTTATGGAGAGGAATCCGCCGAAGTACGTTTCGGGAAAGCGCTTCAAGGCCTACTACTGCGTAAAGACGGGTTCGCGCCCGTATACCGTGCGAATGTACTGCAACGATGCGGGCGCCCTTTCGACGTCGTACGAAAAGTATCTTGTAAACGGCTTGCGCGCGGCGTTGAAGCTGGGCGGCGTCGCCATTAGGCTGGAGCCGATAGGCAAGCCGGCGGCATCTGCGGCAGAGAGGGTCGCGGGGAGGTCGGCCGAATGAGGGCGGCGCTCTTTGCGTCGGACGCGGTGGCGCTGGACGTTGCGGAGTATCTGCGCTCGTCCGGCGAATGGGAGCTTGCGTGCGTTGTCAGCAATCCGGACAGGCCGAAGGGGCGCGGGCAAAAGACGTCGCCGAACGCGGTGTCCGAGTGGGCGTTGAAAAACGGCGTGGAGCTGCTGCGCCCGCAGAAGACCCCGTCGCCCGAAGACATGGAGCGCCTGCGCGGCCTCGGCGTGGATTTCATAATCGTCATGGCCTACGGGCACATTCTGAAAAGCTGCGTTTTGGAATATTCCAAATATCCGTGCCTGAATCTGCATGCGTCTCTGCTGCCCGACCTTCGCGGGGCGTCTCCGATAGAGACTGCAATCGCGCTGGGGCGCAGGCGCACGGGCGTTAGCCTGATGCGAATTTCGCCGGGAATGGACGAGGGCGACGTTTGCGCGGCGAGGGAGATATTGATAGGAGAGTCCGATACCTCCGCGGCTCTTCGGGCGAAAATCGGAAAGGCCGCCGCCGAACTTTTGAAAGACAGCTTGCGCGGCGCGCTCGACGGAAAAATCGAGTTCCTTCCGCAGGACGCGTCCTGCGCGACGTACACGCGCAAGCTCGACAAGAGCGATCTGCTCATAGATTTCAATGCGGACGCAATTCGAATATGCGATAGAATTCGCGCGTTCGGCTGCGGAATTTTTGAGTATAAAAATATGCGTATGAAAATCGGAAGCGCGCGCGCCGTCGACTGCGCGCGCGCCGCCGGAGAATGCGGAAAAATAATTTGCGCGTCTGCGGAGGAGGGCTTGAAAATACAGTGTTCAAGCGGTGCGCTCGACGTCTTGAAAATACAGAGGCCGTGCGCGAAAATGATGGGCGTTGCGGATTTTCTTTCGGGTTTTTCGTTCGACGTTTCGGAACCTTTGAAAAGTTTTAAGAACAGAAGTATTCTGTCGGGGCCGGAAAAAATTTTTTTGTGAAATATAAAAATTTTTATTGCTAATTAAATAAAAACATCAGATAAAAAAACATCGAGAGTCGGAATCGGTTGCGTGAAGAATACTTTATTTCCGGCTTCGGAATTTTGCCGCACAGAGATGATTTTTCATTTGGAGACGCCCACAGCAGGAACATTTGGAATAGATGTTCGGGGGGAGCCGTCCCTCCCGTTTTCAAAAAAGATTTTTTGCGGAATAAAATTTTTTGGCGATTTTCTTTCGGATTTTTTGGGGGAAACGCAGCGCGTTAAAAATTGTTTTGCGCGCGGATTTTTTTTGGCGGGCGGCCGCGATATCGCGCCGTTGGCGTTGAATTTTATTGTTCGAGGCTCAACAATCTTTCCAGGCTCATGTCCGGGTTTGATTTTTCGGCCTTGAACAATTCAATAACAACCAGAAAAAACACCAAGAAATCATGGCTAAAAAAGTAGTAAAAAAAGCGCCCGCCAAAAAGGTTGCGGCGAAAAAAGCTCCGGTAAAAAAAGCGGTCGCCAAGAAGGCGCCTGCCAAGAAGGTTGCGGCTAAGAAGGCCCCGGCGAAAAAGGTCGCGGTTAAGAAGGTCGCCGCCAAGAAGGCTCCGGCTAAGAAGGCTGTCGCCAAGAAGGTTGCTGCGAAGAAAGCTCCGGCCAAGAAAGCCGCCGCCAAAAAGGCTCCGGCGAAAAAGGCTTGCTGCAAGAAGTGCGGCTGCAAAAAGTAGAGATTTAAAATTCTTTTTTGTCGCATTCCCCTCCGTTCGGCGGGGAATGCTTTTTTTGTCCAAAAAATCTTCGGCAAATCCCCTTGCGTTTTTTTTACAATTTGCGCGCGAAATACGGCTTTGATTTTTGCTTCTGCGGCAAAGCCTTTATTTTCGTATTTTAGCCCGCTTTGTTTTTGGGATAAATTTCGCCCGGGGGACTCGCGCAATTTCGCAATTTTTTTCGCGCATTTTCTTTTGCGGATTTGTGGGATTTCGCGGAGTTTTTTTAACGCGCGTTCAATGCGCCCGCCGCCGTCTCTTTTTTTTGCGCCTCCGGCATTTTGGGCTGCGCTTCTAAAGTTTGCAATGGAAGGCGAATGGCGGCGGCTCTGCAGCCGGGCGCGGAAGTTGCGGAGCTTAAAGCGCGCCGCGCGAGAGCGATTCGCCGCGGGCGGCGATGCGCCGAAAAGGGGCGGGTGCGGAAACGCTTATCGGGCGATGCGGACTTTGTGCGGAGTGTTTGCTATTTGTCCGAACTCAGGCTCTCAATGCTATTGCGGGTTGGTTGGCGGACGGCAAGGGAAAATTCGCGTTGGCAAACGCGGCTGCTTGCGCGGCTCATACGCGCTTGTGTATGGCGGAGAAATTTTGCGGCGGTTTTGCGGCGTTTTTTCCCCGAGGGGTTCGCGCGGTTGCGCGGCGCCGCAAAGCGCATAGTCGCTTTAAGTTCGCGCATAGTCCGCGCTTTGGAATTAGCCGCACGCGAATAGGGAGAGCGCCGCTATTGCGGCGGTGTCGGTCCGCAATACGCGCGGCCCAAAGGAAGCGAGCGAATATCCCCTCGCGCGGAGGGCGTCGCGTTCGCTTTCCCCAAAGCCGCGCTCGCCCCCTATTGCGATTGTCGCGTGGAAATTTCCCGCGGAGAATTTTTCCGCCTCTTTTTTCATGTTGGTTTCCGCCTCGTAAACGTCGGGGGCGATTCGCATCGCGGGGATTTCTTCGGGCTCGAGTTCCGCGGCGGTCTTGAGGCAGTCCTCAAGGCTGTCTGCGCGAAAAAATTTCGGGACGCTTGAAGCGCAGGCCTGCTGGGCGCCCTTCAAGAGCCACTCCGCGTATTTTCCGCTCTCGTAGAGCCCGCTTTTCAGGTAGGAGGCGTCGCCCTTTTGCGCGGCGTAGAATATGACGTTTTTTACCCCGAAGCACGAACATTCAAACAGTATTCTCTGGGCGATTTGCGGCCTCGTGAACGCGGCGCAAAAGGTGATGTTTTTCGGGCGGGGATCCGGCAGGGGGCGAATAGGCTCTAAGAGCGCGCCCGCGCCGCGCAGGTAGCGTATTCGGGCAACGCACATGAAAGAGTTTATTTTTCCTGCGAAAATCTCGCCGCCTTCGGGTATTTTCAGGTAGCCGAGCACGTGGGCGAGCCTCGGGTCGCTTTCGTCCAGTTTGAACGGCGGGGGTTCGTCGAATAGAATGCAGTTCATGTGAGGCGGTCCGTTGGCGCGCGGCCGCGCCGGTTTGTTTTACGCAGGGCAGAAAAGCGCGTCCGGCGCGAAAAGGCAACAATTAAAAAAGCGGGCTTTAAAATGTTGAAATTTCCCAGTGTTGTGTTGAAATAATGCGCATGAATTCTGAAAATTTCACACAGGAAGACGAAAACGCGCTGCGCGAGGCTCTCAAGCGCTGTTCCGCCGAAACAATCGAAAAGGCGGTGGAGTTGCGCAAAACCGGCAATCCGGAACTTGCCGGGCCGGTGGTAATAGGGATTATAGAGCGCTTTTTGGATCCGGAGAAGCGCGACCTTCTCAAGAACGCCTCCGATTCCCTCAACATGGTTGACGATTTGGGGTTAGATTCCC